>NZ_CVTN01000065.1:282985-505735 GCF_900004915.1 Pseudomonas sp. 31 R 17
GATTCAAGCCTGCGTTCGGCCAGCGTGGTTTAACGGGGCGCCTAGGATCAAAAGCAGATCAAGAGCAAGAGCGGCTCGCTTCGCATCGTGGTTACGGTTGGGCGCTACAGCGTTGTGCTAGACAGCCGGCGGCTGAAGCGCAGTGGCCCTGCGCTGATCCAGTTGCTTGTTGAAGTCCAGCCACGCGGCAAACGCAATCATCATCGCGGCCCCCACCAGCGCGGTGAATACCTGCATGGCGAAGGTATCGCCGGTCAGCGCGTTGACCATGTCCGCCAACGGCGCCAGGACCACGCCCAGGCAAAATACTTCCAGGGAGTAGCGGCCCATTCGCGCCAGTTGCCGTGCCAGCCACTGTTGCGTCCAGCCGACACCGGGGAGCAATTTCGCGGTGACATAGGCCAGCGCCAGGAAGTGCAGCAAGCGCACGGGTGACAGGTCGGTCTTGCTGATGGGGTACAGCCATTCGCCGAGCAGGCGCGGCATCCACGCATCGTGCACGTCGGGCCAGCGCCACGACAGGGTGATCACGCACGCCGTCACCACATAAGCCGCCGCCGCGATGAACAACGGTTGACGCAGCAGCGGGCGCTGTTCAACCGGGCGCGCCGCACGCAAGGCCGCTGCGCCGCCAAGGATAAACAGGCATTGCCAGGTGATCGGGTTGAAATACCACACCCCGCCGTTGCTGGCCGGCAGGTTCCAGCCCTGCCAGGGCGCCAGCAGGTAGACCGTCACAGAAATGGCCACTGCCACCCTCGGCACACGCAACAGCAAGGGCAGCGTGAGGGGCAGGCTGAGAATCAGCACGATATACAGCGGCAACGGGTCGGTCAGGTTGGGTTTGAAGCGCAGCAGCAACTCATCGACCAGGGCCTGCTGGGTATTGTTGAGGAAATACTCCAGGCCCATCTCCTGCACCAGGTCACGGGTTTCGATATGGCTGTTGGCGAAAATCACGATGCCCATCAACAGCGCCAGCAGAAAAATATGCACCACGTAGAGCGTCCACACCCGGCGCAGGATTTTCAGGCAGGCAATGAAGTAGCCATCGCGCTGCAGGATCTTGCCGTACGCCAGCACCGCCGCGTAGCCGGCCAGGAAGACGAAGATTTCGGCGGCGTCACTGAACCCGAAGTTCTGCACGGTGACATGGGCCAGGGGGTTGTGGGGCACGTGATCCCAGAATATGAAGATCAACGCCAGGCCCCGAAAAAAATCGATGCGCGGGTCGCGTCCGTTCAGCATGGCTGCGGGCTCTTGAACAAGTTGTTGAATATAGATTAACGAGCGCGGGCGTTTTCGTATGCGCGCGTCGGGCGGGCGCAGGTTGGCGGTATTTGTAGGCAATTGCAAAGGCTGGGTATTACCGAATGTCTCGATGGCCTGCCCGGCATCCGGGCAGGCATTCACTGGATGAATCAGGCAGCGGCCACCTCATGCGGCTCAAAGCTGTCCGCCCGCGCCATCTGCCACATCCGCGAATAGAACTCGCCGTTCACCTCGCCGGTGAGCAACTCGCCCGGCTTGAGGAACACATGCAACTGCGAGAACAATTTGATCTCGGTTGCCGACATGCGGCGCACCAAGTGCTTGGCCGACAGCTGCGACGGATGATCAAGCCCGGCGGCGGCGAGCATTTCCGCCAGGGCATGGAGGGTGTTGCGGTGGAAGTTGAATACCCGCTGGGCCTTGTCCGGCACCACCAGCGCCCGTTGGCGCAGCGGGTCTTGGGTCGCCACGCCGGTCGGGCATTTGTTGGTGTGACAGGACTGCGACTGGATGCAGCCGATGGCGAACATGAAGCCGCGCGCCGAATTGGCCCAGTCGGCGCCGATGGCCAGCACACTGGCGATGTCGAAGGCACTGACGATCTTGCCGCTGGCGCCGAGCTTGATCTTGTCGCGCAGGTTCAGGCCCACCAGCGTGTTGTGCACGAACAGCAGGCCCTCGCGCAGCGGCACGCCAATGTGGTCGGTGAACTCCACGGGTGCGGCGCCGGTACCGCCTTCCTTGCCGTCGACCACGATGAAGTCCGGCAGGATGCCGGTTTCGAGCATGGCCTTGGCAATGCCCATGAATTCCCACGGGTGGCCCAGGCAGAACTTGAAACCCACCGGTTTGCCGCCGGACAGCTCACGCAGTTGGGCGATGAAGTGCATCAGCTCGATGGGCGTGGAAAATGCACTGTGGCGCGACGGTGAAATACAGTCTTCGCCCATCAGGATGCCACGGGTGTCGGCGATTTCCCGGGTGACTTTGTGCTTGGGCAAAATCCCGCCATGACCGGGCTTGGCGCCCTGACTCATCTTGATTTCGATCATGCGTACTTGCGGGTCCTGCGCTTGCACGGCGAAGCGTTGCGGGTCGAAACGGCCGTCGCTGGTGCGACAGCCGAAGTAGCCGCTGCCCAGTTCCCACGTCAGGTCGCCGCCGTTTTCGCGGTGGTAGGGGCTGATGCTGCCTTCGCCGGTGTCATGGGCGAAATTGCCCAGTTTGGCGCCCTGGTTCAGCGCCCGGATCGCATTGGCACTGAGCGAGCCGAAGCTCATCGCCGAAATATTGAACACCGACGCCGAGTACGGCTGTGTGCACTGCGGGCCACCGACCATCACGCGAAAGGCGCTGGGGTCGCTCAACGGTGCGGGCCGCATGGAGTGGCCGATGAACTCGAAGCCGGCCTGATACACATCGATCAAGGTGCCGAAAGGTTTGTCGGCGGTTTCGTTCTTGGCGCGCGAATACACCAGCGAACGCTGGGCCCGGGAGAAGGGCAGGGCATCGCTGTCGGATTCGAGCAGGTACTGGCGAATTTCCGGGCGGATGGCTTCCACCAGATAACGAATGTTGCCCAGGATCGGGTAGTTGCGGCGCACGGCGTGGGGACTTTGCAGCAGGTCGAAAATGCCGATCAGGCTGAGGAGCCCGGTGACCAGCGTGACGGGCCACAGCCATTCGTGTTGGATAAAGGGCAGGCTGGCCAGGGTGAATATGACGCATGCGGCAAAGAACGCGTAACGGCTTAGTAACGACAGGCTCATACGGTTTTTTCCTTGGTTCGGACTCTTCAGGTCGATCCGGCATTCTGCGCCCGTATCCAAACACGCGACAAGGATTGAAGGCCCTGTCGCGGCAGGCGCACGCCATGGAACCTTTGGCTGAAAGGTAGCCACTATCGGTGCAGGACGCCCGCTTTCCCCTGCCTCTGGAGTCATCACTCATGCCGATCTCGTCTGCTGTTTCCGGCCATTTCCCTATCAATCAAGGCCTGCCCCAACAGCCTGTCGCTCAGCTCGGGCAGCGGACCGCGCCCACTCGGCACGAGGCTTACCATGTGAACCGCGACGGCACTCAACCGGGAAAATTTCAGCGGTTCGCCGCCGAGGCCGGCAAGAACCTGTGGTTTATCCCTGGCATGAGTAACGTGTTGCTGGGCATTGCAAAGGCCAAGTCCAATGGCGAGAGCGCTGTCAGTGGCGCACTGGCCGGGTTCAACAAGACCTGTACAGATGGCTTTGACCAGGCGCTGGTCGGCGCGGCCACTGGGGACTACAAGGCCGTCGCCAGAGGCTACTTCGATGCGGTGAGAAAGAACGAGGCCACGCCGGGCGCCGTCAAAACCGGCTTGCACGAGGTGTCGGATGCCGTGGGCCTGGCTACCGCGTTGCGCGCCAGAAAGTCGTGACAACGGTTTTATCGGCCACTGCGCGACGCTCCTCAAAGGCCGCTCTGGTTCCCAAAGCGGCTTTTTTTGACTGTTTTCCCAAACCGCTCGTCGCCGTATATCCGTGTCAGTTGAATATTCGAGAAAGCCATGTAAAGTCATTCATTAACGAATAACGTTAAGCATTAAGCGATGATAAGAAGCTTCAAATGCGCTGATACACGAACCCTTTTTGAAACCGGCCGAACCCGGCGTTGGTCTGCCATCGTTTCTGTGGCGGAACGAAAGTTGAGCATGCTTAATGCGGCAGTTGACCTCGCCGATTTGCGGTCACCGCCAGGAAACAGGTTGGAACAGTTGTATGGTGACAGAGAAGGGCAGCACAGTATCCGCATCAATGGTCAGTTCCGGGTCTGTTTCGTTTGGGGGCCTCATGGTCCGGAAAACGTTGAAATTGTGGATTACCACTGAGGTGAATCATGTTTAAGAATGGCATGCGTCCCGTACATCCTGGAGAAATTCTCAAGGAAGAATACTTGGAGCCGCTGGGCCTGACTGCGGCAGCGCTCGCGAGGGCGCTGCACGTATCCGCGCCCACGGTGAATGACATCGTATTGATGCGTCGCAGTATCAGCGCAGATGTCGCGTTGCGTTTGGCGGCTGCACTGGAAACATCCGCGCAGTACTGGCTGAACTTGCAGACCGCCTATGATTTGCGTACTGCGGAAATTGCCAAGGGCGCTCAGATCTGCAAGGAAGTCGAGAAAGTTGCGCATTGCGCATGATGCGATAGCCGTGTCAGTTCAAGACCGGTGAGCAATCCGGTTTTTTTGGCGGCGTGCCCTACGCCGCCGTCTGCCGGATCGGCAGCACCACGCGAAACGTTGTTCCCTTGCCCAGCTCACTGCTGACCGAGATATTCCCCCGGTGTTTCTTGACGATGCCGTAGGACAGTGACAGCCCCAGCCCGGTGCCTTCGCCCACCGGCTTGGTGGTGAAGAACGGGTCGAAAATCTTCTGTACGGTGTCGGCGGCAATGCCGCAGCCGTTGTCCGTCACTTGCAGCCAGACCGTGTCGCCGTCCACGCCGTTGCTGATGGTGATGGTACCGCGCTCCGGCCCCATGGCCTGGGCGGCGTTGATCACCAGGTTCATTACCACCTGGTTGAGCTGCGAGGCCAGGCATTCAATGTCCGGCAGTGGCGTGTAGTGCTTGATCACATCGGCCTTGTACTTGAGTTCGCTGGCGACGATGTTCAGCGTCGAGTCGATGCCGTATTGCAGGTTGGCGAACTGCCAGGTCTGGTCGTTATCCACCCGCGAGAAGTTTTTCAGGTCCTTGACGATCTGTACCACGCGGCCAATGCCATCCTTGGACTCACGGATCAGCAGCGGAATGTCCTCCTTGAGAAAATCCAGTTCCAGCTCTGCGCGCAATGCCTCGAGCCGGTCGCGCGGGTCCTGTTGCGGGATCAACGCTTCGCTGTGTCGATAAGCTTCGAGCATCTGTTGCAGTTGGTTGAAGTAGCGCTCGAGGGTGCTGAGGTTGGATGAAATGAAGCCCATCGGGTTGTTGATCTCATGGGCGACGCCAGCGGCGAGTTGCCCCAATGAGGCGAGCTTTTCGGACTGCACCAGTTGGCTTTCCAGGTGCTTGCGCTCGTTGATTTCCAGTTGCAACGCCTGGGTGCGTTGCTCCACCAATTGCTCCAGGGTTTCGTTGGCCGACTGCAAGGCACGGTTGACGCGGTTGATCTCGGCGAAACTGCGCTGCAGGCGCACGGCCAGGTAAAGCAACAGCACCACCAGTAACGTCGAGAACACTAAAAGGTAGCGATGGTACCGATGTTCGACGAGGTCGGCGGCCTGCTGGTCCTGATTGAGGTGGGTGGTCAGCGCGTCGAGGCGCTCGGCCACAGGCACGGCGGCAATCCGCTCGAGCAGGCTGTTGACCACCGGCTGTTCGCGCAGGATCAGCGAAATATGGTTGCTGAGGATATCCACCGGCGCCTGGAACTCACTGGGCAGGCTTTGTTTGTTGATCGCCAGTTTGCCCAGGCCCACCAGGATATCGGCGGCGCGCTCGTCGCTGGTGACCTGGGCGAATTCCAGGCTGCTGAGCAGCAGGTCGTAGGTGTCGGTGGCCACGTCCTGCAGCTGCAGCCGGCGTTCATTGTCAATGCTGTTGAATTGGGCCTGGATGTCATCTTCGGCGGTTGGCAGAAACGCCAGTGAGTTGCGCAGCACGGCGTTGTGGGTTTTGAACTGGTCCACCAGCCGGGCTTTTTCCTGGATGGCCGCCTGATAGGCCGCCTGGCCGGCTTGCCAGCCCGACAGGTCGGTAGCACCGTGGTCGGTAGCGCGGCTCTCAAGTTCCGCCCAGAGGCGGTTCATCTCCGTCAGCGGCATGACCAGGGGGTCGTAGTCGTGAGTGATTGCGATACGGGCCTTGAGCACTTCGCTGTCCCATTGCGCATTGAGCTGCTGGAGCTGGCGGATCAGGTCCCGCGACTGGGTATAGATGGCGGTTTGGTCGCGGGACGACTTGAGGTACAAAAACACCAGGGTGGAGGCGAGGAACAGCGTCATCAGGCCCAGCAATAGTTGGCTGGCGCGGCGGCGATACAGGCGGGTCAGGCGTTTCATAACGGCTTGCCCGCCCGTTCGCCGGTCAGGGTCTTGAGAAATCGGATAATCAGGTCCTTGTCTTCGTGGGTCGGATTACGCCCCAGTTGGTACTTGAACATCACATCGACCGCTTCTTCCAGCGTGCTGGCCGACGCGTCGTGAAAATACGGTGCGGTAACGGCCACATTGCGCAGGCTGGGCACCTTGAACACGTAACGGTCGTCTTCGTCCCGGGTCAGCAGGTAACGTCCGAGGTCGGACTCCAACGGATTACCGCGCGCCTTGAAGTAGTCGCCCATCACACCGAATTTCTGGAACATGTTGCCGCCGATATTCACGCCCTGGTGGCAGGCGATGCAGCCGTAGTCCTTGAAGCGCTGGTAGCCGTACTTTTCCTGAGTGGTCAATATCCCGGTGTTGCCTTGCAGGTACTGATCGAATCGCGAATTGGGCGTCAGCAAGGTGCGCTCGTAAGTCGCCAGTGCGTTTTGCACATTGGCGGCGCTGACGCCGTCGGGGTACGCCTGCCTGAATGCGCGCTGGTAGGCGGGCAGGGCAGAGAGGTTGCGCACCACGGTCTGCCAATCGCTGCCCATTTCCACCGGGCTGGTCACGACCTGTTCGACCTGGGCCTGCAGCGTGTCTACCCGACCATCCCAGAACTGCTTGAAGTTCAGGCTGGCGTTGAACACCGAAGGGGTGTTGAGCGCCACCGGTTTGCCGTCAACGCCGAGGGAGAACGGTTTGTCGTCGGCACCGCCGGCTTCCAGCCGGTGGCAGCTTGCACAGGACAACCGGTTGTTGGCCGACAGGCGCGGCTCGTTGAACAACTGGCGACCCAGCTCCACCCTGGCCGGGTCCAGCACCGGTGCCGTCGGCAAAGGCTTGAGCGCCTCGTTCAGCGGTGCGGCCGCCAGCGGCGCGGCGATGCCCAGGCACCACGCGAAAACAAAGCCGGGGAAAGCGATTGAAACGTTGCTCAAGCGAGCACTCCTTGCGGCCCGGGGCCTGGTGATTGGCGTCGGTAGCGTGCTGCCCACTGTCGTCCATGCTGGCGACTTGCCCTGACCACAGCATAGCCGAGCTCGCTTGATATCGACGGTGAGTTGGCGTCAAATCAACAACGTTTTCGCGCGCTCGGCCTGGACAGGCCCGGCACACCGGTTCCATCGAGCTTAATTTGATTTAATTTGAAGGCAGAGTCGCCATGGATGAACCACTCGCTACCAAGCCTGCCGTTTTGCTGGTCGACGATGAAGAGTCGATCCTCAACAGCCTGCGCCGCCTGTTGCGCAGCCAGCCCTATGACGTCGTGCTGGCCACCGGCGGTGCCCAGGCGCTGGAGATCATGGCGACCCGGCCCATCGACCTCGTGATGAGCGATGCGCGCATGCCCGGTATGGACGGGGCCACACTGTTGGCCGAGGTCCACCGTCTGTACCCGGGCACCCGCCGCATTCTGCTCACCGGTTATGCCGACTTGAGCACCATCGTCAAGGCGATCAACGACGGCCAGATTCACCGCTACATCAGCAAGCCCTGGAATGACGAAGAGTTGCAGTTGATCCTGCAGCAAACCCTCGAACACCAGCGGCTCGAGCGTCTCACCCATGCGCAGAACGACCAGCTCAAGGCGCTCAACGCCACGCTGGAAAAACGCGTGACGGCGCGCACCGCCGAGTTGCAACAGACCGCCGACATGCTCGACCTGGCCTACGACGAGCTCAAGCGCAGCTACGTGACCGGTACCGAAGTGTTTTCCCTGCTGGCCAACCTGCGCTTGCCTAAGGACAAGCAGACCAACCGCGCGTTGATCGAATTGGTCCGCGTGTACTGCACCACCCAATCCATCAATGAAGCCGACACGCGCGACCTGACCATGGCCGCCGCGCTGTACAACATCGGCAAGTTGAGCTGGAACGACAGCATGATGGTTGCGCCCTCGGACAGGCTGCACAGCACCGACCGCGAGCTGTATCGCGAATACCCGACCCAGAGCGAGTCGTTGCTGATGACCCTGGAGCCGATGAAGGACGCGGCGCGCATCATTCGGCATCACCAGGAGCGTTGGGACGGCTCGGGGTTCCCCGACCACCTCAAGGGCGACGCGATCCCGCCGGGTTCGCGGCTGTTGAAGTTGGCCGTGGACTTCATCGAGCTGCAAAAGGGCCTGATCCTGGAGCGGCACCTGAACAGCGACGAAGCGCTGCTGTATATCCGCAAGTACGCCGGGCGCCTGTATGACCCGCAATTGGTCGAGGATTTTGTCCAGGCCTGCGCCACCTTTCTCAGCGATGTGACACTGGGTGATCCCACGGTCAAAGTCCTTACCACCCGCGAGCTGGAGGACGGTATGGTGCTGGCGCGCAACCTCAATGCCGACAATGGCATGTTATTGCTCAACGCCGGCAAGGTGCTGAACCTGCCGCTGGTGGACAAACTGATCGCATTCGAGGCGATGGAGGGGGCAAAATACAGCGTATTTATCAAGCAACCTGACGAGATAACCCTTCCTGCATGAGCCACTCAACCATTCGCATCGCCGCCGCCGTCCTGATCGATAAAGAGGGCCAAACGTTGCTGGTGCGCAAGCGCGGCACGTTGGCCTTCATGCAACCGGGCGGCAAGATCGACCCTGGCGAGCAAGCCGTGGAGGCGCTCGCCCGTGAGCTGCATGAAGAACTGAACCTGCACATCGACCCGGCACAAGCGCTGTACCTCGGCCAGTTCTCTGCGCCCGCCGCCAACGAACCGGGCTTCACCGTGCAGGCCGAGCTGTTCCAGTTGCACATCGACGTGGCGGTCACCCCGGCCGCTGAAATTGAAGAAATACGCTGGATCGATCCCGCGGGCGACGGTGGTCTGCACCTGGCGCCTCTGACGCGCGATTTGATCCTGCCGTTCTATCGCGACTCGCTGGCTGGCGCGTGATGATTCGCCCGCTGGACGCCGACGATGCGCAAGCCTATCGCGCGTTGATGCTTGAGGCTTACGGCGCTTATCCCCAGGCGTTCACCTCCAGCGTTGCCGAGCGCGCAGCGATGCCGTTGAGCTGGTGGGAAAAACGCCTCGACAGCCCGCTGGATCGGCTGCTCGGCGCCTTCGAGGGCGATCAACTGGCGGGTATTGTCGGGTTGGCATTCGAGCCTCGGGAAAAGGCGCGGCACAAAGTGACCCTGTTCGGCATGTACGTGACCCAGGCTTATCAGCAAAGAGGCCTGGGCCGGCAACTGGTAGAGGCGGCGCTGGTGGAAGCCCGCCGGCATCCACGCCTGAAATTGATCCAACTGACGGTGACTGCCGGCAACGAGGCAGCGCTTGCGCTTTACCAGCGCTGCGGGTTCATCCAGTACGGCCTGGAGCCGCTGGCGGTGCGGGTGGGGGATGAGTATTTCGACAAGATCCACCTGTGGCGCGAATTGACCGATCACTGATACCCACTGTAGGAGCGAGCTTGCTCGCGAAAAACCTCAACGATAGCGCGTGCTTCCTGATTGAACGCGGTGCCTGTGAGTTTTTCGCGAGCAAGCTCGCTCCTACAACATCAGGGCAAGCCCCACCTGTTTGCCGGCGGCGCTCAGCGCACTGCACTGACCCCATCCAGGGTGGAAAACGACGTGTCCTTGGCCGTCAGCAAAAAGTCGCGCATGTACGGCGCATCCAGCATGTCTTCCCGAATCCCCGCATACAGCGTGGCGAACAAACCTTTCTCGCCCAGCCGCTTGGCCTTCACATACCCACGTGAGCTGTATTCATGCAGCGCCCAGTGCGGCATGCCGCACACGCCACGGCCGCTGGCCACCAATTGCATCATCATCACGGTCAACTCCGAGGTGCGCACCTGGGCGGGCTCGACGTCGGCCGGTTCCAGGAAGCGCGTGAAGATGTCCAGGCGGTCACGTTCCACCGGGTAGGTGATCAGGGTTTCAGTCAGCAGGTCTTCGGGCACGATGTACGCCTTGTTTGCCAGCGCGTGCTGATTGGCCACGGCGAGCATGGCTTCGTAGGTGAACAGCGGCACATAGGAGATACCCGGCAGTTCCAGCGGGTCGGAGGTCACCACCAGGTCCAGGTCGCCACGCGCCAGTGCCGGCAATGGCGCGAAGGCAAAGCCGGAGGCGAGGTCCAGCTCGACCTCAGGCCAGGCATCGCGGAACTGGTCGATGGTCGGCATCAACCACTGGAAGCAGCTGTGGCATTCGATGGCCATGTGCAGGCGCCCTGCCGTACCGCCAGCCAGCCGCGCGATGTCGCGTTCGGCGCCGCGCAGCAAGGGCAGGGTGGCGTCCGCCAGTTGCAGCAGGCGCAGGCCGGCGCTGGTGAAGCGCACGGGCTTGGTCTTGCGCGCGAACAACTGCATGCCCAGGCGCTCTTCCAGCTCCTTGAATTGGTGGGACAGCGCGGACTGGGTCAGGTGCAGACGCTCGGCGGCCTCCACCAGGCTGTCGGCTTCGCGCAACGCGTGCAGGGTCTTGAGGTGGCGGATTTCGAGCACGGTGGTCTCCATGAATTAAATTTATGCGCAATGATAAGACATTGAGCCGTATTCATGTTGGCCCTCGCGCCATTCGGTTCACCCCAGTGGTTGGAAGTGCGCGCGTGCAAAGGGCTTGTCGATATTGCCGCGCCAGATGGCTGTGTCCGCAAAGGTCGCTCCGGCCCCCGTCCTGGCGGCTTGCCATTTCATGCCCAGGTACTGTTGATCGTGGCGCTTCAAATGTGCCTTGGAGAAACCGTCGAAAGGTGAATGCGGCGCGTCATAGTGAAAATGCGCGTACCAGATCGGTTTGTCGGCCGGCCCCTGTTTGCCGGTGTCGTACACCTCATACTCCTGCAGATAGTCATCTTGCCCATCCGGGCGTTTATCCCTGAGCTTCTGGCGGGGGCCTTTCTTGCGAATCACCACCCGGCCCTTGCCGATCAGGTAATCCAGGTAGCCTTCGGTGGGGGTTTTGCTTTCCAGGCTGCGCTGGATCCTCAGGCCTTCCCCGGCCTGCTCAAGTGCGCTGGCGCGGGTACGCAGTTGTTCGATAATCGGGTGCTCGGCGTCCAGGCGTTGCACATTGTTGGCGCGGGACCTGAGCTCTTTGGCTTCGGTGACCAGCCTGTGCTCGAGGTTGACCGGCTCCATGGTCTTGTAGCTTCGAACATGGTTTTCGAAGGTGTCCGCTGCCCTCAAGCGCGCCTGGGCATTTGCGACGACGCTGTTGATGTCGCTCGGCAGCGGCAGCGGGGCGCTTACCGGGCGGCTCTGGAGCGTGTTTAGGCGATAGGTGTTGCCATCGCCTATCTTGTCCCAGACTTCAACGGGTGCGCCGTCTGCGTCGCTGATGATGAACTGCCTGGGGGACTGTTGCCCCGCCGGTTTTTCGGTGCCGATCAATAATTGCCCGTCTTCGGTTTCGAAGACGGCGTGCGTGGCGGTCGGCTTTGGTTCGGAGACGGGTTTTTTGATTGCACGTTGAGCTTTTCGGATCAGGCGTTCAAGGTCGTCTTGCAGGCGCGTGAGAAAGCTTTTGTCGAAATGGTTCGGCGAGCTTGCGTTCCAGGCGCTCAGGTCACGGGACAGTTCTTCGTAGACGTTAATGCAGTTGTGCAATACCCGGTTGCGTTCTACCCGGCTGATATTGGTCTCGTTGAGGGTCATGTGCGTGGTCAGCGCACGGTCGAACTTGCTCCTGGATTGATGCACGGCGACCTCCTGGAACAGCCAGTCAATGGTCATCGTGTCCGTGCGCAGAGTGAGCGCCTGCATGAGATTACTGCTTCTCATGCTGGCCAGGCGCAGGTCGGTAAAACGGTGTTTCCAGGCATTCAAGTAGGAGGAGATCTCCGTGCGTGTGTGTCTGGCGGTGATGTGCTTGACCCACTGGCCCATGTCTTTCATCGAGCGCTCTATCGTGTCCAGCTCGTCCAGCAAGTCCAGGCGACACTGTCTGATTTCACGGGCCAGTGCTTGACGTAAGCCAGGGGTGTGAGATGAGTCGTTCAGTTGGCCGGTGATCTCGATTGTCCGGTCAATAAGAACGCTGGCCCGGTCTTTCGCATTTTGGATCAGATGATTCAAGCGATCCGCGACGATGTGCGCTGTTCTGTTCAGTTCCTCGGCATAGTCGAGGTCGCGAATATGCACGTGCTGTTGCTTGGCCGTTTCGAACGACGCATGCATTTTCTTGCCGTTATCAATGTCCCTGTTCAGCGCGATGTCCAGGTTTTTACTGTCCGCCAGCTTTTGCGGCGCGACGGTGGACTGGTCCGGATAGTCAGTGGTGAATTTCTTGAGGTGGTGGGTGGTCGTGGTGACCTGGCCATAAAAGTCACGCGCCTGGTTTAGCAGTGACTGGCCGAGGCCGAGGCGCTGCATGTTGACCTCAAGCGCCGCCGCAGGCAGTTGCCGGGCGACAGCCGCCGGGACGTTCGCCTGTGCCCGCGACGCGCCACCTCTTGTCCGCCGGCTGCCGCCGCCATAACCGGTGAGGTGGCCGCCATGCAGGGCCCCATAGGTATCCCATTGCAGGGCCTGATCCAGGGCAATGGCCGGGGCGTAATACTTGCCTTGGGCAACCAATCGCATTTCGTGGGTGGTGGCGTCGAACCTGACCTTGAAAGGGCGGCCTTCACTCAGAATGTAATGTTCGCCTGAGGTATGGCGCAGCGTGTGGCGATAGGGCCCGGTCTGCACGGGTTGCAGGCTGCCGGCCTCAAGGATGCCGGGGTGTTCATAGCCGGCAAAGCGTTGTCGGGCAGTCGCGCCCTGGCGTGATTTCATGGCGCGCCAGACGCTGAGGCCGACGCCCTGTTTAAGTTGGTGGGCGGCATTCAGTTGCCGCGCCGCGCTGCCACGCGCGTTGGGTACAGCGGCAATCGCCAGCGCATCCATGGCCGCATACACCAGGCATTCGAATACCGAAGCCAATTGATCGATGCCATGCGCGGTGTCACCGCGCCTGAATGCAGCCACGGCTTGATACAGGCTGGTGGTGGCGTCTGCCAGGGACACTGCCGTGCCGATAAAGGGGATGAACGACAGGGCGATTTTGATGCCGTTGAATACCTTGCCACTCTGGAGCGCGTATTTTTCATGGGCCAGGTCGTCGTTGGAGCGCGCCTCCTTTCGATGGGCCTCCAGCAGACGGCCCATGTGGGCGTCCAACTGGTGGGTGGCCAGAGTGGTGGTGGTTGGCCAGGGAAAACCTGCCTGAATCATCGCGTCGTAGCCTTTGACGGTGGCGTGGTCGATGCGCTGGACGTGTGCCCGCACATCGCCCTGGACCGCACGTCCCGCCACGTATTGCACCATGGTGTCGAGCCGGCACAGTTCGAACAGGGCAATGCGCGCCTGCTCAAGGCTGGCATAACTGCGCAGGTAGCGTTCGTCAGGTGCGTCGGGCAGGTAAAGCAAGGTGTTGCCCGAGTTTTGTTCTTCGATGAAGGTGATGCCCGACAGCGTGATCTGGCTTTGCTGGCGTGTATCCGCGCCGCCGGCACTGAGGTGGGCCGGTAGCAGGCGGATGCGTTTGCCGTCTGCGTTCCAGGCGGCCTGGGTGTCGGCATCGATGGCGGTCTGGAGCAGTTGCAGTGCGTCGGCGCTGATGTGGTTCTGCATGCGCGCCAACAGGCCTTGTATGTTGAGCATCAGGCGCCACGGCTCCACCAGGCATTCGCGGCGGTAGCGCTTTTGATGGATGGATTCCCCCGGGGCACCCTTGAAGGCTTCGAGGATACGGGCTTCGTATTGTTTGGCCAGGTCGAGGTCGGTGACCAGATTCGCCAGATAGCGCTTTGTGACGCCTGCCCTTAAGGTGTCACCTTCGTCGACGGCGTCGGCTGTCACTTCGACGCTCACGAACCCCAGGCGCAGGCTCAGATCGGCATCGAGGTTGCGTAGCGCCAGATCGTCCACGGATACCTTGCTGCGCTTGGCACTGGGCACGTCAATGATTTTGACCGCAGTGCCCGGCGCGGAGCCGGCGATGGTGTCGCGTCGCTGCTCCACCGAGTCGGGCATCTCCAGTTGGAGCGTAAAGCCTTTCTGGATGGCGAAATCCTTGCGTATACGCGCGTCGATCTTGCGCCTCACGAACACGTCGCGCGGTGGCAGGGAGCGCTCCAGCAGCGCTTGCGCACGTTTCAACGCAGGTACGTAGGCGCGCAGGAGCGTTTTGAGGGCCTCGCGTTTTTCGACGGTTTGGGCGCCCAGCCATGACGGTAGTTGTTCGGCCAGCAGGCGAGCATTGTGCTGCTCGATGAGCAACAGGTACGCCGCCTCGCGCGCCGAGTTATCGGGTATCAACAGGCCCGGCAGCGTTTGCGCACGCAGCTTTTCAAGCGCTGCGGCACGTTGTGAGGCGTGTTCATCGCCTGGCCAGGCCTGACGTATGCGCGCGGCCTGGTCTTCAAAGGCAAGCTGTTGGCTGCTGAGGCTATGGTCGAACGGGTTCCGGGTGAGCGTGGTGAACTGCAGGGCCAGTTGCTTATCCTGGGGTTGTATGCCGAATACGCTTTCTTCAAGGGCCTGGCGCGAATCGAAGCGCTGCAAGCCGCCGTCGCTGCCGGGCCAATAAATGAAATGCACGCCGTCATGGGGCCCTGGCGTCGATTCGTCCCGGGGTGGGAGCCACACCAGTGGCCCATTGAGTTCGGTACGGGTTGGCGTTGAATGGTCGGCTTGAGTGACCGACAGTGTCAGCGCGACGACGTCAGGCGCGGGGGAGGCCAGAGCGCTTTCGATCAGGTGCAGTTCGTCTTCACTGATCTGCGCCAGGGTGCGCTGGATGCGCGCCTCGATCCGCAAACCTTGCAAACGAGCCTGGTACAGCGCTGTGTAGTGCCTGTTGAGCGCGTCGAGATCCAGCGGTGCTCGATTGAGCATGGCGCGCGCCGCCGTTTCAGCGGCGTGCTGTTGCACCCTGAGGGCGTCCAATTGTTGCTTGAATGACTGCCAGCGCTCACTCGTTGGCGTGTCATTGCCCAGCAGGTTTTCCAGCGCATGACGGTGGTGTTGCATTAAAGCCTTGCGCTGGTGGCTATCGACACCGTTGTGCAGCAGGCCGAATTGAGGGAGGTGTGCAGTGATCAGGGGGTCGGCAGCCGATTCCGGCGGTGCGGGCATCGCGGCAAACAGCGATCGGGTTTTACGCTGGGCATCAAGCCCGTCGACGTGTTGGAGGGCCAGGAATGCGTCGTGCAGCGGCACGTTCGCTAGCGGGCGGATAGCGTCCTGGTACTGTTCCTCGGTCAACTGCTTCAACCAGAGAGTGATGCCCATTTCCAGCGGGTTGCTGTTGACCTTGTATTCGACCCTTGCCAAAGGATCGACCTCGGTGCTGCCGAACAGCGCTTGCTGGCGGTCGAGTACCGAGCGCTCCATGGCCCCACGGCTGCTGAATGCCTGCCATGCCGGCACCTGTGTCGGCAGGTACAGCAATTGGCTGACCGGCGGTTCTGTATCCAGGCTCAATACCCAGGCGCCGGGCAGGGCGATGGCGTGGGCGCCGTGGGGTTTGAGAAAAACGTGCTCGGTGTAGCGTGTTGGCGCCTGCGCCGTGGCCGGCCCTGGATAGAGCAGCGAGAACACGGGGTCCAGGACTTCGGTGTGGACCTGCCCCTCGGCGAGCGCGCGCTCGGCGCTGGCTTCGATGTGAATTCGGTACAGCTCTATGACCCGCTTGTAGCAAGTGACCGGCGAATGAGGCGCGCGCTGCGTACGCCAGTAGCGCAGCCACTGGTCATCCAGGCTTTGCTCAAGGTCGAGGACTTTCAGTTCATCGAGCAGCATGGCGACGGTGTACTGCGCCAATGCATGGGCCGGTGGCAGGTCGACCACGCTGGCCTGCGGCACGTGCGTGGTGTCCAATGCCGGGTGTTGTTGCATGTAGAGGCAAGCATCGGTCAGGGCTATCCGGCTACGCCCCCGTTGCTCGGTGGCGGGGAACACCAGGGTCACGCGTTCACCGTCCAGTTGAAGCTGCTCGTGGAGCATCAGGTTGATCGTGCTACGCAGCGTTGGAATACCGGCCATCAGGGTGAGCAGCTCGGACCGGCAATCCTGCAGGCGTTGCGTGGCGTCCGAAAACAGAGGCGCGTCGATGGTCGGTTGCAATAATGGGTGTGTCGCTGCAGGCAGGACAATGGAAGCAAGCATGGGACTGATTCGCTCTAGAAGACCAAAGCCCTATTAGAGGTCGACGCGCCGACCGGTCGGCTGCATATAGCTATCGACTGACCGCTGGGCACTCTTCATCAAACTGTCATCGAACTGTGGCAGCGCGCTTGAACAAAGTTCATCAGACTCGCGCTCTACTGGGGTTCTGCGTTTCGGTGTTTTTCATGCGTGTGTTGCTTTTACTGGCCGCTCTGTTGTTCGGCCTGCCGTCTTTTGCGGCTTCTCGATGTGATGTCAATGTCCCGACCCAAACGGTCGACCTGGCTCAGGTGAGCATCGCCTACCAGAGTATCGGGCGTGCGTCCGACCCTGCTTTGCTGCTGGTAATGGGCCTGGGTGGGCAGTTGATCCATTGGCCGGATGAAGTGGTGGTCGCCCTGTGCGAGCAGGGTTTCCGGGTGATCCGCTATGACAATCGCGATGTGGGCCTGTCAACCTGGCGCCAGACCCCGGCCAGTGCCAACCTGACCTTCGAAGTGCTGCGCTACAAGCTCGGCCTGCCGGTGGCGGCACCCTACACGCTGACCGACATGGCTGACGACGCCCTGGGCTTGATGGATGCGTTGCAGATTCGGCAATTCCACGTGCTGGGTGCAAGCATGGGCGGCATGATCGCCCAGCACCTGGCGGCGATGGCGCCGCAACGGGTGGAGAGCCTGACGCTGATCATGACCAGCTCCGGCGCCGAGGGCCTGCCCGCCCCGAATGCGGCGCTGGTGCAGTTGTTGTCGCGGCGCAGCGCGCCCAATCGCGAAGTCGCCCTGGAGCAGCAAGCCGACCTGCTCGCTGCGCTGGGCAGCCCGACGGTGAAGGATGACCGCCAGGCCTTGCTGCATCAGGCGGCGCTGGCCTATGACCGCGCGTTCAACCCTGAAGGCGTGAAGCGCCAGATCATGGCGATCCTCGCCGAACCGAGCCGCGTGCCGCTGCTCAACCAGTTGCGCGTACCGACCCTGGTGGTGCACGGCACCGCCGACCCGCTGTTGCCGGTGATGCATGGCGTTCATCTGGCCGCGCATATCCAGGGCAGCCAGCTGAAATTGATTCCGGGCCTGGCCCATCGTTTTCAGGAAGCATTCAAGGCGCCGTTGCTGGCGGCGGTGCTGCCTTACCTGCAGGCCCACCGCGACGATGCGGCGCACTGGGCGCGGGTTGACGTGGAGGCGCGTTCGAAGCTGCTGTAGAGGTGGTGTATCGTGTCGCTTTGCGCCGCATTAACGCCAGCGAGGTTGCCTACCATGAGTACTCCCCTGAAAATCGATTTCATCAGCGACGTATCCTGCCCCTGGTGCATCATCGGCCTGCGCGGCCTGACCGAGGCACTCGATCAGCTTGGCGCCGAGGTGCAGGCCGAGATTCATTTCCAGCCGTTCGAGCTGAACCCGAAGATGCCCCCTGAAGGGCAGAACATCGTCGAGCACATCAGCGAGAAATACGGCTCCAGCGCCGAAGAGTCCCAGGCCAACCGCGCGCGCATCCGCGACATGGGCGCCGAGTTGGGCTTTGCCTTTCGTACCGACGGCCAAAGCCGCATCTACAACACCTTCGACGCGCACCGCCTGTTGCATTGGGCCGGGCTGGAAGGTTTGCAGTACAACCTCAAGGAAGCGCTGTTCAAGGCCTACTTCACCGACGGCCAGGACCCTTCCGACCACAAAACCCTGGCGATCATCGCCCAAAGCGTTGGCCTGGACGCCCAGCGCACCGCTGAAATTCTTGCCTCTGACGAATATGCCGCCGAGGTGCGTGAGCAGGAGAAATTGTGGTTGACCCGCGGCGTGACCTCGGTGCCGACCATCGTGTTCAACGACCAGTACGCGGTCAGCGGTGGCCAGCCGGCCGAAGCCTTTGTTGGCGCTATTCGTCAGATCATCACTGAGTCCAAAAACTAGAGCCGGACACCGATCAAAATGTGGGAGGGGGCTTGCCCCCGATAAGCATAGGTATCCACACAACTCAGCAGCGCCCAACGCTAACCACGATGCGCAGCGAGCCGCTCTTGATCTTGATCTGCTTTTGATCTCAGGCGCCCCGTTAAACCACGCTGGCCGAACGCAGGCTTGAATCCGTGGGTAACCCGGCAGGACGCCGGGTTAGCCGCACTGGGCCATGGATGGCCCATTGCGGCGGCCCACGGATTCAAGCCTTCGTTCGGGCACACCGAGCCCAGGCGAGGTGCCGAGTGGTGGGGCAAGAGCGTTTTGCTTACTTTTGCGCTTTTCAAAAGTGAGCCGCCGTAAGGGCGGAACCCTAAGCAGCCGTGACCGCAGAAACGGATATGTACCCGGTCCAATCCAGCATCCTGGTCGGCCCAGAGGCCGCCATCGGGGGCAAGCCCCCTCCCACAGTTGGACCTCGGAGCGTCAGGTAGACACGCGTTGGCTGTGCGGCCGTGACGGGAGCAAGCCCCCTCCCACATTTGGATCTGTGCAGATTTGAATATTTCGCTGGCCCGCCCCTTGCATTGACCCCCTAAAGCCCATCCGGCCTGCGGCTGGGCGCTGCCATTAGGGGTGAAACATTACCTTGAACATTCTTGACCTCGACCACAGCCTCACCGGTCAGGCGCCGATTGCCCGGCGGTTGGCCAGCGGCCGGGCGACGCGCCTCGACCTGCTGGACCTGGGCCCGAAACTGCGCCTGTGGTCCACGGAAAAAACCTGGAAGCGCTTTGTCGAGCGCCTGGCCCAACGGCCACGGCCCAGCAATGCACGCCCGGAAATCCTGTTCGTCGGCTCCGGCGACTACCACCACCTCACGCCGGCGTTCCTGGCCGACCTGAAGGAGCCCGTCAGCCTTATCCACTTCGACAACCACCCCGACTGGGTGCGCTTTGCGCCCAAGCGTCACTGTGGATCGTGGGTCAACCGCGCGCTGAAAATGCCGGCGATCAAACGCATCGTCACCCTGGGGCCTTGCAGTGACGACCTGCATAACCCGCAACTGCGCGGCGGTAACCTTGGCGCCCTCAAGCGCGGGCAATTGCAGCTGTTTCCCTGGCAGCACCCGCCGTCGCAGGTGTGGGGCCGGATCGGCGATGGCGCCGGGCACCAACAGCAGGAAAACCACCTGCACTGGCGCAACCTGGCGGAGCTGGATTGGGCGGCCTTCCTCAAGGAGATGATCGCCAGCCTGCCCACCGAAGCAATCTGGATCACCATCGACAAAGACGTACTGGCCAGCGAAGACGCCGCCACCAATTGGGACCAGGGTGGCATGCGCCTGAGCCACTTGCTCCAGGCCCTGCGGGCGTTGGCGGCGCATAAACGCATCCTTGGCATCGACGTGTGCGGCGAGTTTGCGGCGCCGGCCTTCAGCAACGCTTTCAAGCGCTGGGAGGCCAAGTCCGACCAGCCGCCGCCGGAGCGTTGGAGCGCGCAGGATTTGCAGCGCAATGCGGCGACCAATGAAGCCTTGATCGACCTGTTTGAGGAGCTGTTCCCGTGACCCTGACCGTGGTGCTGTTGCTGGCGTTTTCCATTGTTCTCGATGTGATTGGCCAGTTGTGTTTCAAGCTGGGCGTGGACCGTTTACCGCAACTCGAGGGCGGTTTTCGCCTGCGCGCGTTCTGGGGCCAGGTGTTCAATGCGCCGCTGCTCTGGGCCGGCGTCGGGGCCTACGTGATCGAGTTTTTCGTCTGGCTCGAAGCCTTGTCCCGCGCGCCGTTGAGCCTGCTGTTTCCGCTGGCGGCGTTGGCCTATTGCCTGGTGGTGCTGGCGGGCAGGGTCGTGCTCAAGGAAACCGTCAGCCGACGGCGTTGGCTGGGCACGCTGGTGATTACTTTCGGTGTGATGTTGGTGGCGATTGCGGGAGGCCAGGCATGAGTACGCAAACCCTCGATACGGGCTGGCTGCATGGGCGTCTTGGCACGTTGGTGCTGTGGGCGCTGTTGATCGCCACTGAAAGTGCCGGGCAACTGTTTACCAAGGTGGCCGGTGATCAATTGGGCCAGATGGATTTCAACTGGCAGTGGCTGACGCAGGTGGCGCGCAACCCCGGGATTCTGGCGGCGATTGCCAGTTATCTCGGCGCTTTTTTTGTGTGGATGCTGATCCTGCGGCGCAGCAGTTTGTCTTTGGCCTTTCCGCTGAGTTCGCTGGTGTTTGTGGCGGTGTTGCTGGGGTCCTGGCTGGGGCTGGGGGAGCACATCAGCGTCTTGCACTGGGTGGGTGTGGCGGTGATTGTGGCGGGGATTGCGCTGTTGGCGGAGGGAGAAGAGAACTGACCGTCCAGCTCGGTTGAACATGTGGGAGGGGGCTTGCCCCCGATGGCGGTGGGTCAGTCGCAGATGCACTCACTGACACTCCCTCATCGGGGGCAAGCCCCCTCCCACATGTTGATCTCTATACATCAGGTAGATCAGTGGTGGCTTTTAATTGAAGCTGTAGCTGATCGCCGTCTGCACCTGGCGCTGGTTGACGCTGCCGGCCTGCCTGACGATGCTGCTCTTGGCTGCCGAACCGACCAGGTGGACCCAACTGGCGCTGGTCAGCAATGACCAGTGCGTTGCCACCGGGAACGCGAAGCTCTGGCTCAGCGCCACGCTCTGCACGCCACCGCTGGCGGTGTAGGGCCGAAAGCCGGTGGCGGCGGCCTCGTGGTTGTCCACGCCGAAGAAGGTATTGGCCTGGCGTGCATCGGCAATATGCGCGACCAGCCCGGTGCTGCCGATAATCCCGCTACCCAGTGGATAGCCCAGTTCGCCGCCCAGTTTGCCGAGCGCGCCACTTTGCGTATGCCCACCACCCACGGCCTGGCCCACCTGCGCGTAGACCCGCCAGAAATCGGCCGGGGCGTATTGGACGAACCCGCCGACCTCAGCCATGTCCGACACATTGCGCAGACCTTGCAGCGCGCCGTTGGACGTACGCCCCGACAGGTAATTGATATACGGGCCGGCGGTGATGCCATGGGCGTTCAACGCGCTCCAGGTCAAGCCGTCATCGGTGCCCAGGCTGACGTCGCCCCAGTCCAGGTCCAGGTAGGGCACGGGGCGGGTTTCGTAGCGGCTGCCCGTCGGGTCATGGGGCTGGTAGCTGAGGCCGGCGCCCACGTCGCCGCTGATGCCTTGCGCGCAGGCGGCACTGGAGAGGCCGCACAGCCCGAGAAACCCTGCGCATACGACAGACGTGAAGGTGGACATGGCGCGCTTTCCTGATGAGTTCATGCGCGCATGAACGCGCAGACGCCGCCTCGCGCGCAAGCACTCATCTTGTTTGTAGCAAGCTACAAAAATTGTAGCTCGCCGAACCCATATCCTCTGCAAACCCTGAGAAAGCCCCAGCCCCGCTGGGCCCTGGCCTGTTGGCACGCTCCCTGCTCTACCGGTAATGCAAGCGCATACAGCGCGCCTCTTTCCAAAGGTAGACGCAATGATCCAATGGCATATCGTGTGTGACTTCGACGGGACCATCACCCCCACCGATGTCATCGACAACGTCCTCCAGCGCTTCGCCGGCCCCGAGTGGGAAACCATCGAACAGCAATGGCTGGATGGACATATCGGTTCACGCGAATGCCTGAGCCGCCAGCTGGCGCTGATCAAGGCCACCCCCAGTGAACTGCTGGCGTATTTCGACAGCGTCGAGATTGACCCGGACTTCCCGGATTTCGTCGATCACGTCATGGGCCTGGGCGCGACCATCGAAGTGGTCAGCGACGGCATCGAGCAAGGCATCGCACGCATTCTGTCGCGTAACTACGTGACCTTGCTGCCGATCCTCGCCAACCGCCTGCGCCAGATCGACCAGAACAGCTGGCGCATCGACTTTCCGTACGCCAGCGATGCCTGCCGCGCCGCTTCCGGCAACTGCAAGTGCAAGTCCACGCCGGGCAACAAGCGCGTGCTGGTGATCGGCGATGGCAAATCCGACATGTGCGTGGCCTCCACCGCCGACTTCGTGTTCGCCAAGGGCAGCCTCGCCGAGTATTGCGTCGCCCACCAGATTCCTCATGCGCGCTTTGACACCTTTGCCGAGGTGCCTGCGCTGCTGGCGCAACTGCCGCAAGGCATCGCCGCCAACGCCGCGACTTTCAATACCTCTTCCGACACTCAGGACCTCTTCCATCATGTCTGATATCCGCATCGCCACCGCCGAAGACCAGATCCTTCTGGATAAAGAAGCCAAGTACTGTTCCTACGGCGACACCGTTCACTACATCGAGCCGCCGCGCATTTTCAGTCGCTGCGAAGGCTCCTACGTGTGGGACACCGAAGACCAGGCCTACCTCGACCTGCAGATGTGGTACTCGGCCGTCAACTTCGGTTATGCCAACCCGCGCCTGAACAATGCGTTGAAACAGCAGATCGACACGCTGCCGCAGATCGCCAGCCAGTACCTGCACAAAGGCAAGATCGAGCTGTCGGAAATGATCGCGGTCGACGCCAAGAAAAAATTCGGCCTCGACGGTCGCGTGCACTTCAACGTCGGCGGTTCGCAATCGATTGAAGATTCGTTGAAAGTGGTGCGCAACGCCAGCAACGGCAAGAGCCTGATGTTCGCCTTCGAAGGCGGCTACCACGGCCGTACGCTCGGTGCCTCGTCGATTACGTCGAGCTTCCGCTACCGTCGCCGTTACGGCCACTTTGGCGAGCGCGCCAACTTCATTCCGTTCCCGTATCACTTCCGCGGCCCCAAAGGCATGACCAAGGAAGAGTACGGCAGCCAGTGCGTGCAGCAATTCGCGCGTTTGTTCGAGACCGAATACAACGGCGTCTGGGATCCGAAAACCAACCAGTGCGAATACGCGGCGTTCTATGTGGAGCCGATCCAGGGCACCGGCGGCTACGTGATCCCGCCGATGAACTTCTATCGCGAACTCAAGCACGTCCTGGATCAGCACGGCATCCTGATGGTCTCGGATGAAATCCAGATGGGCTTCTACCGCACCGGCAAACTCTGGTCGATCGAGCACTTCGACGTGCAGCCTGACGTGATCGTGTTCGGCAAGGCGCTGACCAACGGCCTCAACCCGCTGGGCGGCATCTGGGCCCGGGAAGAGCTGATCAACCCGAAGATCTTCCCGCCAGGCTCGACCCACTCCACCTTCGCCTCCAACCCGTTGGGCACGGCGGTGGGCCTGGAAATGTTCAAGATGACCAGCGAAATCGACTACGGCGCAATGGTCATGGCCAAGGGCAAATACTTCCTTGAAGGCCTGCAGGATTTGCAGAAACGTTTCCCGATCATCGGTGATGTCGACGGCCTGGGCCTGGCGCTGCGCTGCGAAATCTGCGGGCCGGATGGCTTCGCCCCGGACAAGGCGACCCTGGACTACATGGTCGAGGAAGGCATGAAAGGCGACATGGTGGTCGATGGCCAAAAACTCGGCCTGATCCTCGACGTGGGCGGTTACTACAAGAACGTGATCACCCTGGCACCGTCCCTGGAAATCAGCTACCCGGAAATCGACCTGGGCCTGAAGCTGCTCGAGCAACTGCTGGTGCGAGCGACCAACCGGTGAGTATCGGCGAGATCGACCTCGGTGAAGGCGGTGCCGGCTTCGTTCTCGGTGAGGGTCCGGTCGGGATTCTGTTGATTCACGGCCTGACCGGTACTCCGACGGAATTGCGCCAGGTCGCCAGGGGGCTGGTCAAGGCGGGCAATTGCACGGTGTACGTGCCCACCCTGGCCGGGCACTGCGGCGATAACAGCGACCTGCAGGCCACCGGCTGGCGCGATTGGTACGAAGGGGTGCGCAAGACCTTCGTACAGGTCAAGCGGCGTCACGCGCAGGTGTTCGTCGGCGGCTTGTCCATGGGTGCGGTGATGTCGATGTACGTGGCGGCCGAGCACCCGGGGCAGGTCGCGGGGCTGCTGATGTATTCCACCACCTTGAAGTACGACGGCTGGAGCATCAACAAGCTGGCGTTTCTCACGCCGTTGCTGATGAAGATTCCGTTCGGCGTGCACGTTTGCAGCTTCGAGGAGAAGCCGCCCTACGGCATCAAGAACGAGCGCCTGCGGGCCGTCGTCGAGCGGCAGATGAAGGAGGGCGAGAGCAGCGAGGCGGGGTTGTTGACCATGGAAGGCGTCACCGTGCGCGAGTTGCATCGCCTCAACGCCGTGGTCAAGAAGCGCATGCCGGCGATCAAGGCACCGGCGCTGGTGTTGCACTCCATCGAGGACGACATCACCAGCCGTTGGAACGCCGATTACGTGGAGCGCCACCTCGGTGGCCCGGTGACCAAGATTCTGCTGGATAACTGCTATCACATGATTACCGTCGACCTGCAATACCGCCGTGTGATCGAGTTGAGCGCCGAGTTTGTCGAGCGGCATTCGATGCATCTCAATCGTGTGGCCTGATTCGCTTACCTGTAGGAGCGAGCTTGCTCGCGAAGGTCGTTCCCGATAACGCGTACTGCCAGGCTGAACGCGGTCTCTGCGCGATTTTCGCGAGCACGCTCGCTCCTGCAGCAGGGGCGGTGTTGATAAGGAAAAACTGTGATAACCACCCAAGCCTACCCGTCTATCCGGGCTATCCAGCGCGACGCCTGGAATGACTGTTTTCCCGGTGCCCTGGAGGACTGGGACTATTACCTCGCCGTGGAAAACGCCGCGATCGATGACTTCCAGTGGCGTTACCTGGCCGTCTACGAAGATCAAGCGCTGGTGGCCGTGGCGGCCGCGTTCATGACCCATTATCGCCTCGACACCACGGTGTCCGGGGTTGGCAAACGCTTGACCGAGCGCTTGCAACGCCTATGGCCGGGGGCCTTGCAGTTGGCCCTGTACGCGCTCGGCTCGCCGGTGGCCGAACGGTGTGACGCGGGGGTCGCCAGCCACGTGCCCGAGGGGCGCAGGCCCCTGTTGCTCGAGCAATTGCTCATCGCGGCACGGCGCGATGCCGACGGGTTCGGCATCGGCCTGCTGGCGGTCAAGGACGCACCGACCCACGATGCGCACTGGGCCCAGAGTTGTCGCGCCGCAGGCTTTCAAAGCATGCCGAGCCTGCCCACCGGCGTGTTGCCGCTACCCTATGGTTCGGTGGATGCCTACCTGGGCTCGCTGGGCAAATCCACCCGCAAGGACCTGCGGCGCAAACTGCGTGCGCCGGGGCCACGGGTGGAGTGGCGGCACAACATCGATGACGTGCTGCCCGAGGTGATGCGCCTCTATGAAGCGACGCTCACGCGCGCGGACTTGCAGTTCGAGCGCCTGCCCGCCGGTTACTTCACGGGGATTCTCGAGCAACTGCAAGAGCGTGCGGTGTGTGTTCTTTACTGGGTGGACGAGCACCTGGTGGCGTTCAACCTGATGCTGCTTGACGAGCATCGGCTGATCGACAAGTTTTTCGGGCATGACATCACGTTCAGCCGTGAGTACAACCTGTACTTTCGCAGCTGGCTGACCAATGTCGACTACTGTATTCAACACAATATTGCGCTGTACGAATGCGGCCAGGCCGGTTATGCCAGTAAACTGCGCCTGGGATGCCAGTTCCAGGGCAACAGCCTGTTTTTCCGCCACCGCAATCGGCTGGTCAACGGCCTGCTCGCGCTTGTAAAACTGTTTATCCGACCGGACCGTTCCGACCCTGCCATGGCTGCTGCGATAAGCGAAACCTGATGATTACCAAGACCCGCCAGAAAGCCCGCCCCTTTGCCATTTCACGCTGGAGCGTGCAGCGCAAGCTGGTGCTGGCCTTCTGGCTGGTCAGCGTCATCCCGACCATGATCGCGGCGGAACTGGCCGCCACCACGCTGTCGCAGATTTTCGACAGTAACGTGCGCATCTGGCTGCAGGAGTCGACCAAGATCGTCAAGGACGAGATCGGCGACATCCTTCACGATAACGCGCGCATGGCCAAGCTGTTCCTGCGCTACGCCAGCCCGCCCTCATCCAGGCAGGCTGAACGGCATGACCAGCTCACCGCCGACATCGCCAGCGCCACCGACATCGACGTGGTGGCACTGATTCGTACCAGCGACCGCAAGGTGCTGTTCAGCACCGCCGCCGACGATATCGTCAAGCAGATCAGCCTGACCAGCAATGCGGTGTTGCAGACCATACAGGTGGCCGGTGTGAGCACAGGCCTGGTGGTGTCGACCTTTGAGACCACCCGCGATGGGGTCGATTATCTGCTGCTGGTGGCGACTTACCTGGACAGCAGTTTCCTCACCAGCGTGGCCGACGTGCATTCCCTCGACCTGCGCTTGTACCTGGCCAACCCGTCGGGATTTTCCGAGATATTCTCGACTCAGCGTTTCGAAAATCACCCGTCGCGCATTCCCAAAGACGTCGAAGCCGAGCTGCGCAGCACCCGGCAGCCGAGCGAGCAGTTCACCACTCAGTACAGCGGCTTGTACTGGCCGATATTCAACGACGACGGCGAGCTGCAAGGCGTGATCTTCAGCGGCCTGCTGCGCCACACGAGCCTGGTGGGGCTGGTGAACCAGAGCAATTTGTTCCTGCTGATTTTCCTGGTCAGCTCGGCGCTGTCGCTGGCCGCAGGCATGTGGGTGTCGCGACGCTTGACCCAGCCCCTGCGTGACTTGTCCCAGGGCGTGAACGCGGTGATCTCCGGCAACTACACGCACCGCGTCGTGGTCAGCGGCGGCGACGAACTGGCGCAACTGAGCAGCACGTTCAACCACATGACTGCACGGCTGGGCGAATTGCATCATCTGGAAGCCCAGCTACGCCGGCGTGACCGCCTGCATGCCCTGGGTGAAGTCGCCATGGGCCTGGCCCATGAAATCCGCAACCCGCTGGGCATCATCAAGACCGCCACCCAACTGCTGCATCGTCGCGCCGACCTGCCGGACACCGACAAGCGCCACCTGGAGTACGTCATCAGCGAGGTCAGCCGGATCAACGAACTGATCACTGAATTCCTCGATTTCGCCAAGCCCAATCCGCCGATGCGCGTCCTGCAACCGGCACGCGCGCTGGTGGAGGAAATCCTCGGTTTCTGCGCCCCGGAATTGAGCACCCACAACATCGACGCCCAGATTGACGACCAGGCGCCCGACGCCACGATCTACGCGGACGCCAAGCAGCTCAAGCAGGCCTGTCTCAACCTGATTCTCAACGCCATCGACGCGATGCCCGAAGGCGGGCGCCTCACCCTGGGTATCCGCAGCGCGGGTGACAATACCGTGATCAGCATCGCCGATACCGGTGAGGGCATCCCGGCGGATATGGTCGAGCGCATCTTCACGCCCTTTGTCACCACCAAGGCCTCGGGCACAGGCCTGGGCCTGGCCAAAGTCTATTCGATCATGGAAAGTCACGACGGCAGCATCGAGTGCGTCACCGAGAAAGATGCCGGCGCCACCTTCAACCTGTACATTCCGGCTAACGGTGAAGACAACGGCGAGTATGAGGACGGGCATGACGCATAACGTATTGGTGGTCGATGACGAGCCCAAGCTCTGTGAACTGCTGTCGTCCGCCCTGAGCCAGAACGGCATCCAGGTGTTTACCGCCGGCAATGGCCTGCACGCGCTCAAAGTGCTGGAGCAGGAAGACATCGACCTGGTCATCAGCGACTGGCGCATGCCGGGCATGGACGGGCCGGCGTTGCTGGCCGAGATCAAGCAGCGTTATGCAAACGTGCCGGTGATCGTGATGACGGCCTACAGCACGGTGAAAAATGCCGTGCAATCGATGCGCAATGGCGCCTACGACTACATTGCCAAGCCGTTCGACATCGACGAGCTCGACATCACTGTGGCCAAGGCCCTGCAATTTCGCGACATCATGCGCGATAACGCACGGCTGCGCGCCGAGCTGGATGAGCACGCCCAGTTCGACAGCCTGGTGGGCGACAGCCCGGCGTTTCGCAAAGTGCTGCAAGCGGTGGACTCGGTGCGCGACAGCAGCGCAACCATCCTGCTGACCGGCGAAAGCGGTACCGGCAAGGAAATGGTCGCCCGCGCCATTCACAAGCACGGCAGCCGTGCCGACCAGCCGTTCGTGGCGGTCAATTGCGCGGCGATTCCTGAAGGCTTGCTGGAAAGCGAGATGTTCGGTCATCGCAAAGGCGCGTTCACCGGCGCCGTGGCCGACCGGGTAGGGCGCTTCATGCAGGCCGACAAGGGCACGCTGTTCCTCGATGAGGTCGGTGATATGCCGTTGGCCTTGCAGGCCAAGATCCTGCGCGCCTTGCAGGAACGGGTTATCGAGCCGGTGGGCGACCCCCGCGAACGCAAGGTGGACGTGCGGGTGATCGCCGCCACCAACAAGAACCTGCTGGACGCCGTGGCCAACAAGGAGTTTCGCGAAGACCTGTATTACCGCCTGAATGTCTTCCCGATCCCGCTGCCGGCCCTGCGCGAGCGTGTGGAAGATATCGCGCCCCTGGCCCGGCACTTCGCCCGCACCCTCAGCGCGACCGCCGGTAAACGCATCAGCGGGTTCAGCCCCGAAGCCTTGCAGGCCATGGCGGCGTACCACTGGCCGGGGAATATCCGCGAGCTGCAAAACTGCGTGGAGCGGGCGACCATCGTGGCGGCGTCGCCGGTGATCGAAGATATCGATTTGCCGGGTTACCTGTTCGCCTCCAGGCCCGCCGAGGCCGGCGCGGCGACAATCCTGGCCGATGGGCCGGGTGTACCGCAGGACCTGGATGCGGCGCTGGCGGAGGTGGAGAAGTCGTACATCCTGGCGGCCTTGCAGGAGAGCAACGGCGTACAGGCCGCAGCGGCGCAGCGCATCGGCATTTCAGAGCGCAGTTTCTGGTACCGCCTGAAGAAGCTCGGCATTCAGGTCGACAAAATAGTTCGCTGACACAGCGTGGTTAACATGCGGGAGGGGGCTTGCCCCCGATTGCGGTGTGTCAGTCACCTTATCTTCAACTGACCCACCGCTATCGGGGGCAAGCCCCCTCCCACAGTTGGACTTTGGTGTGTCAGGAGTGGAGGCGTACCCACACGCTGACCAGTACGGTTGCAGCTATCAGCCACGCCACCGCCGCGACTGCCAGCGACGCCTCCAGTCGCATCCGATCCACCACCACATACAAGGTGGCCAGGTACACAAAGTACGGAATGATCGACCACATCCCGAACAGTATCGTGGTCTTCAGGTCCTCCACCGAGCGGCCCTTGCCGACGATGTAGTGGGCGATCAGCGCAAAGGTGGGAAACAGCGGCACCAGGCCTGCGATGTAATAATTTTTGGTCTTGGCCAGTGCCGCCAATATCAGCACTACCGCAGCGCCAAGCGCGGCTTTCAGAAATAGATCCATCAGTGACTCAACCCGTATTTCTTGACCTTGTCGAACAGCGTGGTCTTGGCCATCCCCAGTTCCTGGCTGGCCTGGGTCAGGTTGCCGCCGCTGCGTTGCAGGGCATCGTTGAGCAGGTTGCGCTCGAACGCTTCCACCGCTTCGGTAAAGGCCAGGCCCTGGGTGCTGCCGCCCGTGCCGCTTTTCTTGAACGCGGGCAGGCCCAGGGCGAAGCGTTCGGCGACGTTGCGCAGTTCGCGTACGTTGCCCGGCCAATCGTGGCTCATCAGGCTCGACAGGGTCTGGTTGTCCAGTTCCGGCGCGGTACGATCAAAGCGCAGCGAGGATTGCTGCAGGAAGTGTTCGAACAACTGCAGGATGTCTTCACGGCGCTCGCGCAGGGGCGGCAGTTCCAGGGTGACCACATTGAGCCGGTAGTACAGGTCGCTGCGGAATAGGCTGGCGCGGCTCAGTTCGTCGAGGTCGGACTTGGTGGCGGCGATCACCCGGCAGTCCACGGCCACGCTCTGGTTCGAACCCAGGCGTTCGAGGGTGCGTTCCTGCAGCACCCGCAGCAGTTTGATCTGCAGGTTGATCGGCATGCTTTCCACTTCATCGAGAAACAGCGTGCCCTCATGGGCGTGTTCGATCTTGCCGATGCGGCGCTTGCCGGCGCCCGTGAAGGCGTTGGCTTCGTGGCCGAATATCTCGCTTTCGAACAGATTCTCCGGCAACCCACCGCAGTTCAGTGCGACGAACGGGTGGGAATGGCGCCGGCTGAAGTCATGCAGGCAACGCGCGACCAGCTCCTTGCCGGTGCCGGTTTCGCCTTCGATCAGCACATTGGCCGAGGTGTCGGCGACGTTGGCGATCAGTTCGCGCAGGGCCTGCATGGCCGGTGAGCGCCCGATGATGCGACCCTCCAATGAGTCGCGCTCGGCCAGCTGGCGACGCAGCGACCAGACTTCCCGCGCCAGCCCGCGCTGCTCCAGGGCGCGGCGGGCAACGTCCACCAGGCGCTCGGGGGAGAAGGGCTTTTCCATGAAATCGTAGGCGCCGTTGCGCATGGCACCGACCGCCATGGAAATGTCGCCATGCCCGGTGATCAGCACCACCGGCAGGCTTTTATCCAGCGCCTTGAGGCGGGTCAGCAACTCCAGCCCATCGATGCCCGGCAGGCGGATATCGCTGATGACAATCCCGGCGAAGTTCTCGCCGATGTGCGTCAAGGCTTCTTCGGCGCTGCCCACGCCAACGCTGGGAATGTCTTCCAGCGCCAGGGCTTGCTGGCAACCGAGCAGCACATGGGGGTCATCTTCGACGATCAGAACAGTGAGGGCTTGGGCTTGCATATTCATGTCGACTCAACTTTTTCGGCGCCCGCCAACGGCAGGTTCAGGACAAACGCGGTACCACCACTGGCCGGATGTTCCACCGCCAGGCTGCCGCCGGTGGCCGCCGCGAGGCTTGCAGACAAGGTCAGGCCCAGGCCCAGGCCTTGCTCGCCGGGTTTGGTGGTAAAGAACGGCTCGAACAGATGCTTGCGCGCCTCGGGGTCGATGCCGTGGCCATTATCGCGTACCAACAGACGATACTTGCCCTCGGCACTGTGGCCTTCGAGCCACAACTGCGGCGCCGGTTGCGCCTGCATAGCATCGAGGGCGTTGCCGATCAGGTTGACCAGGATCTGCTCAAGGCGCGTCTGGTCGATCTGCAACTGGACATTGGCGAACTCACGGTGCACGGCCAGCGGCACGCTGTCCAGGCGCGCGCCGAGCACCTGGAACGCGGCGTCCACGGCCTTGGCCAGGCTCGCCTCGCCCTGGTCGTCACCGCGCCGGGCAAACGAGCGCAGGCTGGCGGTGATGCGGCCCATGCGGTCGATCAGTTCGTTGATGGTCTTGAGGTTGGCGCTCGCGGTGTCCAGGGCTCCGCGCTCGAGGAAGCGCACGGTGTTGCCGGACAGGGTGCGCAGCGCGGCCAGGGGTTGATTCAATTCGTGGGCGATACTGGTGGACATCTGGCCGATTGCCGCGAGTTTGCCGGCCTGCACCAGCTCGTCCTGGGCGTGGCGCAAAGTCTCTTCGGCCTGGCGCCGTTCGCGGATCTGGCCCTTGAGGCGATCGTTGCTGGCGCGCAGGTCGGCGGTGCGCTCGGCAATCCGTCGCTCCAACTGGCTGTTGGCTTCCTGCAGGGCTTCGCGCGCGGCGAGGCGGGTGGCGATGACCTTGCGCCGCTCGTTCCAGGCAATCAACAAAAACGCGACCAGGCCGAACGCGACGGCGACCAGGATGCCCTGGTTGATGGCGGCGCGGCGCAGGTCATTGAGCGGGGTAAGCAGGGTGAAATTCCACGGCGTGTCATTCAACGGGCGTGTTTGCGCCAGGTAGCTGACTTCGTGCTTGTCGCTGACCACTTCGCTGTTGGCCGGGAAGGTCAGCTTTTCGCTGCCTTCGTTCAAGCGCTCGCGGGCCAGGGGCTCCAGCGCGCTCAGGGTCGCCCAGTAATATTGCAGGCTGTGGGCCAGGCGGTCCCGGGTGTCATCGCTCAGGGGGCGCACCGCCTTGAGACGGCGGGCCGGGTCACTGGACAGGATAATGATGCCGTTTTCGTCACTGACGAAGGCTTCGAGGCGCGCGCGCTGCCAGCGTTCCTCAAGCGCTTCCAGGCGCACCTTGACCACGGCGACGCCGATGATCTTGCCGTGCTCTTCCAGGCCGTGGGCCAGGTAATAGCCGGGTTCACCATTGGTGCTGCCAATGCCATAGAAACGCCCGGGCTGGCCGCGTACGGCGTTCTGGAAATAGGCGCGAAAGGACAGGTCTTCACCCTGATAACTGTCGGCGTCGCGCCAGTTACTGGTGGCCAGTACCCGACCGGTGGTGTCCATGACGTAGATGGCCCGGCTGCGGCTGCGGCGGTTCAGGCCTTCGAGGTAATCGTTGACGGTCTTGCGGGTTTCCTGGCTGGGATCGGCCAGGAGCAGGGAAACGCTGGATTCGAGCTCAAGCAGGCTGGGCAGGTAGGTGTACTTGCTCAGTTCGCTTTCGACGGTGCGGGCATGCAGCTCCAGCTGGCGTCCGCTATTGTCGCTAAGGGTGCGGATGCCGTAGTACTCACTGACCCAGAAGCCGATAAAACCCAGGCCGATCATCAGGGCGATGATCAACGGCGGCAGGAACAGTTGGCGTATCAGACGAGGCTTCACGGCAAGTGATGGCGGCGCGGCGCGATATTGAGTGGGGTCGCATTTCATCACAGATGCCTTGGGTCAACCAGCGCTGCCAGCCTGTGTGGTCCACTGTGGGAGGGGGCTTGCCCCCGATAGCAGTGTGTCAGTCGGTACACCTTTAACTGATCCACCGCTATCGGGGGCAAGCCCCCTCCCACATTGGCCCGGTTTCGGCAGGGGAAGCTTTACTTAGTGCTGCAGGATTTTCTCAAGGAAGTGCTGCGCACGTTCGGAGCGGGCGCTGATGTCGCCGAAGAACTCTTCTTTCGGGCAGTCTTCGATGATCTTGCCGGCGTCCATGAAGATCACGCGGTCGGCCACTTTGCGCGCAAAGCCCATTTCGTGGGTCACGCACATCATGGTCATGCCTTCGTGGGCCAGTTGCACCATCACGTCGAGCACTTCGTTGACCATTTCCGGGTCCAGCGCCGAGGTCGGCTCGTCGAACAGCATGACGATCGGGTCCATGGCCAGGGCGCGGGCAATCGCCACACGTTGCTGCTGACCACCGGACAGTTGCCCCGGGTGTTTGTGGGCATGGGCCGACAGGCCTACGCGCTCAAGCAGTTGCAGGCCCTTCTGGGTGGCTTCTTCCTTGCTGCGACCAAGCACCTTGATCTGCGCGATGGTCAGGTTTTCGGTAATGGTCAGGTGCGGGAACAACTCGAAGTGCTGGAACACCATGCCCACGCGCGAGCGCAGTTTCGGCAGGTTGGTCTTCGGGTCGGCAATCGAGGTGCCGTCCACGACGACGTCGCCCTTCTGGAACGGTTCCAGCGCGTTGACGCACTTGATCAGCGTGGATTTGCCCGAGCCGGACGGCCCGCACACCACGATCACTTCGCCTTTTTTAACCTCGGTGCTGCAGTCGGTCAGCACCTGGAAGTCGCCATACCACTTGTTGATGTTCTTGATAGAGATCATACGGCAAACCTTTTTTGCAGACGCTTGACCAGCAGCGAGGCGGAAAAGCTGATGATGAAGTAGACGACACCGGCGAAGATCAGGAACTCATTGGAGCGGCCGATGATGTCGCCGTTGGAGCGGGCGGAGTTGAGGAAGTCCACCAGGCCCACGGTGTAGACCAGCGAGGTGTCCTGGAACAGGATGATCGACTGTTGCAGCAGCAGCGGCGTCATCTTGCGGAACGCCTGGGGCAGGATGATCAGGCGCATGGTCTGGCCGTAGGTCATGCCCATCGCCTGAGCGGCAGCCATCTGTCCCTTGGGGATCGACTGCACGCCGGCCCGCACGATTTCACAGAAGTACGCCGCCTCGAACATCATGAACGCCACGACGCACGAAGTGAACGCGCCGATCGGCGTATCTTCGCCGGTGATCCAGCGCAGCACGAAGGGCACCGCCAGGTAGAACCAGGTGATGACCAGCAGCAGCGGGATCGAACGGAAGTAGTTCACATAGGCGCCGGCCACGCGGGACAGCAGCTTGCTGGACGACAGGCGCATCAGCGCCAGGATCGTGCCCAGGATGATGCCGCCGACCACGCCCATGACCATCAGTTGCAGGGTCATGACCATGCCGTTCCACAGGCCCGGGATCGCGGGGATGATGCCGCTGAAATCGAAGTCCATTATTTACCCCCCACGGAGATCAGGCCGGGCACTGCGACTTTCTTCTCGACCACGCGCATCAGCAGCATCAGGCTCATGTTCAGGGTGAAGTAGATCAGCGTGGCCAGGGTGAAGGCTTCAAACAGGTTGGCCGAAAACTCGGCGGTCTGTTTGGTTTGTGCCAGCAGTTCCATCAAGCCGATCAGGGACGCCACGGAGGAGTTCTTGAACACGTTGAGGAATTCGGAGGTAAGCGGCGGAATGATGATGCGGTAGGCCTGGGGCAGCAGCACGTTCCAGTAGATCTGCGGCAGCTTGAAGCCCATGGCGCGGGCTGCGGCTTCCTGGCCACGGGGCAGCGCCTGGATGCCGGTGCGCACTTGCTCACACACACGGGCGGCGGTGAACAGGCCCAGGCACACGACGACGCTCAGGTAGGCCGAGGTGGTCGGGTTGAGGTCTTGCTTGTACCAGTCCTGCAGGTTCTGCGGCAGCAGGTCGGGTACCAGGAAGTACCAGATAAACAGCTGAACCAGCAGCGGCACGTTTCGAAACAGTTCCACGTAGCAGGTCGCGATGCCCGCTACGAGGCGGTTTGGCACGGTGCGCATGACTCCCAGAATGGAGCCCAGCAGCAAGGCGACAATCCATGCCACGACAGCGATGGCGATGGTCCAGCCCAGGCCGGCGATGTACCAGTCGAGATAAGTCTCGCTGCCAACGCCGGTGGACTTGAAGAACACGCTCCAGTCCCAGTTGTAATTCATTAGGGTCTCCCCCGAAATCGATCGATGTACAAGCACCCGCTTGGGGAATGCCATTTCCCACCTGACGTTGAACGCCAGGCACACACGATCGGCTCGAAAACCGCCAGGTCGAGTGTTCCAAGTTAAAGCCAGCAGGTAGTAACAGACGCCTGAGGGAAGGGTGGCTCCCTCAGGGGATAAGCTTAGTCAGGTATCAGATTTTTACTTCTGGCGCTGGTTTGTCGCTTGGGTTGGCGATCAGCTCCTTGACCTTGTCGCTCATCGGGAAGTTGAGGTTCAGGCCTTTCGGTGGGATCGGGCTTTCGAACCATTTGGCGTAGATCTTGTTGATTTCGCCGGACTTGTACAGGCTGACAATGGCGTCATCCACGGCTTTCTTGAAGTCCGGGTCGCCTTTGCGAACCATGCAGGCATAGGCTTCGAAGGACTGCGGAGTACCGGTGATGACCCAGTCGTCCGGCTTCTTGGCCTTGGCTTCTTCACCGGCCAGCAGGGCGTCGTCCATCATGAACGCTACGGCGCGGCCGCTTTCGAGCATCTGGAAGGATTCGCCATGGTCTTTGGCGGAGATGACGTTCATGCCCATCTGCTTGTCGGCGTTCATCGCCTTGATGATGCGCTCGGACGTGGTGCCGGCGGTGGTCACGACGTTCTTGCCTTTCAGGTCGGCAAAGTCGGCGTAGGACGGCTTGCCTTCCTTGTCTTTCTTGACCAGCAGGCGGGTGCCGATTTCGAAGATGTTGGTGGTGAAGTCAACTTGCTGGGCGCGTTCGGCGTTGTTGGTGGTCGAGCCGCACTCAAGGTCCGCAGTGCCGTTCTGGATCAGCGGGATGCGCGTTTGCGAGGTCACCAGGTTGTACTTGACCTTCAGGTCTGGCTTGTTCAGGTCCTTCTTCAGGGCTTCAACGACGGCCAGCTGAATGTCATGGGAGTAGCCGACAGGCTTGCCCGAACCATCCGCAATATAGGAAAACGGGATGGAGCTGTCGCGGTGAGCGAGAGTGATAGTGCCGGAGTCGTTGATTTTCTTCAGCGTGCCGGTGAGTTCGGCGGCGAAAACTGGAGTGCTGATCAGAGCAGCAGCGATAGCTGCGCCCAGGATATGGGGAACGATGCGCATCAATACTTCCTCGACATTTGTTTTTTTTATGAAGCCAGCGGAACGGCTCTCTTGTACAGCGAATGCCTTGACGGCTCCTGAGGCGTCTCGGGCAATCGTCAGGAAGTGTAGAGCATGAGTCGTGCCATACCGAAAACAAAAGCTTAACGTATTGAATTACATGGAAATTAACTTTGTGTGACAGTCGCTGTCTGCATCGCAGGTACGGCTAACCGAATAGAGAGGACGTATAACGTTCGGAAAACCGAATGTCACACCCGCTGACGGTAGGCGCGAGCTTGCTCGCGAAAAACGCAACAGCGCCGCGGTTATTCTGGATAAACGCGGCGCTCTCGGGTTTTTCGCGAGCAAGCTCGCTCCTACAGTGTCGGGAGGGGGTCAGGCCGCTTCGATCTTGCTGCGGTTCTGTTCAACCCGGGACAGGTAGCGTTGCAGGTTGTCCTGTTCCGCCGCCGTGGTGAACAGGCCCAGCTTGGTACGGCGCCACAGCACGTCCTGAGGCTGCGTCACCCATTCTTCAGCGCACAGGTAATCGACTTCGCGGGTGTAGAGCCCGCCTCCCAGGTGCTCACCCAGATCGGCCTGGGTCTGCACACCTTCCAGCAGGCGCCAGGTGCGGCTGCCGTAGGTGGTCGACCAGCGACGGGCGATTTCGCCTGGCAGCCAGTCGAACTTGCTGCGAATGGCCTCGGCCAGGGCTTCTGGCGTGGTCATGTCTTCGCCGCCGGGCAGGCTGGCCTTGGCGGTCCAGCTTGGGCGCATTTGCGTGAAGTACGGCGCCAGTTGCGCCATGGCCGATTCAGCCAGCTTGCGATACGTGGTCAGCTTGCCGCCGAACACCGACAGGATCGGTGCCTCGCCTATGCCGCCGGACAGCGACAGGGTGTAGTCGCGGGTAATGGCCGACGGGTTATCCGATTCGTCGTTGCACAACGGACGTACGCCCGAATAGGTGTGGACGATGTCGTCACGGCTCAGCTGTTTCTTGAAGTGCGCGTTGACCACCTTGAGCATGTAGTCGGTTTCACCTTCGGTGATAGCCACTTTCGCTGGATCGCCGGTATATTCACGGTCGGTGGTGCCGATGATGGTCAGGTGATTCAGGTACGGAATCGTGAAGACGATGCGCTGGTCTTCGTTCTGCAGAATGTGCGCATGCGCCCCTTCGTAGAGTTTCGGCACGATCAGGTGGCTGCCCTGGATCAGGCGGATACCGTAAGGCGAATCCAGCTTCAGATCCTCCTTGATGAACTTGGCGACCCACGGGCCTGCGGCGTTTACCAGCGCACGGGCGCGGATCGAGAACAGGCTGCCATCGGCACGTTCCATGTTCATTTCCCACAGCCCGTTGCTGCGGTGTGCACTGATGCAGCGGGTCTGGGTGTGGATATGGGCGCCTTTCTCGCGTGCGGCCATGGCATTGAGCACCACCAGGCGGGCGTCGTCGACCCAGCAGTCGGAGTATTCGAAGCCTTTGGTGATTTCGCTTTTCAGCGGGCTGTCGGCGCCGAACTTGAGGCTTTTGGAGCCGGCCAGTTTCTCGCGCTTGCCCAAGTGGTCATACAGGAACAGGCCGGCACGAATCATCCAGGCCGGGCGCAGGTGCGGACGGTGCGGCAGCACGAAGCGCATCTGCTTGACGATGTGCGGCGCCTTCGCCAGCAGCACTTCGCGCTCGGCCAGGGCCTCGCGTACCAGACGGAACTCGTAGTGCTCCAGGTAGCGCAAGCCACCGTGGATCAGTTTGCTGCTGGCTGAAGAGGTGTGGCTGGCCAGGTCGTCCTTTTCGCAAAGGAATACCGACAAACCGCGACCGGCCGCGTCTGCTGCAATGCCGACGCCATTGATCCCGCCGCCGATAACGGCGACATCATAGACTTCGGCAAGCGGTGGGGCAGGCAAGGTAGAAGGGTTCATCGGCTTGGCCTCGCGATCTTTTCGTATTGGAATTCGAACATTAATGTTCATTTGCGAAAATGGTAGCTGATAAATGCGGGCACAGCCAGCCGACTTCGATTGAAAAAACTCATCGAAGGGCGGGGAAAGGAAAATTTGTGAACATGAGCCTGGGCTTGGCTGAAGAAAGAGGGGGTTGGATAAATCGTCATCGGGGGCAAGCCCCCTCCCACACTTGGATGTGCGACGCCATTGAAATGTGGGAGGGGGCTTGCCCCCGATGGGGACCGGCCAGGCGCTAAACGACTTCCAGACGAACCTTATGTTCATTCAACACCTGCACCAGCGCCGGCACCGGCTGCTGATCGGTGACCAGGCAGTCCACCAGGCTGATCGGGCCCAAGCGAATCATGGCATTGCGCCCGAATTTGCTGGAGTCCGCCGCCAGGATCACTTGCCGCGCATTGGCGATAATCGCCTGGGAGACCCGCACTTCCTGATAGTCGAAGTCGAGCAGGCTGCCATCTTCATCGATGCCGCTGATACCCACCAGCGCAAAGTCGACTTTGAACTGGTTGATGAAATCGACGCTGGCCTGGCCAACCACACCGCCGTCACGCCGCACATTGCCGCCGGTCAGCAAGACATCGAAGTCGTCCTTGGCACTGAGCATGGTGGCGACGTTGAGGTTGTTGGTGATGATTTTCAGGTGATGGTGATTGAGCAACGCACGGGCGATGGATTCGGTGGTGGTGCCGATATTGATGAACAACGACGCGTGATCGGGAATCTGCGCCGCAATGGCTTCGCCGATACGCTGCTTTTCATCGCGCATCTGGTCGGCACGCATGGCGTACGCGGTGTTCTCGACGCTGGAGTCATAGGCCGCGCCGCCGTGGTAGCGGCGCAGCAGGTTGGCGTCCGCCAGCTGGTTGATATCGCGGCGGATGGTTTGCGGGGTGACAACGAACAACTGCGCCATTTCCTCGATACTGACGTAGCCGCGTTCGCGGACCAGTTCGAGGATTTGTTGTTGGCGGGGAGGCAGATTCATGGGGCGTCCTTTGGGCTGCCATACAAAAGTGGCCCATGATGACGCAGGAATCCGCTCCCTGCCAGTTACAACCTGCGGTCGGCTTATTCAGCGCCTTCGTGCGGCTCCCAGTCACGGGTGCGGCTGACCGCTTTTTGCCAGCCGGCGTAGAGCTTCTCCTTGGCGCCCTCGTCCAGTTGCGGTTCGAACTCGCGCTCGATGACCGCCTTGCCGCGCAACTCATCCAGGCTGCCCCAGAAGCCGCACGCCAGGCCGGCCAGGTAGGCCGCGCCCAGTGCGGTGGTCTCGCGCATTTGCGGGCGCTCGACCTGGGTGCCGAGGATGTCGGCCTGGAACTGCATGAGGAAGTTGTTGGCCACCGCACCGCCGTCCACGCGCAGGGCCTTGAGGCGTTCGCCGGAGTCCTGCTGCATGGCGTCGAGCACGTCGCGGGTCTGGTAGGCAATCGACTCCAGGGCGGCACGAATGATGTGATCCACGCGTACGCCACGGGTCAGGCCGAACAGTGCGCCACGGGCGTACGGGTCCCAGTACGGCGCGCCCAGGCCGGTGAACGCGGGCACCAGGTACACGCCGTTGCTGTCCTTGACCTTGCCGGCGAAGTATTCGGTGTCGGTGGCATCGGCGATGATCTTCAGCTCGTCACGCAACCACTGTACGGTGGAGCCGCCGTTGAATACCGCACCTTCCAGGGCATACGTCACTTCGCCACGGGGGCCGCAGGCGATGGTGGTGAGCATGCCGTGCCTGGATTTCACCGCTTTGTCGCCGGTGTTCATCAGCAGGAAGCAACCGGTGCCGTAGGTGTTCTTGGCCTGGCCGGCTTCGACGCACATCTGGCCGAACAGTGCCGCCTGTTGGTCGCCCGCGATGCCGCCGATGGCGATGCCGCTTTTGGTACGGCCGTAGATTTCCGACGACGACTTCACTTGCGGCAGCATTTCGCGCGGTACGTCGAGGATCTCCAGCATCTTCGCATCCCACTCCAGCGTGTGGATGTTGAAGAGCATGGTGCGCGAGGCGTTGGTGTAGTCGGTGACGTGGGTCTTGCCGCCGGTAAATTTCCAGATCAGCCAGCTGTCGATGGTGCCGAACAGCAGTTCGCCGTTACGCGCACGCTCGCGGCTGCCTTCGACGTTGTCGAGGATCCACTTGAGCTTGGTGCCGGAGAAGTACGGGTCGGTGACCAGGCCGGTGGTGTCATTGATGTACTGCTCGTGGCCGTCACGTTTGAGCTGCTGGCAGATCTCGGTGCTGCGGCGGCATTGCCAGACGATCGCGTTGTAGATCGGGCGGCCGGTGACTTTGTCCCACACGACGGTGGTTTCACGCTGGTTGGTGATGCCAATGGCGGCGACCTGGTCATGGTGCAGGCCGGCCTGCGCCAGTGCTTCGACCATCACCGCGCTCTGGGTCGCGAAAATTTCCATCGGGTCATGCTCGACCCAGCCCGCTTGCGGGTAATGCTGGGTGAATTCACGCTGGGCGGTGCAGACCACGTTGGCGTCGCGATCGAAGATGATCGCCCGGGAACTGGTGGTGCCCTGATCAAGGGCAATGATGTAGTTCTTATTCTGAAGGTCGGTCATGTCAATTGCCTTGGACGAAATAAGGAAGTCAAAAATCAGCCGGGGTCACGAAGGGCAGGGACCCTGGCTGGCGCTTTCAGGAAATACGGGTCTTGCCGTTGACAGCCGTGTCAGTTGTTTCAGCTATAGCAGGTGCGGCGCTCGGCAGATGACGGGCAATCAGCCCGCGATACGCGGCAGCGCCGAGGCATGCGCCGACAATCGGCGCGAAAATCGGTACCAGGAAGTAGGGAATATCGCGGCCGCCAGTAAAGGCCATTTCACCCCAGCCGGCGAAAAAGGTCATCAGCTTGGGCCCGAAATCCCGCGCCGGGTTCATCGCAAAGCCGGTCAGCGGGCCCATGGCGCTGCCAATCACCGCGATCAGCAGGCCGATCAGCAGCGGAGCCAACGGGCCACTTGGCAGGCCATTGTTATCGTCCGTCAGGGCCATGATCACGCCCATCAGGATCGCGGTGATGACCATTTCCACCAGGAACGCCTGGGCCGTGCTCAGCAGCGCATGGGGATAGGTGGAGAACACCGAGGCCAATTCCAGGCTGGCCTGGGAGCCACGCACCATGTGGTGAGTTTGTTCGTAATCGAAAAAAAGATTGCTGTAGAGCGTGTACACCAGTGCGGCGGAACAGAAGGCCCCGGCGATTTGGGCGAGGATATAGAAGGGCAGTTTGCGCTTTTCGAAATCGGCGAAAATGCACAGGGCGATACTCACCGCCGGATTGAGGTGAGCCCCGGAAATACCGGCACTCAGGTAGATCGCCATGCTGACGCCGACGCCCCAGATAATGCTGATTTCCCACAAGCCAAAGCTGGCACCCGCGACCTTGAGCGCAGCGACGCATCCGGTACCGAAGAAGATCAGCAGCGCAGTGCCGAGGAATTCGGCCATGCATTGGCTCGAAAGTGAGGGCTGTTGAAGAGCAGTTGTCATGGAAAACCTCAGTTGTTGTTCTTGTCTGGCGCACTGCCTCAACGGGCGGTTGCGCGATTTTCACCGTGGCAAGGATCCCCATCCTGGTCACGGCTTACTGCTCGAGTACTGGGGAGTTATTCCTACAGCATTCGGAAACGAAAAAATATAGACAAGAATGACCGCTGTCAAAGGTCGAAAGTGAACGGTTGGTCATTTAAGAACTATTGGTGTGGTGAATGATCATCGAATCAGTCAGCCGTGTATGCGCTTGAGCGACTGTACTAGAGCGTTTTGCGCAGGCTTGGCCTAGAATCGACGGTCAGTTTGATCTTTCGGAGCCCACATGACGCCTGCCTTGGACCTGTTGAAAAAAGTTCGCGCCGAACATCGTATCCACAGTTATGAACATGATCCCAAGGCGGCGTCGTATGGCCTGGAGGCCGCGGAAAAATTGGGCCTCGACCCGGCGCAGGTGTTCAAGACGTTGCTGGCCAGCAGTGAGAAGGGTGAATTGCTGGTGGCGGTGGTGCCGGTCGTCGGAAGTCTTGATCTCAAAGCCCTGGCGAATGCAGCAGGCGTCAAGAAAGTCGAAATGGCTGACCCGGCGGCCGCGCAGCGTTCCACCGGGTATCTATTGGGCGGTATCAGCCCCTTGGGGCAAAAGAAGCGTTTGCGCACGTTCATCGATGTGAGCGCGCAGCCGTTTGCGACGATTTTTGTCAGTGCTGGCCGGCGCGGGCTGGAAGTAGAGCTGCCGGCCGATGTGTTGGCTGAGCATACCCAAGCCAGGTTCGCGCCGATTGGCCGGGCCTGATGGGCTCGCCCTAATGCCAGTAGGAGCGAGCTTGCTCGCGAAAAACGTCAACGATAACGCGTGCTTCCTGAATGAACGCGGTGCCTGTGAGTTTTTCGCGAGCAAGCTCGCTCCTACAGGATTAACCCGGTTTTTTCAGGTAGCTGCTTACGCCTGGAACAGCACCAGATGCTCGGCAGCCACTCGAATGCCCACATCCGCGCCGACCTGCTGATCGACATGGCTGGGAAAAATCGACTCCAGCTGCGCGCCGGTCGCAAGTTGCAGGCGGTATAGCGTTGACGCGCCGAGGAAGGTCTTGCCGACAATCCGCGCTTTCAGCGCACTGTCCGGCGCGTAGACGATGTCATCCGGTCGCAGCAATACATCCACCGCGCCACCGGTCGGCCAGGTATAGGCACGGTTGCCACGCAGCTCGCCCAGCTCGGTGCTGACGGACTCGGGCGAGCTCAACTGGCCGCGAATGAAATAGCCCTGGCCGATAAAGCTGGCCACATACGGCGTCTGCGGCTCGTGATAGAGGTTGTAGGGCGTATCCCATTGTTCAAGACGACCCTCCTTGAAAACGCCCACATGGTCGCTGACGGCAAAGGCTTCCTCCTGATCATGGGTGACCAGGATCGCACTGGTGCCGCGCGCCTTGAGAATGTCGCGCACTTCATGGCTGAGCTTGCGCCGCAGTTCGCCATCCAGGTTGGAAAAGGGTTCGTCCAGCAGCAGCAATTGCGGTTCCGGCGCCAGGGCGCGGGCGAGGGCGACGCGTTGTTGCTGGCCACCGGAAAGCTCGTGGGGGAAGCGTTTGCCCAGGTTTTTGAGGTTGACCAGTTCCAGCAACTCGGCGACCACACGCTCTTTGTGCGGGTGCTTGCGGATGCCGAAGGCGATGTTGTCGGCCACGCTCAGATGAGGAAACAACGCGTAATCCTGGAACACCATGCCGATACGACGTTTCTCCGGTGCCAGCGTGAAACCGGCACTGGAGATCACTTCGCCCGCCAGGCTGATTTCGCCTTCGTGCACCGGCTCGAACCCGGCAATGGCGCGCAGGGTGGTGGTCTTGCCGCAGCCCGAGGAGCCGAGCAGGCAGCCAATGTCGCCCGCGTTGAGGTGCAGGTTGAGGTTCTGCACCACCCGTTGATCTTGATAGCCGCATGCCAGATTGCGCAGGCTCAGCAGTAATGGCTGGCTCATGCGTGGTGGTACGACGGCGGCACGAGGAATTCGAGCAGGGCCTTTTGCGCATGCAGGCGGTTTTCGGCCTGGTCCCAGGCGACCGAGCGCGGATCGTCGAGCAGGTCCAGGCTGATTTCCTCGCCACGGTGGGCGGGCAGGCAGTGCATGAACAACACGTCCGGCGCGGCCAGGTCGAGCAGGGCGCGGGTCACCTGGAATGGCGCGAACAGGGCCAGGCGCCTGGCGGTTTCGTCTTCCTGGCCCATGGAGGTCCAGACGTCGGTGCTGACCAGATGGGCGCCGACCACCGCGTCTTTCGGATCGCGCAGCAGTTGCACACGGCCATCGGCCTTGGCCATGAACTCGGCGCTGGGTTCGTAACCCTCGGGGCAGGCGATGCGCAGGTGGAAGTCGAACTGGATGGCCGCTTCTATATAGCTGTTGCACATATTGTTGCCGTCGCCGACCCAGGCCACGGTCTTGCCCTGGATCGAGCCGCGGTGTTCGAGGAAGGTTTGCATGTCGGCCAGCAACTGGCACGGGTGCAGGTCATCGGACAGGCCGTTGATCACCGGCACGCGCGAGTTGGCGGCAAATTCGGTCAGGGTGCTGTGGGCGAAGGTACGGATCATCACGGCGTCGAGCATGCGCGACATCACGATGGCGCAATCGCTGATCGGCTCGCCACGGCCCAATTGGGTATCGCGTGGCGACAGGAAGATAGCCTGGCCACCCAGCTGAATCATGCCGGCTTCGAAGGACAGGCGGGTGCGGGTCGAGGACTTCTCGAAAATCATCCCGAGCACGCGATTTTTCAAAGGCTCAAACAGTACGCCGCGGTTACGCAGGTCTTTAAGCTCAATGCCTCGACGGATCACGCTGACCAGCTCTTCGGGCGTGCAATCCATCAGGGAGAGAAAGTGCCTTGCGCTCATCATTAACTACCTTTTTGCAACAGACCGCAGATACTCAAAGCCTTGTTTATTGTGACAACGGGCGAGACCTGCGGCGAAAGCCGCACGGGGCGACGAAATAGGGGAAGGCGCGATATTGACATTAAATGTCGCGTCTTACCAATAGGAGGCTTATTTTTAGGGGCTCTAGCCAGACGCCTTTGGTGCGATGGGCCACAACCGGGCCAATTTGTACATTCTCAGCTTGTTCAGTTCGGCCCAGTCGGATGCGCAGTTGATCCACTTCGCGTAGGTCGAGAGCAACATTTGTACACTGTGACCAAGCTGGTTTGCAATGAACGCGGTATCCATGTTCGCCATCAAGCACATCGTGGCGTGGCATTGCGGCGAACGCCGGTCGACTCCCATTCTAGGGCTGATACCACTGGACGCAGGCATCAGTAACGACAGCGGTAAGGTGCGGATTGTGTGATAACACCTATCAACTGAACCGCGCACGAAACTTGGCAAGTGGTATCAGGGGCGCGCCACCATCGTCGGATACGCAAGCGGTAACTCTTAGGAGGCCGGTTCCGCAAACGACAACAGGCGTGCCATTTTCAACGAATATCACTTTCCCGGCTGTTCGATTCTCTATCTGCACATCGTCCAACTCTTCAGCTGCAAGGATGCGAGCCGGGACACCATCTACCCGGCAGAACGCGCCGCGATAGGGGTTGCCGACTGCATCGATCATGCGTCGAATTCGTCTGGCCGACTGGGTCCAGTCAATTTGATAATCCTCGTCGTCTCGCCACAGGCTATAGCTCGCCTCGCTATGGTCCTGTGCTTTAGCCTTCAATGGCTCTCCACTGGACAACGCTTCCAGCACCGCCAGACCTGAATGCAGGTAGCATTCGTTTACAGCTGTGATCGCCTCAGCAATGGTGATCGGGTAACGGATAGGCACGGATGTCTGATGGATGATGTCGCCACGATCATATTCGCTGGCGCCGAAGATTGCCGACACCCCGATCCTGCTTTCTCCGTTGATCAGCGCATTGACCAATGGCGCAAACCCTCGGTATTTCGGGAGCAGTGAGTCATGGAAAACGATCAGCTTCTGTGCTGGGTGATCTATTAGCCATCGCCAAGATATGGCCATGGCGTATTCAGTGGAGAGTCCTTGAAAGTCTTTGCGCTGGGTGTGTTTGACGCCAGCTCTATCGCATACACCGGCGATTTCAGCGGAGTAATCGTTGGTGAGTGCCGAATCTTGTCCGATGACCACCTCGGCGATAATACTTTTGAACTGGGAAACAGCCTGTTCGGTAAAAGCCAGCCCTTTTTCAGTCATGACAAACAGGGTCAGCATTGGTGTAAGAGTTGTGGCTATCATTGCAATCCTTCCACGGGGATAGGGTAGGCGGCGAAGATAGCCACAATTTTTAGCATTGGCAAAGTTAGTTGCGTTCGTTCGTTTCGGCAGGACGCCGTAGATACCTGGGCCAATTCTTGGGCCAGGGATGAATTTTGATAGCGGGGATGGGGGGGGGGCGACGGGGGGATCGGCTCGAAAGCCTTCTGCGTCGCAAGCAGCGCAAGGCAATGCGCAGGGGCGCCTATGGGAAGTTTCTGAAGCATTTGCTCACGCTTAGCCATGCGCTTGCCTATAGCTGTCGATTCACCGCGCGAACGTTGCTGGCGCACCGCGCAGGCGCGGCCCATAGTTGAACAAAGCCCTTATAAAAGAGACTGGCCATGACCAAGACTCTCCATCACCGTGCCTGCCACCTGTGCGAAGCCATCTGCGGCCTGACTCTGGAAACCACCCGAGACGACGACGGCGGCCTGTCGATCACCTCAATCAAGGGTGACCCGCTGGACACCTTCAGTCGCGGGCACATCTGTCCCAAAGCCGTGGCATTGCAGGATATCCAGAATGATCCGGACCGCCTGCACCAGCCCATGTTGCGCGTGGGCAGCGAGTGGCAACCGATCCCGTGGGAAGACGCGTTTGCGCTGGTCGCCGAACGCCTTGCGGGCATCCAGGCCAGGCATGGGCAGAATGCGGTAGCCGTGTATCAAGGCAACCCCAGCGTGCACAACTACGGGCTGATGACCCACAGCAACTACTTTCTTGGCCTGCTGAAGACTCGTAACCGGTACTCCGCAACCTCGGTGGACCAACTGCCCCATCACCTCTCCAGTCACCTGATGTACGGCCATGGCCTGTTGCTGCCCATTCCGGACATTGACCACACCGACTTCATGCTGATCCTGGGCGGTAACCCGCTCGCCTCCAATGGCAGCATCATGACCGTGCCCGATGTTGAGAAACGTCTCAAGGCGATTCAGGCCCGGGGCGGAAAAGTGGTGGTCGTCGACCCGCGACGCAGTGAAACGGCGGCGATTGCCGATCAGCATCTGTTCGTGCGCCCCGGCGGCGATGCCGCTTTGTTGTTCGGGCTGCTCAACACGCTGTTTGCAGAAGGGTTGACCCGCGACAGCCATTTGCCGGTTGAGGGGCTTCAAAGCGTGCGCCAGGCGATCGCCGGGTTTACCGCCGAGGCCATGAGCCGTCAGTGCGCGGTGCCTGCCGAGCAGATCCGCCAGTTGGCGCGTGACTTCGCCGCAGCGGACAAGGCTGTGTGTTATGGGCGTATGGGCGTCTCGACCCAGGCATTCGGCACGCTGTGTCATTGGCTGGTGCAGTTGATCAATCTGGTCACCGGCAATCTGGATCGCGTGGGCGGCGCCTTGTGTACCACGCCGGCGGTGGACCTGGTGGCGTCGACCGGAGGCGGGCATTTCAACCGCTGGCAAAGCCGCGTATCCGGGCGACCTGAATACGGCGGCGAGCTGCCGGTGTCTGCCTTGGCCGAGGAAATGCTCACCGAAGGTGAAGGGCAAATCCGCGCCCTGGTGACGGTGGCCGGCAACCCGGTATTGTCGACGCCCAACGGCCGTCAGTTGGAGCAGGCGCTGGAGGGGTTGGAGTTCATGGTCAGCGTCGATCTCTACATCAACGAGACCACGCGCTATGCCGACCTGATCCTGCCGTCCACATCGGCATTGGAGAACGATCACTACGACACCACTTTCAATATGTTCGCGGTGCGCAATGTCACGCGCTTCAACCGCGCGATCCTGCCCAAGCCTGACGGTGCGCTGCACGACTGGGAAATTTTCGTCGGCCTGGCCAAGGCGTTTGCGGCGCATACCGGCGTGGTGCTCAAACCGACGATGCCGCCCGCGCAGATGATCGACTTTGGACTGCGCGCCGGGACTTACGGCGATGCCTCTGCGCACAAGCTGTCAGTGGCGATGCTGGCCGATCATCCCCATGGCGTGGACTTGGGGCCGCTCAAGCCCAACCTGGCCGAGCGGCTGAAAACCGTCGACGGCAAGGTGCAGGCGGCGCCGGCTGTGATCCTGGCTGACCTGGCGCGCTTTGCCGCGCAACCGCAACCGGTGGCTGACGAACTGCTGCTGATTGGCCGTCGCCATGTGCGCAGTAACAATTCCTGGATGCATAACTATCACCGGCTGGTGAAGGGCAAGCCGCGCCATCAACTGCTGATGCACCCCGACGACCTTGCCAGTCGGCAATTGAGCGACGGTCAGCGGGTGCGGGTCAGTTCGCGCATCGGCATGGTCGAAATCGAGGTGGTGGCCAGCACCGATATGATGCCTGGCGTGGTCAGCCTGCCCCACGGCTGGGGGCACGGGCGCCCGGGTGTGCAGATGAGCATCGCCAGCGGCCAGCCCGGGGCGAGTGCCAACGACTTGACCGACGAGCGGCAATTGGACGAGCTGTCGGGCAATGCGGCGCTCAACGGCGTACCGGTGAACGTTTCGGCTGCTTGAGGTTGGCTGTCGGCGCGCCCGAGCATCCTGCAGGTTTTTTGCGTTACAATGCGCCACCGTGCCGACCCGTGAGTCGCAAAGTTCCTGCAGAGGTGTTCCATGGATATCATCGAAACGATCAAAGAGCAGATTGCCAACAACACCATTCTGCTTTACATGAAAGGCGCGCCAAACGCTCCCCAGTGCGGTTTTTCCGCGAAGGCTTCCCAGGCTGTGATGCAGTGTGGCGAGAAGTTCGCTTACGTGGATATCCTGCAAAACCCTGAAATCCGCGCGAACCTGCCAAAGTACGCCAACTGGCCGACGTTCCCGCAGCTGTGGGTAGCCGGTGAACTGGTCGGCGGTAGCGACATCATCACTGAAATGGCAGCTGATGGCTCGTTGCAGGCGCTGATCAAAGACGCAGCAGCAAACGCGGCAGCCAAGACCGACGCTTGATTGGCTTGCAATAAAAAGCCCCGCTTCTCGTGAGAGAGCGGGGCTTTTTTGTACCTGAACGCTTGGGGTTATTCGCCCATCTGCGATTGCAGGTAGTTTTCCAGGCTGACTCTGTCGATCAGGCCCAGTTGGGTTTCCAGCCAGTCGATGTGTTCTTCCTGGTCTTCAAGGATATCTTCCAGCAATTCGCGGCTGCCATAGTCGCCCGTGGCTTCGCAGTGAGCGATGGCGGCCTTGAGGTCGCTGTGGCTCTTGCGTTCAAAGCCCAGGTCGCTGCTGATCATTTCCTGGGTGTGCTCGCCGATATTCAGCTTGCCCAGGTCCTGCACATTCGGCAGGCCTTCCAGGAACAGGATACGTTTGATCAGCGCATCGGCGTCCTTCATGGCCTTGATCGATTCTTTGTATTCGCGCTTGCCGAGCTTTTCCAGGCCCCAATCGTCGTACATGCGTGCATGCAGAAAGTACTGATTGATCGCGACCAGTTCATTGGCAAGGATTTTGTTGAGTTGCTGGATGACTGAGATGTCGCCTTTCATGACTGGGGTCCTGCCCTGTAATAGCTGTGTATGGGCGGAGTTTGAGCGGCGACAATCCCGGTGTCAAACCTAAGTTATTGAATAATAAATGAAAATTAATCGGAATAAGAATGTTTGTGTTCCGCGTCTTGACGCTAACTAATTGAATTGCAGGCATAAAAAAACCGGACCCAGGGTCCGGTTCTTTAAAACACGCCTATTTAAGCGTGTGTAAATTCTACTGAATACGGTGCCGCAGCCTGAGCTGTCTGCAACTGCGTAAGGGTTTCCCGCACCACTTGCTTGGCGAGGCATGCGCATTTTCCACACTGGCTGGCAACGCCGGTGGTTTCACGCACTTCCTTGTAGCTGCAGCAACCTTCATAGATTGCTTCGCGGATTTGTCCGTCGGTGACGCCAGTACAGAGGCACACATACATAAGGAGAACCGTCGCGGGTTTAGGGCTTAAGTGCGATGGATCTTAATGTTAACGAGAATGATTGTCAAAGTAGTTTCGTCGACTGTCCCTTGGGTATTGCCTGCGCGCTGACGAACGGTTTTTTCGGTGTATGATGGTCGATCTTCACGAAGCGTGACCGCGTCACAGGTCTGTCGCCAATACACGGCAGACTCGACGCTGGTCCTGTTACTTCAATCGTCACCCCTTCATCAGGAGATATCCAATGAGCGTACTCGTCGGCAAACAAGCCCCGGATTTCGACGTACCTGCCGTCCTCGGCAATGGCGAAATCGTAGACAGCTTCAAACTGTCTGAAGCCATCAAAGGCAAATACGGCCTGGTGTTCTTCTACCCGCTGGACTTCACCTTCGTCTGCCCATCCGAGCTGATTGCTCTGGATCACCGCATGGACGATTTCAAGGCACGCAACGTTGAAGTGGTCGCCGTTTCCATCGACTCCCACTTCACCCACAATGCCTGGCGCAACACGGCCATCAACGATGGCGGCATCGGTAAAGTCAAATACACCATGGCTGCCGATATGAAGCACGATATCGCCAAGGCCTACGACGTAGAGTCCGAAGGCGGTGTGGCTTTCCGTGGCGCGTTCCTGATCGACGACAAGGGCGTTGTGCGTTCGCAGATCATCAACGACCTGCCGCTGGGCCGTAACATGGAAGAGCTGATTCGCCTGGTCGACGCGCTGCAGTTCCACGAAGAGCACGGCGAAGTCTGCCCTGCCAACTGGAAAAAAGGCGACAAAGGCATGACCGCTTCCACCGAAGGTGTGGCGGCTTACCTGACCGAGAACGCCGGCAAGCTGTAAGCCGGATTCAAGGTAGAAAAAAACCGGCCTGTGAGGGCCGGTTTTTTTATGGGCGGGGCGGTGCGACGATTCGACTTGCGCGTGATTGCGCTGTATCAGCCCATAAATACGTCACTGAAACGCCGCAAGCCCTAAACCCATGTAGGAGCGAGCTTGCTCGCGAAAACCTCACAGGCACCGTGTTCATTCAGCAAGCACGCGTTATCGTTGACGTTTTTCGCGAGCAAGCTCGCTCCTATAGACCTGGCGGGACGAGTCTCAGTCGCTGAAGTCTTCCCAGCCACCCATCTGTTTCCAGCGATTGACGATGCCGCAGAACAGCTCGGCGGTCTTTTCGGTGTCGTAGCGCGCCGAATGAGCTTCGCGGCCGTCAAAGTCGATGCCGGCGGCCTGGCAGGCTTTCGCCAGCACGGTCTGGCCATAGGCCAGGCCGGCGAGCGTGGCGGTGTCGAAACTGGAGAACGGATGAAACGGGTTGCGTTTCATGTCCAGCCGCGCCACGGCGGCGTTCAGGAAGCCCAGGTCGAAACTGCTGTTGTGCCCCACCAGGATCGCGCGCTTGCAGCCGTTGGCCTTCAGCGCCTTGCGTACGCCACGGAAGATGTCGGTCAGCGCCGCTTCTTCACTCACCGCCATGCGCAGCGGGTGATCGAGCTTGATGCCGGTGAACTCCAGGGCCGCTGCTTCGATGTTGGCCCCTTCAAACGGCTCGACGCGGAAGAAGTGGGTGTGATCCGGGTACACAAAGCCCTGCTCGTCCATGCCGATGGTGGTCGCGGCAATTTCCAGCAACGCGTCGGTGGCGCAATTGAAACCGCCGGTTTCTACATCGATAACGACAGGCAGGTAGCCGCGGAAACGCTCGGCCATCGGGTGGCGCGAACCGCCGCCACCGCCGTGTTCCTGGTCTTCATCGTAATGGTCTTCACTCACTTGCTTTCCTCCAGCAGGCGCCAGCGCAGTGTTTCACCGGCGCGCAGCGGGATAACGGTCAGCTCGCCAAACGGCAGGCTGGCGGGGGCGGTCCAGTCTTCACGAACCAGGGTGATGCGGTCGGTATTGGCCGGCAGGCCATAGAAGCGCGGGCCGTTGAGGCTGGCGAAACCTTCAAGCTTGTCCAGGGCGTTGCGTTGTTCGAACGCTTCAGCGTACAGCTCGATGGCGGCAAACGCGGTGTAGCATCCCGCGCAACCGCAGGCGGCTTCCTTGGCGTGCTGGGCGTGGGGCGCGGAATCGGTGCCGAGGAAGAACTTCGGGTTGCCGCTGGTCGCGGCATCCAGCAACGCCACCTGGTGGGTGTTGCGCTTGAGGATCGGCAGGCAATAGAAGTGCGGCCGAATACCGCCCACCAACATGTGGTTGCGGTTGTACAACAGGTGGTGTGCGGTGATGGTCGCGCCGACGTTGGCCGAAGCCTCGGTGACGAACTGCACGGCGTCTGCGGTGGTGATGTGTTCGAACACCACCTTGAGGGTCGGGAACAACTCGACCACGCGGCGCATATGTTCGTCGATGAAGATCTTTTCGCGATCGAACACGTCGACATCGCCACGGGTGACTTCACCGTGGATCAACAGCGGCATGCCCACATCGGCCATGGCTTCGATGGCCGGCAGTATCTTGTCGATGCTGGTCACGCCGGAGTCGGAGTTGGTGGTCGCGCCGGCCGGGTACAGCTTGGCGGCGTGCACGAAACCGCTGGCCTTGGCCTCGCGAATCTCCGAAGGCTGGGTGCGGTCGGTGAGATAGAGCACCATCAGCGGTTCGAAGCGGCTGCCGGCCGGTCGTGCAGCGAGGATACGCTGGCGATAGGCATCGGCTTGCTCGGCGTTACGCACCGGAGGTACCAGGTTAGGCATGATGATGGCGCGGCCAAAGGTGCGCGCGACATCGGCCACGGTGTGGGGTAACACAGCACCATCACGAAGATGTATATGCCAGTCGTCGGGACGCAGCAGGGTCAGGCGGTCGGACATTGGGGATTCCAGGCGGGTCAATCTGGTGGGAATGCTACCGGAAAAGACTCGTGCAGGCACTCGCTATCAAGTTTTGCAGGATGCAACCGATAGCACTGGGTATGCCTTAACGATGTATGACGCCTTGAAGTGTTGTAGAAACCAGTGGAGCCTCCCGTGCGCCAGCATTATCTAGCCCTGCTCAGTGTGTTCGCCAGCCTGCCCGCGATGGCCCTCACGTTCCAGACACGCCTGGAGAATATTGAGTGGAAAGTGGAGGGCGATCAGTTCGAGTGCCGCCTGACCCAGCCGATCACCGATTTCGGCTCGGGTGAGTTTGTGCGCCGGGCGGGCGAGCAGGCGACCTTTCGCCTGAAAGCCTACAGTGGTTCGCTCGGTGCCGGCTCCGCCACGTTGCTGGCCGCCGCCGCGCCCTGGCAACCGGGCCGTGGCGACATCAACCTCGGTGCGGTACGCGTCGGCAGTGGTGATGTGCTGTTTAACAGCTCTCAGGCCCAGGCCGGGCGTCTGTTCACCGGTTTGCTCGAAGGCCGCAGCCCGACCGTGCGGCACTACGGACGCGAAGGCGGTTATTCGGAAATTCGCCTGCTGCCGGTGAAATTCTCCAAGGCCTACAACGACTATCAGTTGTGTACTACCAAGCTGTTGCCGATGAACTACGATCAGGTTAAACAGACGGAAGTCGGTTTCCCCGGTGGTGGCATCGAACTGGATGCAGCGGCCCGGAAGAAACTGTCGGTCATTGTCGCGTTCATGAAAGCCGACCCTACGGTCAACCATATCGAGCTGAACGGCCATTCGGATAACAGCGGCAACCGCCTGACCAACCGTGATGTCTCACGACGCCGTGCCTTGGCGGTAGTGGACTACTTCAAGGCCAACGGCATCCCTGAATCCCAGATCACGATGCGTTTCCATGGTGAAAGCTACCCCTTGGCGCCCAACACCAACGCCGCCAATCGAGCGCGCAACCGTCGGGTCAACGTGCAGCTCGAACGCGTGGCGGCGCCCGAGAAACCGGCACCCCAGGCCGCAACTCCGAGCAACCCTGCTGCGACCTCGTAAGGCGCGGTCATCGGTCGCTCGTTCGACATAATCTGTCGCTTTATCTTCATTTGCTGTCGCGCCCCTGTAAATTCGCGGTTTTGATCGGTAGAATCGTTGCCTTTCCGTACAACCCCGTGGAGTGATGGCATGGCCGACGTAAACAAGGTCGTTCTCGCGTATTCCGGCGGCCTGGACACTTCGGTGATCCTCAAGTGGCTGCAGGATACTTATAACTGTGAAGTGGTGACATTCACCGCTGACCTGGGTCAGGGCGAAGAGGTCGAACCTGCACGTGCCAAGGCGCAAGCCATGGGCGTGAAAGAGATCTACATTGACGACCTGCGCGAAGAGTTCGTCCGCGATTTCGTTTATCCGATGTTTCGCGCCAATACCGTCTATGAAGGCGAGTACCTGCTCGGCACCTCCATTGCACGTCCGCTGATCGCCAAGCGCCTGATCGAAATCGCCAACGAAACCGGCGCCGATGCCATTTCCCATGGCGCCACCGGCAAGGGCAACGACCAGGTGCGTTTCGAATTGGGCGCCTACGCCCTCAAGCCCGGCGTGAAAGTGATTGCGCCCTGGCGTGAATGGGACCTGCTGTCCCGTGAAAAGCTGATGGATTACGCTGAAAAGCACGCGATCCCGATCGAGCGTCACGGCAAGAAGAAGTCCCCGTACTCGATGGATGCCAACTTGCTGCACATTTCCTATGAAGGCGGCGTGCTGGAAGACACCTGGACCGAGCACGAAGAAGACATGTGGAAATGGACCGTCTCCCCGGAGAATGCTCCAGACAAGCCGCAGTATCTGGAACTGACCTACCGCAACGGCGACATCGTCGCGCTGGATGGTGTCGAGATGACACCCGCCACCGTGCTGGCGACCCTGAACCGCATCGGGGGCGAACACGGCATCGGTCGTCTCGACATCGTCGAGAACCGCTACGTCGGCATGAAGTCCCGTGGCTGCTACGAAACACCGGGCGGCACCATCATGTTGCGTGCTCACCGCGCCATCGAGTCCATTACCCTGGACCGTGAGGTAGCCCACCTTAAAGATGAGCTGATGCCCAAGTATGCCAGCCTGATCTATACCGGCTATTGGTGGAGCCCTGAGCGCCTGATGCTGCAGCAGATGATCGACGCCTCCCAGGCCCACGTGAACGGCGTGGTGCGCCTGAAGCTGTACAAGGGCAATGTGATCGTGACCGGTCGCAAGTCCGATGAGTCACTGTTTGACGCCAACATCGCGACCTTCGAGGAAGATGGCGGTGCCTACAACCAGGCGGACGCGGCCGGCTTCATCAAGTTGAACGCCTTGCGCATGCGCATCGCGGCCAACAAGGGACGCAAGTTGTTCTGAGTGTTTTGCCTGTTGTGAGAAAGCCCCTTATGCAAGGGGCTTTTTTTTGCCCTGAATATACCCATACAAACATTAATCAGGCGTGGGCAACGTTTAAAAATGTTTGGTATGTGTTTAAGCGTTTTATTCAAGTCTTTCGAGATTTTTTCAGCTTCAGAAATCCACTCTCCTGCGGAAAGGTTTTTTACATCTAGACAGGAACCATGTCTTACAGAAAATTCACTCATATAGGCGCAAAGGATCTGTAATTTGTGGAATTTTCTGTAGGAAAATTGGATGTATATAAATATGTTAAATGGAACTGAAGCTGACGGGGTTTTTTCAGCCCTTTGTATAAGCCGCAACGGTAAGCAAGGGGTATTTCCTGAGAGCGCTGTGCGCAACGTTTACGGCATAGGCCTCGGGATGAGGATATTTCACTCAAAATATGTACGAGCAGGGAAAGGTCTGAAGGGTTCCATAAAGCCCAATACACTAAAGTTGGCGAATTTTTGTAGGCTAATTCCTTTCTTGTTGTGGGTTGGGTCTCTGCCTGCTGTTGCTCGGGGGGGCACGCTATGCCAACTAGCAGGCGACTAGGCTATTGTGCTTTCTCTAAATAATTCGAACAGCGAAATTGGACTTTCTCATGAATAAAGTGCTGATCGTGGATGATCATCCCGTCATTCGGCTAGCTGTGCGCATGCTAATGGAGCGTCATGGTTATGAGGTTGTTGCCGAGACTGATAACGGTGTCGATGCGCTGCAACTTGCGCGGGAACATATGCCGGATATTGTCATATTGGATATTGGAATCCCCAAACTCGATGGCCTTGAAGTTATTTGCCGGCTGGCCTCGACCAAGCAAGCCGTGTCGTTCAAGGTGCTGGTGCTGACGTCCCAGGCACCTGGTCATTTTTCCATGCGTTGCATGCAGGCCGGTGCCGCCGGCTACGTGTGCAAGCAACAGGACCTGACCGAGTTGTTGAGCGCCATCAAGGCGGTGCTTTCCGGCTACAGCTACTTCCCGAACCAGGCGCTCAACTCGGTGCGGTCCACCATGGGCAACGCCAGTGAGGCTGACATGGTGGAACGTTTATCGGGGCGGGAGATGATGGTGCTGCAACAGCTGGCCCGTGGCAAAACCAACAAGGAGATTGCCGACGGTATGTTCCTGAGCAACAAGACCGTGAGCACCTATAAGACGCGCCTGCTGCTGAAGCTCAATGCCCGGTCACTCGTCGACCTGATAGAGCTGGCCCAGCGCAATGGCTTGGTGTGAGGAGGAGGGGGCGTTCACCCTTCTGACACCGCTGTAAAATCCGGCACAAAAAAAGCCTCCGTCAGGGAGGCTTCCGGCTGGCTGTCGGATGGTCAGAGGTCGAAGTCGTAATCGGCCAATTGTTTTTGCAAGCGTCGCTCTTCCAGGAGATTGTCGATAATCAGGCGTTTGCTCAAATTGGTCTTGGCCACCTCCGGGACGGGCGCTGGCGCGTCATCGTCTTCCAGCTCCACCGGTTCGTCATCTACTTCCAGTTGTTCTTTGCCAGTGCTCATAAGGTTCACTCCAGGCTAAGACTGCCATTGGCGCTCCTTATAGCGATAAACCACGGACGCGTAAAAAAGATTTTTTCAATCGATTCATAGGCAAAACCCGACAACCCTCAATCGTCGTAGGTCTTGTCCTTGTATTCACATAGATCTTCGATCCGGCAGCTGCCGCACCGAGGCTTGCGCGCCTGGCAAACATAGCGCCCGTGAAGAATCAGCCAGTGATGGGAATCGAGCAGATAGGGTTTGGGCACGAACTTCATCAGCTGTTTCTCGACCTCCACCACATTTTTTCCGCGAGCGATGCCGGTACGGTTGCTGACGCGAAAAATATGCGTATCCACCGCCATGGTGAGCTGCCGGAACGCCGTATTGAGTACGACGTTGGCGGTCTTGCGGCCCACGCCGGGTAATGCTTCGAGGGCTTCGCGGGTTTGCGGTACTTCGCTGGCGTGCAGCTCCATGAGCAGGCGGCACGTCTCGATCACGTTCTTGGCCTTGCTGTTGTACAAGCCGATGGTCTTGATGTACGCCGATAACCCTTCCACACCCAGGGCGTAAATCGTCTCCGGCGTATTGGCCACCGGAAACAGCTTGGCCGTGGCCTTGTTGACGCCGACGTCCGTGGATTGGGCCGACAGGATCACGGCGATCAGCAGCTCGAACGGCGAGGAGTAGGCCAATTCGGTCTTGGGTTCCGGATTGTCTTCGTGAAACCTGCGGAAAATTTCCAGGCGTTTTGCAGCGTTCATAGGGAGGGACGTTTCCTTGCAGGCTATCGACTTAATTGTAGCAATACACAGCGCAGCGTCGGTTGTGGGTCAGGCGTTACCGTTGGCGCTGGCGTCGCAAGTGGCCTGGGCGTCATGCAGCGTCTGCTCGGCGGCGTCCAGCGCGGCACTCAAGTTTGCCAGTTGCTGTTCGTCAGCCCGTTGATCCTGGGCCTTTTTCAATGCGGCCCGGCGCATTGCCAGTTGGATCTTCGCGCGCTTGAGTTCAGCGCTTTTGCTTGTCGGCAGCGGTGGCGGGACGTTGACCTCCAGCGCGGCAAGCGCCTGCTCCGAGGCTTCGAACTGCCTTTGCAGGACAATCAATTGCGACTGTTGCTCAAAGGTCGGGGGATGACCAAACGCCTTCAGGGATTTGTGCAACTGCGCACGGCTCATGGCGACACTGATTTTGGCTTGCTTGATTGCTGCATCCTGAGCGGCCTGATGGCTATCGGCTGATGCCGCTGCCACGGGCGCAATGCGCTTGGCCCGCGCCACGCGTTCGGCGTGTTTGCAGGCTTGCTCACGTTGCAGGCGTGCGTTGCGCTGTTCGAAACGCCGACGTGCCCGGTCGCGTTTAAGGCCACGTTCGCGCCGCTCGTCATCGCTGCGCGCCAGGTCGCCCACAATCGGCAGGACTTCAGCAAGTGGGCGCATCTCGATGCAGTCGACAGGGCAGGGCGCGACGCACAGGTCGCAACCCGTGCACTCGTCGATGATGACTGTGTGCATCAACTTGGCGGCGCCAATGATGGCGTCCACCGGGCAAGCCTGGATGCATTTGGTGCAACCGATGCATTCAGCCTCACGGATGTAGGCGATCTGGGCCGGCGCATCGCCGCGGCTCGTATCCAGGGCCAGCACCGGCACGCGCAGCAATTGCGCAAGCCCGGCGATGGTTTCCTGGCCTCCGGGTGGGCACTTGTTGATCGCCTCGCCGTTAGCAATGCCTTCGGCGTAAGGCTTGCAGCCCGGGTGCCCGCACTTGCCGCATTGAGTCTGCGGTAGCAGCGCGTCGATACGTTGAATCAGGTTCATGCTTTGATCATTGCGTTGACGCCCGGCCCGCCGATATGGGCGGGCTGAAAAGCCCCAGCGTCGAAACGCCGGGGCATCCTGCAGGGGTTACTTGATGCGTTGACCTGGCTTGGCGCCGCTGTCCGGGCTGAGCAGATAGATTTCTGCGCCGCCAGGACCGGCCGCCATCACCATGCCTTCAGAGATACCGAATTTCATTTTTCGTGGCTTGAGGTTGGCGATCATCATGGTCAGGCGACCATCGAGCTTGGACGGGTCGGGGTAAGCGCTCTTGATGCCGGAGAACACATTGCGTTGCTCGCCGCCCAGATCCAGGGTCAGGCGCAACAGCTTGTCGGCGCCTTCCACGGCTTCGGCCTTGACGATCAGTGCAACCCGCAGGTCCACGGCGGCGAAAGCGTCGAACTCGATTTCCTCGGAAATAGGGTCTTTGGCCAACTCGCTGTCATCGGCTGGCGCGGTCGAGCCGGTATCGGTCTGGCTGGCGACGAGGTCTTCTTTGGAAGCGTCGGTCATGGCCTGGACTTTCACCGGGTCGATGCGGGTCATCAATGGCTTGAACGCGTTCAACTGATGGTTGCCGAGCAGCGTGGCGTGGTCGTTCCAGGTCAGCGGCGCGACGTTGAGGAACGCCTCTGCATCGGCGGCCAGCAGCGGCAGCACCGGCTTGAGGAAGATCACCAATTGACGGAACAGATTGACGCCCGTGGCGCAGATCGCCTGGACCTCAGCTTCCTTGCCTTCCTGCTTGTTCAGCGACCATGGCGCCTTGTCGGCAATCCAGGCGTTGGCGCGGTCGGCCAGGCCCATGATTTCGCGCATGGCGCGGGCAAAATCGCGGGCTTCATAGGCGTCGGCGATGCTCGGCGCGGCGGCCAGGAAGGCATCGGTCAGTTCCGGCGCGGCGTTTTCAGCGACCAGCACACCCGCATTGCCCTTGTGGATAAAACCGGCACAACGGCTGGCGATATTGACCACTTTGCCGACCAGGTCCGAGTTGACCTTCTGAATGAAGTCTTCCAGGTTCAGGTCGAGGTCGTCGACGCCACGGCCCAGCTTGGACGCATAGTAGTAACGCAAATATTCCGGCGACAGGTGGTCCAGGTAGGTGCGCGCCTTGATGAAGGTGCCGCGGGACTTGGACATCTTCTGCCCGTTCACCGTCAGGTAGCCGTGCACGGCAATGCCGGTCGGCTTGCGGTAGCCCGAACCTTCGAGCATCGCCGGCCAGAACAGCGCGTGGAAGTTGACGATGTCCTTGCCGATGAAGTGGTACAGCTCGGCAGTGGAATCCTTGCCCCAGAACGCATCGAAGTCCAGCGCCGGTGTGCGGTCGCAAAGGTTCTTGAAGCTGGCCATGTAGCCGATCGGCGCGTCCAGCCAGACATAGAAGTACTTGCCCGGCTCGCCCGGAATTTCAAAGCCGAAGTACGGCGCATCGCGGGAAATGTCCCACTGTTGCAGGCCGGCATCCAGCCATTCGGCGATCTTGTTGGCCACGGCATCCTGCAAGGTGCCGCTGCGGGTCCAGGTTTGCAGCATCTGCTGGAAATCCGGGAGCTTGAAGAAGAAGTGCTGGGAATCCTTGAGTACCGGGGTAGCGCCGGAGATGGCCGACTTCGGATTCTTCAGGTCGGTGGGTGCATAGGTGGCACCGCATTTCTCACAGTTGTCGCCGTACTGGTCGTCGGTGCCGCATTTCGGGCAGGTGCCCTTGATGAAGCGATCGGCCAGGAACATTTTCTTTTCCGGGTCGAAATACTGGGTGATCGAACGCGTGGCAATGTGCCCGGCGTCTTTCAACCGCAGGTAGATCTGGCTCGAAAGCTCACGATTTTCATCGGAGTGGGTCGAATGGAAGTTGTCGAACTCCACCAGGAACTCGGCAAAGTCGGCGCTGTGTTCAGCCTGCACATTGGCGATCAATTGTTCCGGGGTGATGCCTTCCTTTTCGGCGCGCAACATGATGGCCGAACCGTGGGCGTCGTCCGCGCAGACATAAATGCATTGATTGCCGCGATGCTTCTGGAAGCGCACCCACATATCGGTCTGGATGTACTCAAGCATATGGCCAAGATGGATGGAACCATTGGCATAGGGCAGGGCGCTGGTGACGAGGATCTTGCGTGGCTCGGACATGGGGCTCGGCTACTTGATGAAACGGAGGTCGGCCACTATAAAGCGCCGGGAAATTTATTTCACCCCGTGGTGCTGTTTCAGCATCTTCCGATCCTGCGAAAGCATGCCGCTGGTGGCCTGGAACGGTTAGGATAGCCGCCTGTTTCAGTCAGTCTTTTTCGGGAGTTGCCCATGAGCGCCGTCAATCGCGCAGCGGTGGAAGCCGTCCTTCGCCAGTACACCGACCCCTATTTGAACCAGGACCCGGTCAGTGCCGGCTGTGTGCGCGCCATCGAGGTGCAGGCTGACCACGTATCGGTCCAGCTGGAGCTGGGCTACGCCGCCGGCCTGTTCAAAAACGGCTGGGCGCAGATGCTGCAAATGGCCATCGAAGGCCTCGACGGCGTGCGCTCGGCCAAGGTCGACATCCGGTGTGTGATCGCCTCGCACAAGGCCCAGGCACAGATCCCTGGCCTGGCCAACGTCAAGAACGTGATCGCCGTGGCATCGGGCAAGGGCGGGGTGGGTAAATCCACCACCGCCGCCAACCTGGCCCTGGCCCTGGCCCGCGAAGGTGCCCGCGTGGGCATCCTCGACGCCGATATCTATGGCCCGAGCCAGGGTGTGATGTTCGGCATTGCCGAAGGCACACGACCCAAGGTCAAGGACCAGAAGTGGTTTGTGCCGATCGAGTCCCTGGGCGTGGAAGTGATGTCCATGGCGTTCCTGACCGATGACAACACGCCCATGGTCTGGCGCGGGCCGATGGTTTCCGGGGCGCTGCTGCAATTGGTCACCCAGACCGCCTGGGGCGACCTGGACTACCTGGTGATCGACATGCCGCCCGGTACCGGCGATATCCAGTTGACCCTGGCGCAGAAAGTCCCGGTGGCCGGCTCGGTGATCGTCACCACGCCCCAGGACCTGGCGCTGCTGGACGCGAAGAAAGGCGTGGAGATGTTCCGCAAGGTCAACATTCCGGTGCTCGGCGTGGTGGAAAACATGGCGGTGCACATCTGTTCCAACTGTGGCCATGCCGAACATCTCTTCGGCGAGGGCGGTGGCGAGAAGCTGGCGACTCAATACGGCGTCGAACTGCTGGCCTCGTTGCCGCTGTCGATGTCTATCCGCGAACAGGCCGATGGCGGCAAACCCACCGTGGCTGCCGAGCCCGATGGTCAGATTGCCATGGTGTATCAGGAACTGGCCCGCCATGTGGGCGCGCGGATAGTCCTGCAGGAGGCGAGCAGTCCCGCGATGCCGACGATCACCGTCAGCGACGACTGAATCCCGATGTAGGAACAGTACCGCACAGGCTTGTGACGCTCTTTTCCCAATCAGTCGTGTAAGCATTCGCTTACCGTCATGTAGGTTTTCGGTTTTTTTACCGGGAATGAGCGTCTCGAATCTGCGAGCGATATTTCTAACTGTTTGAAATTAAACAGTTATTTAATTTCACTTGAGCATCGCCGATTGGCCGCGATCCGTTTGGATCCCGTTGAACTTATCTTGGGAGGCTCTAACATCAGCCCTGTGTCCACGGATTGGCACAGCCATCAAGGAACGGTGGTTTGAAGGAATGTCGCAGGATGCGATTCATCAGGACGATGAAAAGGATTAAAGGGACTAGGGAAAAAATGTGGGCGGGTCATACCGCCCCTTTTTTCGCCTGTAGAAAAGTGAAAGCGGCTACATGAAAACGCAAAAAAGGCCCGCAAGGGGCCTTTTTTTTGGGCAACGACGCTGCTATCAGCGTTCGAGGTCTGCAATCTTGCCGGGTTTGCCATCCCATTCTTCCGCATCGGGCAGAGCATCCTTTCTTTCCGTGATGTTCGGCCAGATATCCGCCAGCTCGGCATTCAACTCAATGAAGTTTTCCATACCTGCAGGTACTTCATCTTCAGAGAAGATGGCGTTAGCCGGGCATTCTGGTTCACACAGGGCGCAGTCAATGCACTCGTCCGGGTGGATGACCAGGAAGTTCGGGCCTTCGTAGAAGCAGTCCACCGGACACACTTCTACGCAGTCGGTGTACTTGCACTTGATGCAGTTGTCGGTGACGACGAAGGTCATTTCTAATTTTCTCCTCAGGCGGCGGCAGCGAAACCCTGTGTGGCAGGGCTCGCGAGGTTCGGGAGCGATAGTCTGCGGGCCAGGCTAAAAGCCCGCAGCATCCCAAACCGCGCGAGAGTCTACCAGCTTGCACGCGTGTGCGTTATATCCGAGTCTTCAGTGCATATAACATTTCGAGCGCTTTCCGCGGCGTCACGTCGTCCAGGTCAAGCTTGGCCAGCTCATCGAGTACCGGATGGGGCAGGCTGGCGAACAGGTCGCTCTGGTGCGGTGCGGCGGGTTTCCTGCTGGCCTTGGCCGGGCTGGCGACCACGGTTTCATGGGGCAGGGCCGTGGTTTCCAGGCGGCTCAGGTGCTCGCGGGCGCGGGTGATGACATCAGTGGGCACGCCGGCCAACTGCGCGACCGCCAAGCCATAACTCTGGCTGGCCGGGCCCGGCAGCACGTGGTGCAGGAACACGATGCGCTCGTTGTGCTCGGTGGCATTGAGGTGCACGTTGGCTACCAGCGGCTCGCTTTCCGGTAACACCGTCAGTTCGAAGTAGTGGGTGGCAAACAACGTATAGGCGCGCAAATGTGCCAGACGCTCGGCCGCCGCCCATGCCAGCGACAGGCCGTCAAACGTACTGGTGCCGCGACCCACTTCGTCCATCAACACGAGACTGCGGTCGGTGGCGTTATGCAGGATGTTCGCGGTTTCGCTCATTTCCACCATAAACGTCGAGCGCCCACCGGCCAGGTCGTCGCTGGAACCGATCCGGGTGAAAATCCGGTCCACCAGGGACAGTTCGCAACTGGCCGCCGGCACGAAGCTGCCGATGTGGGCCAGCAACACGATCAGCGCGGTCTGGCGCATATAGGTGGATTTACCACCCATGTTCGGGCCGGTAATCACCAGCATGCGAGTGTCGTCGTCCAGCGACAGGTCGTTGGCGACGAATGGCGTGGTCAACACCTGCTCCACCACCGGGTGGCGCCCTTGCACGATGCGCATGCACGGCTCGCTGACAAAACGCGGGCAGTTGAGGTCCAGGTTCAGCGCACGTTCGGCCAGGTTGCTCAGCACATCCAGCTCCGCCAGGGCGGCGGCGGTGTCCTGCAGCGGCGCCAGGCGGCTGATCAAGTCCTCAAGCAAGGCTTCGTAGAGCATTTTTTCCCGCGCCAGGGCGCGGCTTTTGGCCGACAACGCCTTATCTTCGAACGCTTTGAGTTCGGGGGTGATAAAGCGCTCGGCGCCCTTGAGCGTCTGGCGGCGTTGATAGTCGACAGGCGCCGACTCCGCCTGCTTGCTCGGCAGCTCAATAAAATAGCCATGCACGCGGTTGTAGCCGACCTTCAGGTTGGCCAGCCCGGTGCGGGCTTTTTCGCGGGCCTCCAGGTCGATCAGGAACTGGCCGGCGTTTTCGCTCAGCGATTGCAGCTCATCCAGCTCGCTGTCATAGCCGGTTTTCAGCACACCGCCATCACGGATGATCGCTGGCGGGTTGTCGATGATGGCCTTTTCCAGCAGCGCCGCGAGGTCCGGGTAAGTGCCGGCGGTGACTGCAAGCTGTTGCAGGTGTGGCGTGTCCAGTTCGGTCATCGCGACTTGCAACTGGGGGAGGGCACTCAAGGCATCACGCAGGCGCGCCAGGTCACGAGGCCGCGCGTTACGCAGGCCGATCCGCGCGAGGATGCGCTCGATATCGCCGATTTCCTTCAGTTGCGGCTGCAGCTTTTCAAAGCGATAGCCGTCAAGCAGGCAGGTAATGGAAGTCTGACGTGCTTGGAGGACGGTCAAATCCCGCAGCGGACGGTTCAACCAACGGGTCAGCAAGCGGCTGCCCATGGCCGTCTGGCAGCGGTCGACCACCGATTGCAGCGTGTTGTCACGCCCGCCCGCCAGGTTGGTATCCAGTTCCAGGTTGCGACGGCTGGCGCCATCCAGTACCACGGTATCGTCCAGCCGCTCATGCCGCAGGCTGCGCAAGTGCGGCAGCGCCGTGCGCTGGGTTTCCTTGGCGTAGCTGAGCAGGCAGCCGGCAGCGCCGATGGCCAGGGTCAGGGTTTCGCAACCGAAGCCTTTAAGGTCCTGCACCGAGAACTGCTGGCACAGACTTTTCAGCGCCGAATCACGCTCAAAATCCCATGGCGCACGACGTTTGGTCCCACGGCGCTTCTCTGCCGGCAAGTCCTTGGGCCAATCATCCGGAATCAACAACTCCACCGGATTGATACGCTCCAGCTCCGCCAGCAGGTTCTCCCAGCCCTTGATCTCCAGCACGCTGAAATTGCCGCTGGTGATATCCAGCACCGACAGGCCGAACAGACGCTCATCGCCCAACACCGCAGCGATCAGGTTATCGCGCCGCTCATCCAGCAGCGCCTCATCACTCACCGTGCCCGGCGTAATAATGCGCACCACCTGCCGTTCCACCGGCCCCTTACTGGTGGCCGGGTCGCCGATCTGCTCACAGATCACCACCGACTCGCCCAGCTTCACCAACTTGACTAGATAACCTTCCAATGAATGGTAAGGAATCCCACACATCGGAATCGACTGACCCGCCGACTGCCCGCGCGCGGTCAGGGTGATGTCCAGCAGCTTGGCGGCCTTCTTTGCGTCTTCGTAGAAGATCTCGTAGAAGTCGCCCATGCGGTAGAACATCAACTGATCAGGGTGCTGGTTTTTCAGACGCCAGTACTGCTGCATCATTGGCGTGTGGGAGGACAGATCGGAGGTGTTTTTACTCATTGGGTAGTAGGCAAATTCGTTGAAAGTGATGGGGCAAAGGGGGCGCTTGGCCCAGCATTTGTTGCGATGGGCGCAAGGTTAACACGCGAGGTCGGGGGTTCGCAGGTTGCAAACGGCCAGGTAGAAATAGAAGAAGGGCGCAGCGCATTCATTCAAATACACCGCCCCCTTCTTTTTATCGCCCCTTACTGAATGTTGCCGGGCGAATCCAACACCTTCACCACATCATCAATCACCGCCTTGACCATCTCCTGCAAGTAATGCGACGCCCATGCGTAACGGTCCGTCTCCTTGGCCATCGCCGCATGATCGGAGGCGTGATGCAAGGCTTCTTGCAGGGAAGCACCGCTGTTGACGCGGAATAGAGGCTGGTCGGAGTGAAAGGAGAAGGGGGGTGACGCCGAGGGTGGTTAATGCAGACGCATTTGTAGCGGTCATCGGTAAAACTCCCATATCAAGTGAGAGCTACCACGTTCGTTCTCAGGCGAATGGGTGGCAGCTGTGCGCAGGCTGAGAAACCGGAGATACAGGAACCCGGCAGACCCGAAGGTCTCCCACGCACAGCCGCCATTGCACGAAATGATGGACGAAAAACGCCTGCATGTCGGGTTATGGTGCGCTTGGTGCGCCTGCATCTTGCCGGGTTCTCAGGCCCGATCGCTGAATTGGCAGCGATGGGGCAGGAAGGTCGCGTGGTGGTCGGGAGGGCGCAACTGGGATAGTTGTGTCACTTGAAATCAATGCGTCGCCTATTTTCAACTGAAAAGGCGCGACAGTCGCCACGGGTTAGCGGTGGAATCAGCTCTCGCCGCCAGTGTTATTTTTGCAACCCATCACTGTTGGATAAGGCAGAAAAAACTAATAGTCCGATCAGTGCCTGAAATGGTGAACTGACTTTTGCACACTCACATCTCAATGCCGGATAGAGAGAATGCAGGGCGTGAGTATGACCAGGCTATCTGGATCTACGCCCACTTGCCGGAAACAACCCTCTGATCACCCCAAGAAACGCCGCAAACAAATTGATTGAAGTCGCCGTGGTGATGGCAATCAGCACGTTATCCGAGAACGGCGCCTTACCCGAGTAATACGTCGACCACCCATTCCACACCAGCAGCACCGCCCAGAAGATCACACCACAAGCTGCAAACCAGAACGCACGCCCCGCATATTTCTTGCGCAGTTGCCGTTCGGCCTTCTGGTCTTTGAGGTTCTGGTTTCTTTCATCATCGGTGCCTATGGCTTGCTCGCCACCGGCTTGTGAGTCCTGGTCAGGTCCTGCCTCGGGGGGTAGGGTGAGTTCCAGACTGTCGAGTTCTTCACTCACGGATGCGACTCTTGGGATGAATGAGTGCTGCCATGTCTTGCCAGTCGATGGCGGAACCGTCGGCGCCCTTGAGCGCCCAGGCTGTGCCGTTCTCGTGGGAAAGGTTGGACAGTTGGGTGCCTGACCATTTGCCGTATTTGCTGATGATCCGATCGATCAGGCGGTGGGCATAGGTGTCACTGTCGGGAATCCTCGGTGTTACGAAGATGATGTCTTCGTCGTCCGGCTTCAAATTGCTGAGCAGCGAAGTGACCGGACGGCTGCCGTAGGATTTCAACTCATGGTACAGCGACGGGATGACCGGGCCATATTGCCAGCGGGCGAAGTGGTCATCCATGAGCGGCTGATCCCGTTCACGCAGATGCCAGGACTGCGTGTAGAACAGCAGTTTTTGCAGCTTCATGGGCGTCAGGCCCGAAAGCTTGCCTTCCTTCGCGCGTTCAATGAAGGCGTTAGCGACAGCTAGCGCTGAATAAGCCATGAGCACCTCCGTCGTTGCTGGCCATGTTGTTCCAGAGTCTTATACATAGGCCCTGAATTGTCGATAAGCAAGGGCGCCTGTCCATCCGCTCGGTGTGGTATCAGGCTACCCTGCGGCGATATCAAGCGGTTCTCAATGATAGAAAGCAATTAACTGTTTGCATATACAGTATTTTGTTTCAATCTAAACAAGATTTTGTGTTTAATGCATAAATATGCAAATTAGCATTTGCCAACCTTCAAGACTCCCGGCAATATCCGCGTTATGCAAAAACGCAACGTTTCTATCGTCTTGAAAGAGCTGCTGGATCGCGATCGGATCTCCCCCACGGAGCTTCACCGACGCACCGGTGTGCCTCAATCCACACTGTCCCGGATCCTCAGCGGCAAGATCGTTGACCCGTCGGACAAACACATCTCTCGCATCGCCGAGTATTTTCGCGTCAGCACCGATCACCTGCGCGGGCGCGCCGGGGTGGGTGCTTTGCGAGATGATGGGCGCGACCCGATGCATTCGGAGCTCAAGGACATAAGCCTGTGGGACGACGACACGCCCGTTAATGATGACGAGGTGTCGATCCCCTTTCTGCGCGAGGTTGAATTGGCTGCTGGATCAGGAAGATTCGTCATCGAGGAAAGTGAGAAAGCCAGCCTGCGCTTTGGAAAGCGCAGCCTTCGGCATAACGGCGTGCAGTTCGATCAGGCCAAATGCGTGACGGTGCGCGGCAACAGTATGTTGCCGGTGCTGCGCGATGGCGCGACGGTGGGGGTCAATGCCGGCAAGAGCGGGATTGGCGACATCGTCGATGGTGACCTGTATGCCATCAATCATAATGGCCAGCTCCGGGTGAAACAGCTCTACCGTCTGCCTTCCGGGATTCGCCTGCGCAGCTTCAACCGTGATGAGCATCCGGATGAAGACTATAGCTTCCAGGATATTCAGGATGAGCAGATCAGCATCCTCGGTCATGTTTTCTGGTGGGGGATGTACGCCCGCTGACCTCATCGCGTAAGACGAAACCCGCCCATGAGCGGGTTTTTTTTCGGCTGCAGAACACCTCCAAACCCCGAGCCCATAAGGCTTTGAATGCGCCAATGCATATCCACAAGAAAAATAAATGCATTGGTGCATTGACTGTATATGCATACATGCATATTATCCATCTCAAGCCAGCCAACAAGGCCTGGTGGAGGCGGCAAGGATGCTGCCAAGGAAGACAAGGAAGGCACGCAACATCGGCAAGGACGCCATCGAAGCGGTGGCAGGGATGCCAGGCAACACCGGCAAGGATGCCGACGCTCTTTAGTTTCGCCCAGCTTCAAAAACAGGCAGCGATGAACCGGCCTTAACGGTTCAGAGGGTTGGCAACTGACCCGGGTGTGCAGCGTAAAGCACCAGAAGCAGTTATCCGGCAGACAGGGATCGTGGTCGGAAAAACATTCAGGAAAGGACCGTACCGCGCCAGTAGCGCCGAAAGTCCGAGGACATCATTACTGAAAAGCCCGGGCTACCGGGCTTTTTGGAATGCCTACCTATCGAAGTGTGTGTAATTGAAAACGGACTATTCAGTGCTCAGCCAGGAGGCGTGACATGACAAACGAACAACAAGCGTTAGCGGAAATGCCTATCTGGCTGGTGATCATATTGGCCTTGGTCGGCGGCGTTTCCGGAGAGATGTGGCGCGCCGACAAGGAGGGCGCCCGCGGCTGGTCGTTGATCCGCCGTCTGGCGCTCAGGTCCGGCGCGTGCATGGTCTGCGGGGTTTCGGCCCTGATGCTGTGTTATGCCGCCGGTATGTCGATCTGGACTGCCGGCGCCATTGGCTGCCTGACCGCCATGGCCGGCGCCGACGTGGCCATCGGCCTGTATGAGCGCTGGGCAGCCAAGCGCATCGGGATCAATGAAGGGTCTCGTCAGGACCCGCAGTAACCGCAAGGATGCTACCCAAATGACCCTTATCGAAAAGCCATCCCAACTACCCCAGGCTATCGGCGCGGCGCTGCATGCGGCCTACCCGGACCTCAAGGTCGGCAGCCACCGGGACTTCCAGAGTGACCTGGAGAATACCGGCGTCATGATCACGGTTGAAGGCAATGGCCCGGGCATTCGCTCCCGCGAAGGGCGCAAGGCCCATGTCCTGGCCATTTCGCTCAGAGCCATGGTTGCCCCCGGCGCATTGCCGTTCGATGCCTGTGACCTGGCCAGCCAACTGATGGACCTGGTGCTGGACAACCGTTGGAACCTGCCTCAGTCCCAGTGCGATTTGCCGACGAATATAGTCGCCGCTCCTTCTAGGGTTTCCACCGTAGCGACGGACTACGACACCTGGACTGTTTCCTTCACTCAAACCCTCTATCTCGGGCCCGAGTTACTCAACGATCCTACGGGCCAAGCGCTGTTCGCCTGTACCTGGGACGTCTTGAACATCGATGACCCCGATCAATACAGACCACTGGCGGAGTAGCCCATGTTCGACGCGCTGTTACGCATGCAGCTGGGGCCAATCGTCGAGCGGCTGGCGGAGATGGAGGCTCAACTGGAGGACTTGTACCGCCGCGCTGAAAGCTTCTGTCGGATTGGCGTTTGCCAACAGGTCGACGCCGCCAGCAATACCTGCCGGGTCAGTCACGGTGAGTTGCTCACGCCGGCCATCCGCTTTTTCAACCCCAGCGCCGGTGCGCAAACCGAAACCCGTATTCCGTCCGTAGGCGAGCAATGTCTGTTGCTCAACTACGGCGGTGGGGAAGGGGGCGCGCAGTCCGTGGCTCTGTTCGGCCTCAACAGTAGTCTCTTTCCGCCAGTCTCGACGGTTCCCTCGGTGACCCGACGACGCCATCAAGACGGTACCCAAAGCGATTACGACGACGCCAGCCACACCTTCAACTGGGCCAACGGGCCGACGATGGTCACCGGTTCTCGCGAACAGGTCGACCTCAAGGTCGGCGCCGCCAGCCTGACCCTCAACCCGCAGGGCATCACCCTGCAAATCGGCGGCACCGCACTGTTGCTGGATGCCGGCGGTGCTCACTTCAGCGGCCCGGTGATAGACCACCAAGGTCGGGTCATCAGCCCCTGACAAGGACACTCCATGATTGGCATCGATCGCAACACCGGGGCGGCCGTCGATGACTGGCTGCAATTCGTCCAGCGCGCCACCCGAGCGCTGACCACGCCCATTGGCACACGGCAGAAGCGTCCGCTGTATGGCTCGCTGATCCCGCAGTTGCTCGGCCAGAACCTGGGCGACGACCTGCTGCTGCTCGCCCAGAGCCATGCCGCCCAGGCGTTCTACAACGCCCAGAACGGCATCGGCGACTTTCAGCCCCAGGTCATCGTCGCCACCCGCCAGGGCGCCGGCCTGCTGCTGCGCTTTGCCGGCACCTGGAAAAACCGCCAACAAACCTTTGAGGTCGTGACATGAGCATGCTGATCCCTGGCCAGAACCAACTGGCCGAGCCGGCGATTATCGCGGTTGACGAGTTCGAACCCTTGTTGGCCGAGTTCAAGGCGTTCGTGGTCGACTACGTTGCAGCGAGTGCGCCGCAAAGCGCGGCCAAACTCAAGGTCAGCCTCGACAACGAAAGCGAGCTGCTGACCCTGGCGCTGGAAGCTTTCTGCGTGCGCCTGCAAACCCATGAGCGCAAATACAATGCACGCATCAAGCAGATGCTGGCGTGGTGGGCCACCGGCAGTAACCTGGATGCACGGCTGGCGGATATGGGCCTGGAACGCCAGGTACTCGACCCCGGTGACCCTGCGGCTTTCCCGCCGGTGCCGCCGATCCTGGAAAGCGACGACGATGCCCGCCTGCGCTACTACCTGGCACCCCATGCTCCGGCGGCGGGTTCGCGGATGCAGTACCGCCGCGAAGTGTTCACCCTCGGCGAGCGGCCGGCGGTCAAGGTCCAGAGCGCATCGCCGGGCGTGGTGACCGTCAACTACACCTTCGATCCGGACGGCTATGCGGCCCAGGTCAAGGACGGTAACGGCCGACGCATCGCGCCCGGCGAAGTGATGGTCACCGTGCTGTCGCGTGACGGCGACGGTACCCCATCCGCCGATTTGCTTGACGGTGTGCGCCGACATTTCGCACGGCCTGATGTACGCCCGGAAACCGATCTCGTCACCGTCCAGGGCGCACAGATTCAACCCTACAAGATTCGCGTCATCGCCAGGATCAACGCCGGGCCAGACTCGGGTTTGACCCAAATGGCGGCGCAGCAACTGCTGCAGACTTACGCTGATTCCTGCCATCGCCTGGAAGGGCGCGTCGACCCGAGTTGGATCGACTACGCCATTCACAGTGCAGGGGCGGCGCAACTGCAAATCCTGGAACCGCTGGCGCCGATTGTCAGCAGCGCGTTCCAGGCCCCGTATTGCACGGGTGTCGAGGTGGAGGTGCGCACGCTATGAGTGAACTCAAAGCGAGTTTGTTGCCGGCCAACAGTTCACCACTGGAAAAGGCGCTGGATGCAGGGTTCGGCAAGCTGCTTGACCGGGTCGCACCGCCGTTTCCAGCGTTGATGAACCCGCTGCAAACCCCCAGCGAATTTCTGCCTTACCTGGCCGCCGACCGAGGTGTCAGCGAATGGGATGCCCAAGCCAGCGAATCGGAAAAGCGCCTGACCGTGGCCTTGTCCTGGCAGATCCAGCGCCAGGCCGGCACACCCAAGGCCTTGAGCCATGCGGTGGAGTCACTGGGGTTTACTCCCAACATCAGCGCCTGGTATCAGCAGCGGCCAACCGGTATGCCGTACACCTTTGACGTGCAGGCGATCATTGGGCGCAGTTGGTCCAGTGGCGACCACAACCGGCTGATCCGCCGTGTCAACGCGGCCAAAAGCGAGCGGGATCAGGCCACGATTACGATCGTGCATGAAACCGAAGGTCAGCTTGCGTTCACGCAAGTGCTTGACGCCCCTTTAAGCGACGGGGAGTTCTATTTAGATGGCGCGCTGCCGGAATTTGCGCTGGTTGCTCGGCTAAACAGTGCCGGGGTTGCCCGGCACTACACCATTAACGACTACGACCTCAGGGCGCAGCCATGACAGATGAAATCACGCGCCTGGTGCGCTTCACTTCCAAGGGTTTGGATGAAGTGCTGCAGGCCAGGAACCAGGGCCTCAAAGGCGAAATCACCCACATCGGCGCCGGCTCCGGCCGCTACAACCCCGACGGCACGGAGGTGGCCTTGCGCGATGAGCGCCAACGGGTCGCCATTGTGGATTACGAAGACCTGGGCGAGCGCCAACTCAGGATGGCCGCGCTGTTTGACGGCGACGATGAGTATGAAATTGGCGAGTTCGGCTTTTACCTCGCCAGTGGGACCTTGCTGGCGGTGTATTCCGTGGCGGGGAAGTTGCTGACGTATAAAGCGGCGGCGGCTCGGGTACTGCAGAAGTTCACGCTGGATATTTCGCCGTTGCCGGCGGATAGCGTGACGGTAGTCGTGGGGACTGAGAGTCTCAATATTCTGCTAACTGAAGAGTTGGCTTCGTTGTCGGCTGCCAGCATCGACAGTATGTCCAGAGATATCGCCATACTCCTTCGGGTTATGAATCTGGAGGCGGAGACCCAGGTCGATTAGTGGTTGTTTAATTACCTTCAAACTTGGCTTGATTGAAGAGAGTCAGCCAACCGTTCAATGCACTACAAGGAGTTCAAACATTGAGTACTGAACAGCAACTGGCGGCCGTGGTTAGCGCAGCGAATGCGCTAACCAACGTCGTGACAGGGAAGATTGGCGAAATTGATAAGGCGCTAACGGACGCAAGGGCGAAATATGACGAGCAGCTATCCAGTTTGAATAGCCGCTTGCCTCGTCTTGCCGTGACGAAAAACTTTCATATGGAGCCCGATACCACTGGCAAACTGATTGATGGCTGGTATGTGCATAGCGAAGTCACCGCCACCAAAGTACGGACTATTACACAGCAGGCTCAATCTGCTGGGCGGCCGGACGCCGACGTTGAGTTTATGCGCCAAGTGGAGGCTGATGTGCGCGAGCAGTTTCCCGGGTTTGATATAAGGGCGGCAGGTTACTGGCGAAATCAGGTTAATGTTTGGCAAATGAAGTGGTCCGAAAACAAATCCATGACTTGGCTGGCGTTTCCCACATCGATCGATACGGGGCGCTTGAGCGGAACGACTCCTGTGCCGTTGAATAACTGCATGACGATGGGCGCTTTTGTTCGGGTCAATGAAGGCACCATTGAGGGGGCGTGGGCCACTGGTAATACGAAGGGCAAATGGCGCTGGTGCTCCGTGCTTCACATGCCTGACAACTTCTTCGCTAATTACATGCACGTTCACCCTGTCCGCGGTTCTGCAACGGGGACGGTTGAAGTGATGCTTGCCGGCGCCTGTACAGGCGTTGTCACTCGCCCCACCGAATGGGGAACCCTATTGGGTCTGGGTTAAGGAGAAATATTGATGAAACCAGAATTTGTACTTCCTGAAATTCACCCATTGATTAAATGGAAACTGATTCGCGCCGCGCGTGATGCTGACCTGTCATCCAGTGACTACGCGGCTATGCCTGATTATCCAATTGCGGACAAAGATCGCCCAGCATTTGTTGCTTACCGTCAAGGGTTACGTGATATCCCGGATCAGGGCGCAGATCCCGAGGCCTTAGTCTGGCCTGAAAAACCTACGTTCCTTAAGTAACCCCCACCGCGAAAGCGGTTTTTTTTCGCCTCCCCAAAGCCCCTCCCGCAGGGGCTTTGGCATTTCTCACCCGGAGAATCCTACCCATGCCCACGCGCCAAACCTACACCGTCCTCATCCCTTTTCCCATCGGTAACGGCCATTGGTCCACCGCTGGCGAGGAGCTTGAATTGCTGGACGTCGAAGCATCCGCCCTGCGCACCGCCGGCCGCCTGGAACTGACCAGCGTCCTCAATTCCACCCCCAAGAAGGCTGAATAATCATGGCTGAGGTTTTGAACTTCGAGCACAACGGCATTACCGTCAATGCCACCGAATCGCCCGAGGCCATGGGTGGCCTGGGCGATAACGTCATCGGCCTGGTGGGCACTGCCCCCAACGCCCATGCATCGATCCCGAAAAACGCGCCGTTTCGTATCAACAGCTTCACCACTCAGGCGCTGCTCGACCCGACCGGTACCGAGTCGGGCACCTTGTTCCAGGCGGTGTACCAGATCCTCAAAGTGGTCAAGGTGCCGGTCTACGTGGTGATTGTCGAAGAAGGCGCCACCCCGGCCGACACGCTCAACAATGTGATCGGCGGCAACGACCCGGTCACCGGTCGCAAACTCGGCCTGGCTGCCCTGAGCAGCGTGCCTGAAGACCTGACCATCATCGGTGCCCCGGGTTTCACCGGCACCAAGGCCGTAGCCGGCGAGTTCGCCTCCTTCGGCAAGCGCATCAAGGCCCGTGTGGTACTCGATGGCAAGGACGCTTCGGTCGCCGATCAAGTGACCTACAGCGGCGAACTGGGCGGTGCAGACCTGGGCTTCGACCGTTGCCTGCTGGTGCACAACATGCCGTCGGTGTATTCCAAGGCTGCGAAAAAGAACGTGTTCCTCTCGCCGTCCTCGTTGGCCATCGCTGCGCTGGCCAAAGTCAAGCAGTGGGAAAGCCCGGGCAACCAGGTGACCTTCGCCGAAGACGTTTCCCGCGTCGTCGAGTACAACATCCTCGACACCTCCACCGAAGGCGACCTGCTCAACCGTTATGGCGTGAGCTACTACGCCCGCACGGTGCTCGGCGGTTTCTCGCTGCTGGGCAACCGCTCCATCACCGGCAAGTTCATCAGCTATGTCGGTCTGGAAGACGCCATCAGCCGCAAGCTGGTCAAGGCCGGCCAGAAGGCCATGGCCAAGAACCTCACCAAATCCTTCATGGACCAGGAGGTCAAGCGCATCAACGACTGGCTGCAAACCCTGGTGGCCGACGAAACCATCCCTGGCGGCAGCGTCTACCTGCACCCGGAGTTGAACAGCGTCGAAAAGTACAAGAACGGCACCTGGTTCATCGTCATCGACTACGGTCGCTACGCGCCGAACGAACACATGGTTTATCAACTCAACGCCCGCGATGAAATCATCGAGCAGTTCCTGGAGGACGTTCTCTAATGTTTACCAACCGAGTCAGACAGGCCATTGCGGCCACCCTCCAAGGCCTGCCGTTGTCGGCCACGGTCGATTCCTTTACGCCGCCGAAGATCGAGTTCGAAATGGACCCGATGACCGGCGGGCGCTTCATCGCCGAGGAGGTGGCCAAAAGCGCCAAGGTGATGGGCGCAACCCTGGTACTGCAAGGGGTGGGTGCAGAAGTGTTGCTGGCGCTTGGCGTCACGCGGGGCGATGACATCCTGTTGAACGTGCGCGAAGCCGGGCAGGATCAGGATGGCAAGACCTACTTCACCTACCACACCGTGGGTGGCAAGTTGAAGTCGCTGACCGAAACCGCGCTGACGATGAATGCCAAGCCCGTCACCACCCTGGAACTGTCCTGCCGTACCTATAACCGTCTGGAAAACGGCATTTCGGTGATCGATATCGACGTGCGTACCCAGAAATTCGTGCTCAACGGCGTCGACATTCTCGGCGACGCCCGCCGCGCCGTGCTGATGCCGTAAGGCCCCGGGGGCGGGTTCGCTCGCCCCATACCTGATCAAGGAATCACCCCATGGCCTGGATGCCTGCGCTACACGTCCTGCTGTCCCCGATCACCGCCGACACCGGTGCCGTGATCGAGCAGATTCAACTCAAACCCTTGTTCTACGCGCCACAGAAAGAAGCCCTGGCGCGCGCTGGCGACGATGAAGATGAGCAGTTTTTCGAACTGGCCAAGCTCGCCACCGGCCTGTCGGAAAAAGAACTCGACCAACTCAAGCGCCCGGACTACGTCAGCATTGCGCAATACGTACACGAAATGTCGACCCAGCCTGCATCGTTTTTTCTCGATCAGGCCGATGTGCCGCGCCAATCGCTGACCAGCGAGCACGTCGCGCTGCTGCTTCCCCTTCAGGCAAGCGGTCGCACGCTCACCCACGTCACCCTGGAAATGCCCGCCCTGCGCGCCACCAAAGTGATGAAAAAACTGCCCACCAACAAAGAACGTGCCGAGTTCATCACCGCTCATTGCGCCGGCCTGATGATTCCCGATCTCGCCGGCTTGACCGTGCCCGACTGGACCGAACTGCAGGGGCGCATCGACGATTTTTTAAACAAACCGGCGGACTTCTTTCGGAACGCGACATCGAAGTGATCCTCGATGTAGTACCGCTGGTTTACTCAGTAACCGAAGCGGAAATCCTCGACTGGGACGCCGGCAAGGCATTGCGCCGCTACGACATCGCGATCAATCGCCTTGGCGTTAAACAGGAGTAGAGCGGGATGGCAGACAGTAATAAAGGCGCTGAGTCAGCCATCGCCAGGGACGGCGTGATGATTCAGCGCTCACCCGAAATGGCCGGCGCACAGGCCAGCCTCAACCCCATCGCGCAAACCCTGGCGAGTCCGGTTGAGGCGGTGCCGGAAGGTGCCGCGAACCTGGTGTTGGCATTGGCCGATGCCAGCCTGCAGATCAACCATTTGGCCGAAGGCCAGGCGCGGCTTGTGGACACGCTTGAGCTGTTCAACGCCTCATTGCTCAAGATGATGGACGCCCGGCAAGCCGACGCCATCGAGGCGGCGGGTACGGGCGATACGAGCACCCGCACGGCGGCCCCCGCGGGTACGCCATCGCAGGCACTGGATGCCGCGATGACCGACCTGGACCAACTGCTGCACTTCGTCGGGCGTGAGCGCAAGTCAATGCGCGAAGCCAACCTGGCCATGGCGACCGAGCCCATGGTGGCGGCCAGCGGCGCGAGCGCGGTGGACCTGGCGAAGGTCGAGTACGTTGCGGCCAAGTCGGGTATCGGCAGCGAGCGAGTTGACGCGTCAGGCAATATCGACCAGGCCGGGCGCCAGGCAGACTTGCAGCAATTCGCCCGCGACGCGGCGATCATGGCGACGGCGTTCAAAATCGATGTGAAGCATGCCGGCGAGCTCATGGGCGGGTGGCTTGAGTCTATGCACCTTGACCGCACCCAAACCCTGGATTTGGCTGACGCGACAAATGTGCTGGGCAACGATGTCTCGCTGAAGGCCGAGTCAGCGGACATTGCAGCGATCGTGCAACGTCGCGGCGCCGCCGCAACGACTGCGGGCATGCTTCCCGAGCAGGCCGCGGCGCTTTCGGCGGTGTTGTTGAGTGCCGGTAACAGCAAAGGTGCTGCGGAGCTCGGGCTGGAAAAAATCAGTCTCGCCCTGGCCAAAGGCGACAGCGCTTCTCCCGCGCAGCGCAGCGCCTGGGCAGCGCTCAAGCTTGATCCCAAAGAGCTGGCCGGTGGCATGAAACAGGATGCCCCGCAGACCCTGGTTACCGTGCTGGAGGCACTCAAGTCGCAACCGGCTGAAAAGCAGGCGGCGCTGGCGGCGCAACTGTTCGACGGTAACCAGTCGATTCTGAGCCTGGTGCCGATTATTGACAGCGTTAAACACGCCTTTTCGCAGGTGGCCGAGACGTCCACCTACGCCACCTCGGCGTTAGGCGATCAAGGCTCTGTTCAGCGCGTTGCAGCGATTCGCGCCGATTCCACCCAGGCTCGACGGCAGGCCTATGAGGCCAGTACCACGCGCTTGCAAACTGCCTCCGATGTGGCCCTGGCGCCCGCCGTGGATACCTCGCTGACAGCGATGACCGGTTTGGTCAACGGCGTGAGTGGCTTGGCTGAAGCGCTGCCTCACACCACCGCCGCCGTCACGGTGGCAGGGGCTGCACTGGGGGCTGTGCTTTCCGGTGTGTTCGATGCCGTGAAGGACAAGGTGCTTGAAAAGGTCGCGGGGAAAATTCTCCGCGAGGGACCTGCCGCTGACCCTTCCTCCCGCCCGCAGCACACTCGCAGTGACGACACCCCTACAGGTAAACCCAAGCCGGGTTCGGCGTCCGGTCCTGACCGGCCAAGCAAAACGGAGAAGGCCGGCAAAGTCGCCAGACAGGCTTCGTTGGGGTTGGTGCTGGCACAGGCCGGAGTTGATGTCACACAGGGCGCGCTGACGGGGAATCCGGGTGAAGCGCTGGGCTCCAGCGTGGGTTCGGTAGGCGGCGCCGTCGCCGGTGGCGTTGCCGGTGAGTTCGCCGGCATGGCGATTGGCCGAGCGGTCGGCACGCTTGCCGGAGCGGTGATCGGTTCGGTGGTACCGGGTGCCGGTACGGTGCTGGGCGGGGTCATGGGCGGCGTCGCCGGTGGCGCGATCGGCAACGTGGTGGGCGGCGCCGTCGGTACGTTTGTCGGTAGTGACGTGGGGGCATGGCTTGCCGAGAAAGTAATGGGTTCCGGGGATCGCTTGCCGTCTCCCACGGATGTCAGCCACAACCTCAACAACCCCCAAGCCGATAACCGTCAAATCAATTTTGCCCCGCAAATCACTATCAACGCGCCGGAACAAGCCAGCTATCAGCAATTGGCGACACTCGTGGTGCAACAGATCGAAGCGCAATTTACGCCGCTGTCGATGGACAACCTGCTGGCGACGCGACGTGGCGCAGCACTGACCGATGGAGCTGTGTGATGCGACAACAAATGGTGTTGGGCACGTTTATTTTCGGGCTGTCCCGCGGGTTCGCCTACGACAGCCTCGATCGTGGCAGCAGTGGTGGGTGGGTCAGCCTGGACATCATCGCCGGCAAACCCAAATCCAGCCAGGTGGGGCAGGGTCTCGAAACATTGGCAGTGGGCGGCAAGGCCGCGCGGGCCAATGGCATGCAACGCCTGGATGAACTGCGGGCCCTGCAGGACCTGCGCGTGCCGTTGCCTCTGGTGGACGGCCTGGGGCGCAACTGGGGGTTGTGGACCATCAAGTCGATCAGCGAAAAACAAACCAGCGTCATCGACGACGGCACCGCCATGGCGATCGCCTGGTCGCTGGTATTGGAGGAGTTCGTCAATGCGTAGAGTCCGAAGTATTGCGGGCGATTCGGTAAACCTGCTGCTCTACCGAGAGCTCGGCCGCTGTGATGATGCTGCGGAGGAGGCGCTGTGGCGCTTGAATCCGGAGCTGGCGGAGAAGGGCGCAATATTGCCGGCCGGCGTCAGTGTGCTGGTGCCCGAACTGGATGCAAAACCTGTCGCGAGTCGGCCGGTTTCAGCCTGGGATTAAGGAGCGATCATGGCACTTGGATTCACACCGGTGGTGGAGCTTTACGGCGCCAATGCCGCCTTGTTCAACGAGCGGCTATTGGAGTGGGAGCATATTGACGCGGCGGGATTTGTGTCCGACCAACTCAAGTTGACCCTCGACATCGAGGGCCTTGAAGGCCTGCCCGATCTGGGCGGGAAAGTCGGCTTGCGCGTCGGTTATCTGGAGTCCGGCCTGGTGGATAAGGGCATGTTCAAGATCACTCAGCGTAAGCCGTCGCTGTTCCCGATGCGCCTGGTGCTGGTGGCCACGGCGGCGCCGTTCGATGAGCATGGGTTCAAACAGCGCCGCACCGCCAGCCATGGGCCGACAACCCTGGGCGCACTGTTTCGTCAATTGACCAGTCGCTACGGGTTTTCCCCGCGTGTGGCGCCTGAGCTCGACGGCGAGCGAATCGCGCATATCGACCAGACCAACGAGAGTGACATGGCATTTCTGACCAGGCTGGCCAAACGCTTCGATGCAGTGGCCAAGCCTGTGGACGAGCTCTATGTGCTCGGGCGCAAAGGTCAGATCAAGTCCTTGTCGGGCAAGGCGCTGCCGGATGTGCGCTTGTCCGTCACCCGTGATAATCGCCCGGGCGACCACGCCTTCATCAGCGCCACCCTTACCGAAACCAGTCGCGCCAAATATAAAGGCGTGCAGACGTCCTGGTGGGATGCGGCGGGCGGCAAAAAGCAGGTGGTAGAGGTGGGGATCGCACCGTTCAAGGTGGTGACGCAGCGTTATCCAAGCGAGGACGAAGCGCGCTCGGCGGCGCAGGGCGAGATGCGCCGTGTGGGCCGAGAAGGACTGCAGATCGATGTGGTGTGCCCCGGTAACCCGTCGCTGGCCGCTGAAGGGTTGCTGCTGCTGGACGAGTCGTGGCCGGGCTTCATGCAGGGACGCTGGTCGATCAAGACGGTGACGGCCAGCGGTAAACGCACCGGCGGCTACCGAAGCACGATCCAGGCCAGTGGTTTGTCGGTGTAGACATTTTTTCAGAGTAGGTCCCATGCAGATTACCCTTACCCAGCTTCTTGATGTGATGCCGGGAGCCCGCCTTCGAGCGGGCATTTTTTTGTCCCCGTTAAATGCAGCCTTCGTGCGGTACGAGCTCAACAGTGCCAGGCGCATTGCCGCCTTCCTCGCCCAAATCGGTCACGAATCCGCCGAACTGCGCTACGTACGCGAACTGGGCAGCGATCAATACCTCAGCAAGTACGACACCGGCACCCTGGCCACCCGCCTGGGCAATACCCCCGAGGCGGATGGCGATGGCCAGAAATACCGGGGCAGGGGCCTGATCCAGGTCACGGGGCGGCGCAACTACCTGGCATGCAGCCAGGCACTGTTTGGCGATGAGCGCCTGTTGCAGCAACCGCAATTGCTGGAACAACCGCAGTGGGCGTGTGAGTCCGCCGCCTGGTTCTGGCACAGCAACGGCCTCAACGAGCTGGCGGATAAAGATCAATTCACCACCATTACCCGGCGTATCAACGGCGGCCTTAATGGCCTGCAGGCGCGGGTGCAGTTGTGGGAGAGGGCGAAGGCGGTGCTATGCGTTGGCTAGGCACGTTGCGTTGGGTCGGCGTTTGCCTGCTGCTTGCACTGGTGTGGCAAGTACAGGCCTGGCGCTATGGCGCGCAGCTGGAGCGGCAGGCGGCCGGGCAGGCGCTGGCGCTCAGCCAGCAACAGCAGGCCGCGTCCGAACAGCAACAGGCAGAACAGCAAAAGCGCCTGGCCCTGGAGCGCCAACTCACTACCAGCGACCAACAACACACTCAGGAGCTGAGCGATGCCCAACGTCACCAAGCTGCTCTGCGCGACCGCCTGGCCACTGCTGATGTGCGGCTGTCAGTCCTTCTCGACGCCACCGATACCGCCGGCTGCACGCCAGTGCCAGCCGCCTCCGCCCCCGGCGGCGTGGTTCATGCAGCCCCACGCGCCCGACTTGACCTGGCGCATGCTCAACGAATTATCCGCATCACCGACGACGGCGATAACGCCCTGATCGCCCTGGGTGCCTGTCAGGCCTATGTGCGAGCCGTCACGCGTTAGTCTTTTGATGCACTCTGCAACTTGCATGGCCGATAGGCTGCTGTAGGGTAGGCGAACCCCCGCCCAATCCTGGAGACGACCGTGAAGGAAATCACTCAACTGGCTGCTGAACTGGGGCGCCGTTTGCAGGTGCTCAACGCCCATGTCACCACCGCCGAGTCCTGCACCGGCGGCGGTATCGCCGAAGCCATTACGCGGATTCCGGGCAGTTCGGCATGGTTCGAGGCGGGCTATGTCACCTATTCCAACCGACAGAAGACCCGGCAACTGAATGTGCCGGAAAAGCTGTTTGCCAAGGTCGGTGCCGTCAGCCAGGAAGTGGTGGAAGCCATGGCGCGAGGGGCGCAGGAAAAAAGCCTGGCGCGCTTTGCCGTGGCGGTCAGCGGCGTGGCAGGCCCGGACGGCGGTTCGCCGGACAAGCCGGTGGGCACGGTATGGCTGGCGTTTGGCGTGGGCGATGAGGTCACGGCCGAGCGTGCGCACTTTCCCGGCAACCGTGACGAGGTCCGTCGACAAACGGTAAAGGCCGCGCTCGAAGGCTTGTTGCGACGAGCTGCAGCAGAAATAGACAATCAGGGGTAGGCGATCTTCGATCTTTGTGGAACAATACTGTCTACTTATACAGGTGTTGGCCGTCAGGCCTTATTGATTACGTGAGGACTTTAATGGACGACAACAAGAAGAAAGCCTTGGCTGCGGCCCTGGGTCAGATCGAACGTCAATTCGGCAAGGGTGCCGTAATGCGTATGGGCGATCACGACCGTCAGGCGATCCCGGCTATTTCCACTGGCTCTCTGGGTCTGGATATCGCGCTCGGCATTGGCGGCCTGCCAAAAGGCCGTATCGTTGAGATCTACGGTCCTGAATCTTCCGGTAAAACCACCCTGACCCTGTCGGTGATTGCCCAGGCTCAGAAAATGGGCGCCACGTGCGCGTTCGTCGACGCCGAGCACGCCCTGGATCCTGAATACGCCGGCAAACTGGGCGTCAACGTTGACGACCTGCTGGTTTCGCAGCCGGACACCGGTGAGCAAGCCCTCGAAATCACCGACATGCTGGTGCGTTCCAACGCCATCGACGTGATCGTGGTCGACTCCGTGGCAGCGCTGGTACCGAAGGCAGAAATCGAAGGCGAAATGGGCGACATGCACGTGGGCCTGCAAGCCCGTCTGATGTCCCAGGCGCTGCGTAAAATCACCGGCAACATCAAGAACGCCAACTGCCTGGTGATCTTCATCAACCAGATCCGTATGAAAATCGGTGTGATGTTCGGCAGCCCGGAAACCACCACCGGTGGTAACGCGCTGAAGTTCTACGCTTCGGTCCGTCTGGATATCCGTCGTACCGGCGCGGTGAAGGAAGGTGACGAGGTTGTTGGTAGCGAAACCCGCGTTAAAGTCGTGAAGAACAAGGTGGCCCCGCCTTTCCGTCAGGCAGAGTTCCAGATTCTTTACGGCAAAGGCATCTACCTGAATGGCGAGATGATCGACCTGGGCGTGCTGCACGGTTTTGTCGAGAAGTCCGGTGCCTGGTATGCCTACAACGGCAGCAAGATCGGTCAGGGTAAGGCCAACTCGGCCAAGTTCCTGGCGGACAACCCGGATATCGCTGCCACGCTTGAGAAGCAGATTCGCGACAAGCTGCTCACCCCAGCACCAGACGTCAAGGCCGCCGCCAACCGCGAGCCGGTTGACGAGATGGAAGAAGCCGACACTGACATCTGAAGCACACGATGACTGTTGTACTGGATACACTTGTCGCCGTTCGGCGCACTGCAATGGACCTGCTTGCTCGCCGCGAGCATGGTCGAGTCGAGCTGACGCGTAAATTGCGTCAGCGCGGCGCAGAGCCTGAAATGATCGAAACAGCCCTTGACCGGTTGACGGAAGAGGGGCTGTTGTCGGAGTCCCGATACCTCGAAAGCTTTGTGTCCTACCGCGCGCGGTCCGGTTATGGCCCAGCGCGGATTCGCGAAGAGTTGAGCCAGCGTGGCCTGCAACGTGCCGATATCGACCTTGCTTTGCGCGAGTGCGGTATCAGTTGGCAGTCGCAGTTGGAAGAGACTTGGCGGCGCAAGTTTGCTGGGCATCTGCCGATTGATGCCAGGGAGCGTGCGAAGCAGGGGCGTTTCCTGAGTTATCGCGGGTTTTCGATGGACATGATCAGTCGCTTGTTAAGCGGCCGGGACATGGACGACTGAATGCAAAACAAAAGGCCCACTATGAAAATAGTGGGCCTTTTTTTTCGCCTGCAAAAAATCACGCAGGCTGTGGCATCCCTCGCTGTTGCACCTCACCCTGAGGCTGCACCCAATTTTCCGGCAAGTTGATGTAGTCGACCAACTCGCGCAAACGCCCCTGGTCTCGGCCATTGAAGTTGAAGACCAGCCGCGTCAAATGACTGAACCTGGGGTCGTCATGCTCTTGGCCTGTGTAGGCAAGCTGCTGGAATTCTCCGCTCAGTCGAAGGCTGGCAAACTCATCCTGCAAATGGGCCAGGGCTTGATCACTGAGGGGATGGTTCATACGCACCACGAATTCACGCTTGAGCCAGCGGGTTGAATGGAAGTTGGCATAAAACCGGTTGATCTCGTCCACGGCTTCTTCTGCGCTGTAGACCAGGCGTATGAGCTTGAGGTCGGTCGGCAGGATGTAGCGGTTAGCCTCCAACTGGCTGCGGATAAAGTCCAGGGCGCCTTGCCAGAACCCGCCGCCTGGAGCGTCCAGCAGCACTACCGGTACCAGCGGGCTTTTACCGGTCTGGATCAGGGTCAGCACTTCCAGGGCTTCGTCCAGGGTGCCAAAACCACCCGGGCACAGAATCAGTGCGTCGGCTTCCTTGACGAAGAACAGTTTGCGGGTGAAGAAAAAGTGGAAGGACAGCAGGTTGTCTGTGCCATCGATGGTCGGGTTGGCATGCTGTTCAAACGGCAGGGTGATGTTGAACCCCAGGCTGTGCTCCAGGCCCGCGCCTTCATGCGCCGCCGCCATGATGCCGCCGCCGCCGCCGGTGATGACCATCAGGTCGGAACGTGCCAATGCCGCGCCGACCTCTCGAGCCAATGCATACAGGGGACTTTCTATCGGCGTGCGTGCGGAACCGAACACCGTCACCTTGCGTCGTCCCTTGAATTGTTCGAGCACGCGGAAAGCGTGGTCCAGCTCACGGATCGCACGCAGGGTGATCTTGGCATTCCAGCGGTCACGGTCGTCCTGGGCCATGCGCAGGACCGTGAGAATCATGTCGCGATAAAGGGGAATGTTCGGGCTGTTTGGCGCGACCAGTTGGAGTTGCGCGTCAACCTGCTGCGTGAGGTCGGTACCGTTTTGTTCAAAAAGATCGAGCAGGGAGGCATTCGATTCATAAGGCATTCAACTTTCTCCTTCTTCACAGGGCCTGGCCAGCCGACGCGTGTCGTCAGGGGGCACGACACTGCATGTGTCGTTGCTTGCCGCAGGAGGGCAGGCCTCTTTTGCCCTGAAAGTATTACAGAACAGCAGGGAAGACTGCTCTGGCGGGCGCATGGGATGAGCTGATCATGGGCTGCAAAACCCTTGGCTGGCAACCGCTTATTGGTGATTGATCACGGCGTTCAGGTGCAGGCGGGCGCTGGAGCAGGGGAGTGGCGCGTCACCGGGCAGCAACGCGCAAGGTACAAGGCAGGGTTACTTTTTCTTCTTGGACGGAGCCGGGCAGTCGGCTTCGGCGAACTTGACCGATGCGACAGGACGGTTGGTCTTGTTCTCGGTGATTTCGTAGCGCATGACCGCGCCCTTCGCCATCAGCTCGCGGTAGCCTGGGTTGGTGCAGACACTGCGGCCCAATTGGAAATACACGGCCTTGGGGTTGGCGCGCATCTGCTCGGCGCGGTCAGGCTGCACGCTGAGATGATCGATCAGTTGCATACCTTCAACGGTGTAGGCCACTTCCAGGGTTTTCTCATCGATTTCCCGGGGCAGGTCCTTGTTGCTTTCGGTCGCGACGCTTTGCAGCTTGCGGTTCATTTGAGCCTCCAGCAGCGAGGCCGCGTGGGCGCCCATGGGCAAGGCCAGCGCAATAGCGACGGATGGGGCAACGAGGCGCAGCATGGAACGCAGCATCAAATTCTCCTGATTCGGTTACTGGTGCATAGACCAGCCACTGCGCTGTGCGTTCAGTGGCGCGCAATTATAGGTGAGCGCCGGCCACTACAGCCAGGCGTATCGCTGGTAAACTGCGCCCACTCCAATTGCTTTCGAGTTATCCCGTGTCGATTGACCCGTTTCTGTGGCGTATCCAATGAGCCACGCTGTCTCCCGCTTGCGCACCCAGCGTCTGGCCCGAGCCGTCAGGCCGTTCCTGAATCGGGGATCGCGCGCCGAGCGGTGCACCGGCTGCCGAGTGATTCCCGAGTACTGCCTGTGCGCGTGGCGACCAACGGTTCAAGCCAAATCGGCCATGTGCCTGTTGATGCACGACGTCGAACCGATGAAACCCAGCAACACCGGCTGGCTGATCGCCGATGTCATTGACGACACCAGCGCGTTTGCCTGGTCGCGGACCGAGGTCGACCCGGCTCTGCTCACCCTGCTCGCCGACCCGCAGTGGCAGCCGTACATCGTGTTTCCCGGGGAATTCGTGGCGCCTGAACGGGTGGTCAGCGTGGTGGATGCAGAGGAGGGCAGGCGCCCGCTGTTCATCTTGCTGGACGGCACCTGGAGCGAAGCGCGCAAGATGTTTCGCAAGAGCCCGTACCTGGAACATTTGCCGGTGCTGAGCCTGGCGCCGGAGCAGTTGTCACGTTACAAGTTGCGCCGTTCCAAGCGTGATGATCATTTCTGCACCGCCGAGGTGGCCGCGTTGTGCCTGGAGTTGGCCGGTGATCAGGCCGCCAGCGAAGTGCTCGACGCCTACCTCGATGTTTTCAGCACGCACTACCTGGCCGCCAAGTTTCAGCTGCCTGTGGATGAGACGGACATTGTCCACACACGTTTGGCGCCCTATATCCCGGCGCTATGACCCGTCGACGTTTGCATGATGGCACCTTAATCACGCAACCCGCTAAAATCCCCATGGGCGTAGTGCTTGACCCCCCAGGCTGCGCTGGGCATGCTGGGCGCCGATTGGGGCGCTCCCTTGGTTTTTCGACGTTGTTTTGCGTGTTTTTGACGTTGAGCGTGCCCCGTGGCGATGGCTGCCTGGCCGTTGCCTTGTGTACTGGCGAACCCTGAACCCATCAGGGCTCCCGTAAAAACAGGATCATTTAATCAATGGCCACATACGACATCCTGATAGCCGATGACCACCCGCTGTTTCGCAGTGCGCTGCATCAGGCCGTAACCCTGGGCCTTGGCCCGGATGTGCGACTGGTCGAAGTCGCCAGCATTGCCGAGTTGGAAGCCCGCTTGACCGAAAAATCCGACTGGGACCTGGTGCTGCTCGACCTGAACATGCCCGGCGCCTACGGTTTTTCGGGGCTGGTGCTGCTGCGCGGGCAATATCCGCAGATACCGGTGGTGATGGTCTCGGCGCAGGAAGAGGCCGATGTGGTGGTGCGCTCCAAGGAGTTCGGCGCCAGCGGCTTCATTCCCAAGTCCAGCGCGATGGAAGATATCCAGAAGGCTGTGCGCACGGTATTGGACGGTAATGTGTCCTGGCCACCGCAAGCTTTTGAAGAAATCAACGTGTCCGAGGAAGCCAAGGCGGCCCGTGATGGCCTGGCCAGCTTGACGCCTCAGCAGTTTCGCGTGTTGACCATGGTCTGCGAAGGCCTGTTGAACAAGCAGATTGCCTACGAGCTGAGCGTGTCGGAAGCGACGATCAAGGCCCATGTCACCGCTATTTTCCGCAAGTTGGGCGTACGTACGCGTACCCAGGCGGCGTTACTCCTGCAACAACTTGAGTCAATTTCGCAGCATTAAGCTGTCACCGATTCACGCTTTTTTGACTTTGCGTGCTCTAGTTTCCCCACTCCTTTGGTTCAGTTGCCTACATCTATGTCGCCTTTCAAGGGTCAAACCGGTATCAAACGTATCTTCAACGCAGGGGGCTATTCCCTGGATGGCCTGCGCGCGGCTTTCACCGGCGAGGCGGCGTTCCGTCAGTTGGTACTGCTGAACGTCATCCTGATTCCGTTGAGTTTTTTCCTGCAGGTCAGCCGCGTCGAACGCGCATTGCTGATTGCCGTGTGTCTGTTGGCCCTGATCGTCGAATTGCTCAATTCAGCAGTGGAGGCGGCCATCGACCGCATTTCCCTGGACCGCCACCCCTTGTCGAAGAACGCCAAGGACATGGGCAGCGCCGCGCAATTCGTCGCCTTGACCATGATCACGCTGGTGTGGGCGGTGATTCTGATCTGACGATCAGGCAATGCTCGGCAGTACGATTTCGTCGCTGCGCTGAACCCCGGCGGTAAACGCGCGGCACAGCTCCAGGAACTCGCGCATCGCCGAGGTCTGGTATTTCTGCTTATGCCAGATGAAGTAGAACTGCCGGGCCAGGTCCAAATCCGGGGTTTCTACCGGCACCAGGCTGCCACGCCGGAACGCATCGCGCAGTGCCAGCCGCGAAATGCAGCCAATCCCCAGACCTGACTCCACTGCCCGTTTGATCGCCTCGGTGTGCTCCAGCTCCAGGCGGATATTCAATGCGCTGCGATGATGGCGCATGGCCTGATCAAACGTCAGGCGCGTGCCCGAGCCTTGTTCGCGCAGAATCCACGCTTCATGGGTCAGCTCATCCATGCTTGCCACGCCACGTTTGGCCAAATGATGCTGGGGTGCGCAAAACACCACCAGCTCATCCTCCACCCAGGTTTGCACCTCGATGTCCGGGTGGCTGCAGTCGCCTTCGATTAGACCCAGGTCAATTTCGTAATGCGCCACCTGATGCACGATATGGGCAGTGTTTTGCACATGCAGCTTCACCTGGCTCTCGGGATGCTGCTGCATGAAGCTGCCGATCAACAGGGTCGCCAGGTAATTGCCGATGGTCAGGGTGGCGCCCACCGCCAGCGAGCCGAAGCCGGACTTGCCATTGAGCAGGTCTTCGATCTCCTTGGCCTGGTCCAGCAGCGCCACCGCCTGGGGCAACAGTTGATGACCGAGGGCGTTGAGGCTCAGGCGTTTGCCGGCGCGGTCGAATAACTGGCAGCTGGATTGACGCTCCAGCTCGGTGATCGAGGTGCTGGCGGCGGATTGAGATAAGGCCAGCAGGCCAGCAGCGCGGGACACGCTTTCCTGCTGGGCGACGGCGACGAAGACTTGCAGTTGACGGAGAGTAAATCGCATATCGATATAACCGATAACCCTTATCTTAATAATCCAGTTAACAGATATTGTCGCCGCCATTAGAATGCTGTGCAATTGCGCACTTCACATTTGGCGCAGACCCATTTCCAGGAGTCCCCCGTACATGAGCAACATGAACCACGAGCGTGTCCTCAGTGTTCATCACTGGAACGACACTCTGTTCAGCTTCAAGTGCACCCGCGATCCGGGTTTGCGCTTCGAGAACGGTCAGTTCGTGATGATCGGCCTGCAACAGCCCAATGGCCGCCCGCTCATGCGCGCCTACTCCATTGCCAGCCCGAACTGGGAAGAGCATCTGGAGTTCTTCAGCATCAAGGTGCCGGATGGCCCGCTGACTTCCCAGCTGCAGCACTTGAAGGAAGGCGACGAGATCATCATCAGCAAAAAACCGACAGGCACCCTGGTGCTTGACGATTTGAAGCCGGGCAAGCACTTGTACCTGCTCAGCACCGGTACGGGGCTGGCGCCGTTCATGAGCGTGATCCAGGACCCGGAGACCTACGAGCGCTTCGAAAAAGTGATCCTGTGCCACGGCGTGCGTTACGTCAACGAAGTCGCCTACCGCGAGTTCATCACCGAGCACCTGCCGCAGAACGAATTCTTCGGTGAGGCGTTGCGTGACAAGTTGATCTACTACCCGACCGTGACCCGCGAGCCGTTCGAGAACGAAGGTCGCCTGACCGACCTGATGCGCAGCGGCAAGCTGTTCAGCGACATCGGCCTGCCACCGATCAACCCCGAGGACGACCGCGCCATGCTGTGCGGCAGCCCGAGCATGTTGGACGAAACCAGCGAAGTGCTGAACAGCTTCGGCCTGAAGGTTTCGCCACGCATGCGTGAGCCGGGGGATTACCTGATTGAGCGTGCGTTCGTCGAAAAATAAACGCGATCAAAAAAATGTGGGAGGGGGCTTGCCCCCGATTGCGGTGGATCAGTCACAGATGAGTTGACTGACACACTGCTATCGGGGGCAAGCCCCCCTCCCACATTTGGGTTCCGGTTTATCCGGCAGGCACCACTTCCAATACGCAAATCATCCCTGCCTCGGGATAGTGCCAACGTACATCCACATCCCAGAACTGCACGCCGTATTCGCGCTCCGGCCCTGGCGTCTGGTACGCCGGTCGTGGATCTTGCGCCAGGCACTGATCAATCAACTCAACCAACGGTTCACCCAGACGCTGGGCATGGCCCTGCGCCTGTTGCAGCGCGGTCTTGAGCCACTGCACGCCAATCAGCGGCGGCGCACCGCTGGCGATGCTGTTGGTCGCCGTGTCGACGATATCGGCGTACGGCACATACGGCTTGATATCCAGCACCGGCGTGCCATCGAGCAAATCGATCCCGGAAATCCACAGCCGGCCCGCTTCCACCTTGTCCAGCTTGACCACTGACTGGCCAATCCCGTTGGGGCGATGGGTGGCGCGGGTCGCAAATACGCCCATGGACGTATTGCCGCCCAGGCGCGGCGGTCGCACTTTAAGGCGTGGCGTGTCTTCGAGCGCCTGGTGAAACAGAAACAGCAGCCACACATGGCTGACCTGTTCCAGTCCCTGCACCGCCTCGCCGCCATCGAACGGCGCCACCAGCTCCAGCACACCGCGGGCGGCCGGAGCCAGTTGCGGTTGACGCGGGATGGCGAACTTCTCCTTGAAACAGGAGCGTACGAAGCCGATGGGCGAGACCTGATAACTCATGGCTTACGCACGAACCCGCAGCGTCAGACCCTTGAGGAAGTTGCGCAACAACTGATCGCCACAGGTGCGGTAGTTGGTGTGACCGAACTTGCGGAACAGCGCGCTCAGCTCGGGCTTGGACACCGGGAACTCGGCGGCCTTGAGGATGGCGTGCATGTCGTCTTCCTTCAATTCGAAGGCCACGCGCAGTTTTTTCAGGATGATGTTGTTGGTCACCGGGGTTTCGATCGGCTGCGGCGGACGGCTTTCATCCTTGCCGCGCTTGAAAATCACCAAGCCGTCGAGGAAATGCGCCATCACCTCATCCGGGCAGAACACAAAGCCTTCTTCCTCATCTTTCTTGAGGTAGGTGAGCAGGTCTTCCTTGGTCACGTCCATGCCGCCGAGCTTGATGATCTCGACCATCTTGTTATCGCTGATGTCGAGCATGTAGCGCACGCTGCGCAGTACGTCGTTGTGAATCATGGTGGGCAATCCTGGTTTTCAGCGGGTAGACACCGCCCAATCAGGCGGTGTCGGGAAAAGGGTAACGGCCTAAAACTTCTCTTTGCCGGACAGGTAACGCCATTGGCCCACCGGCACCTTGCCAATGGACACGCCGCCAATGCGGATGCGGCGGATCGCGACGACTTTCAGGCCAACGGCTTCGCAGAACAGCGCGATAACGCCTGGCTGCGGGTTTTTCAGCGCGAAGCGCAGGCGGTTTTCGTTCTGCCAGCTGGCTTTCACGGCCGGTAGCTCCTTGCCTTTGTAGGTCAGGCCGTGGTTCAGGCGGTTGAGGCCATGGGCGACCATGTCGCCTTCGACTTCCACCACGTATTCCTGCTCGATCTTGGCCGCATCGGCGGTCAACTTGCGCAGGATTTTCCAGTCCTGGGTGAACACCAGCAGGCCGCTGGCCTTGGCTTGCAGATCGGCGCTGGCGGTCAGGCGCAGGAAGTGGCCTTTTAGCGGGCGCTTGCTGAAGCGGTGTTCTTCCGACAAGGTTTCGGCGCTGATCGACGCCATGGCCGTCTCGGCATCCATCCCCGCCGGGGCGTGCAGCAGGATGGTCACCGGTTCCGGCACGGTGGCCTTGGCGTCGGGGTCCAGCTCGACCTTCTGGGTAGTGACCTTGAACTGCGGTTCGTCGATCACTTCACCGTCCACCGAGACCCAGCCGCCTTCGATAAACAGCTCAGCCTCCCGACGGGAGCAACCGACCAGTTCGATAAGGCGTTTGGAGAGGCGTATGGGGTCAGTCATGACAAGGGCCGTAACAAAAGGGGGCGGCTATTGTACCTGCCTGGCGCCGGTTAATCCCGGTCCCATTTCAGCCACTGCGTATTTGCTGCTGGCGCAGGCGCAGATGCAGCAACGGATAGGGCTGGCCCAGGCCATCGTGCTCCGTGCGTCCGATCACCTCAAAGCCTTGCTTGAGGTAAAAACCCAGCGCCTGCGGATTCTGCTCATTCACATCCAGCTCATCGGCATTCATGCAGTTGATCGCGTAGCGCAGCAATTGCCGTCCCAGGCCCTGGCCACGGTGCAGGGGGTCGATAAACAACATTTCCACCTTGCCCGCCGCTACGCCGGCAAACCCGGTGATGCGCTGGCTCGAATCCTTGGTACACACAAGCATCACTGAATCCAGATAGCGCGTCAGCACCAGCTCTTTGAGCAACACAATGTAACTTTCCGGCAAAAAGTCATGAGTGGCGCGCACCGAGGCCTCCCAGATCCTCGCCAGCTCGGGGTAATCGCTATTGTTGGGGGTGTGGATAACCGAATGCTCACGCATGCCCGCTGTCTCTTGTCGAAATAGGTGCCGATGGGCAAAACGATAGACCTAAAAAAGCCCCGCATCTTGTCCAGAAGCAGGGCTTTTTCAATTTTTTACAGCTTTAGTCGCGCTTTTGCGCCCACAGGTCGTATTCGTCGGCATCGGTCACGGTGCACCAGACCTTGTCGCCCGGCTTCAAACCGCTGGCATCGTCGATAAACACGTTACCGTCGATTTCCGGCGCATCGAAGAAGCAACGGCCGACGGCGCCTTGCTCGTCGACTTCGTCGATCAGCACTTCGATTTCCTTGCCGATACGCAGTTGCAGGCGCGCCGAGCTGATCGCTTGCTGGTGCGCCATGAAGCGCTCCCAACGGTCCTGCTTGACGTCGTCCGGCACCACGGCCAGGTCCAGCAGGTTGGCCGGAGCGCCTTCGACCGGCGAGTACTGGAAGCAGCCGACGCGGTCCAACTGGGCTTCGGTCAACCAGTCCAGCAGGTACTGGAAGTCTTCTTCGGTTTCACCGGGGAAGCCGACGATAAAGGTCGAACGGATGATCAGTTCCGGGCAGATCTCGCGCCAGTTCTTGATCCGCGCCAGGGTCTTGTCTTCGAAGGCCGGGCGTTTCATGGCCTTGAGCACTTTGGGGCTGGCGTGCTGGAACGGGATGTCCAGGTACGGCAGGATCTTGCCGGCGGCCATCAAGGGAATCAGCTCGTCCACGTGCGGGTACGGGTAAACGTAGTGCAGACGCACCCACACGCCCAGGCTGCTGAGCGCTTCGCAGAGTTCGGTCATGCGGGTTTTCACCGGCGCGCCATTCCAGAAACCGGTGCGGTACTTCACGTCGACGCCGTAGGCGCTGGTGTCCTGGGAGATCACCAGCAGCTCTTTCACGCCGGATTTGACCAGGCGCTGGGCCTCGTCCAGCACATCGCCCACCGGACGGCTGACCAGCTTGCCGCGCATTGACGGGATGATGCAGAAGCTGCAGCTGTGATTGCAGCCTTCGGAAATCTTCAGGTAGGCGTAGTGACGCGGCGTCAGCTTGATGCCTTGCGGCGGCACCAGGTCGATCAACGGGTTGTGGTCCTGGCGCGGTGGCACCACGGCGTGCACGGCGTTGACCACCTGTTCGTACTGCTGCGGGCCGGTCACGGCAAGCACGCTTGGGTGGACGTTGCGGATATTGCCTTCTTCCACGCCCATGCAGCCGGTCACGATGACCTTGCCGTTTTCCTTGATGGCTTCGCCGATCACTTCCAGGGACTCTGCCTTGGCCGAGTCGATGAAACCACAGGTATTGACCACCACCACGTCCGCGTCCTGGTAAGTGGAGACGACGTCATAACCTTCCATGCGCAGTTGCGTGAGAATGCGCTCGGAGTCGACCAGAGCCTTCGGGCAACCCAGGGAAACAAAGCCAACCTTGGGGTTGGCTTTTGCGATGGTGGTGGACATGTCTAACCTCGGTATCGAATGACGCCGCCACCGTGAAGGGCAGGCAGCGGACGGGCGCTTGGTGCGCCTCTGATCAAAAAGTGCGCAATTCTAGCGGCGGGCAACGCACTTGACCAGCTTTATGCGGGGAAATGCGACGAGCGCTGTGCTGTTCAATACCCCAATGCCTAAGCAAATAATTCAGCGTGGCTCCCCAAGTCTACAAAGGTGATCAGGTCAGCCCGTGAATGTTCGTAAATCAGCAGGAAATCACCACCAATATGGCATTCTCTGAACCCGTCCCAGTTTCCGGTAAGCGCATGGTCTCGATACTCGGCGGGTAGTTGTTCGCCCAACAAAAAGCGAAACCATCACTACCCTGACCTCATTCATGTCTCGACGCCCGGCGCGTTTATAGCGTTCCCGGGACTTTTTAAACTCAGGTGTCTGTGCGCACTGCTTGGGTATTTCAGCGCGTTTTTGCTTCTTCTCCTGCTTCGCCATCGGCGTCCCTTAGCATGTCATCGATCGAATCGAACTGGCGACGGATAGCATGCGCTTGCTTCATGGCGCGAGCGGTTTTCTCCGAAGGGATGCGTACCTCGAAAGGCAGCCCTTGCGTCGTCACGACCTGACGGAGGAAAAGACGCATGGCGTCACTGAGGCTAAGCCCACAGGCATTGAGCACAGCAGTGGCACGCTCCTTCAAATCCTCGTCAATGCGACAACGCACATCAGTGGTTTTCAGTAATGCAGACATAGCGTGACTCCCGATCAAAAACGTAGCTACGTTGTGGCTACGTCCTGAGTATGGATCAACCCGTCAAAAAACCGGGCAAATGCTTTTTGCTCCAAGCATGACGCCAGGCGACCCATAGGTCGGAATCACGGTGGTGGTAACACGCGAAAACGTAGCGTTAGTACTCAGTGACGTCAATGCAGGCAAAAAGACGCCTGTTTTAATGCAGAGAAATGCGACCAGCGCTGCGCTATGCTTCGCGCCGTTGCTCATAGGTAAAATCCGAAGGTCAACAAAACGTCTGTTACGAGAAGTAAAACAGCGCATGCTACGGTCAGTTTGAGCACGTTGTTTATAAGCGACCTCAGGTCAAAGGGCAGGAGTGGTTGATGGGTCAGGCAAGTAGTCAGGCAGCGGGTGCCGAGCATTCGAACGCCAAGCCGATTGGCATGCTGGTAGCAGCGGTCGGGGTGGTGTATGGCGATATCGGGACCAGCCCGCTCTACACCCTTAAAGAGGTGTTCAATGGCGGTTATGGGGTGCAGGTCAACCATGACGGGGTGTTGGGGATCCTGGCGCTGATCTTCTGGTCGCTGATCTGGGTCGTGTCGATCAAATACATGCTGTTCGTGCTGCGCGCCGACAACCAGGGCGAAGGCGGCATCATGGCGCTGACCGCCCTGGCACGTCGTGCGGCCGGAGAGCGTAGGAAACTGCGCAGTTTCCTGGTGGTGTGCGGCTTGTGCGGTGCGGCGCTGTTCTACGGCGACAGCATGATCACCCCGGCGATTTCGGTGTTGTCGGCCGTCGAGGGCCTTGAGTTGGCGTTCGACGGCCTGGAGCGCTGGGTCGTGCCCATCGCACTGGTGGTCCTGGTGGCGCTGTTCCTGATCCAGAAACACGGCACTGACCGCATCGGCAAGCTGTTCGGGCCGGTCATGGTGACCTGGTTCCTGGTGCTGGGCGGCCTTGGCGTGTATGGCATCACCCTGCACCCTGAAGTGCTCAGCGCCATGAACCCGATGTGGGCCGTGCGCTTCTTCGAGGCTCACCCCGGCATCGGCGTGGCCATCCTTGGCGCGGTGGTGCTGGCACTGACCGGCGCCGAAGCGTTGTATGCCGACATGGGCCACTTCGGCCGCAAACCCATCGCCCGTGCCTGGTTCATCCTGGTGCTGCCGGCGCTGGTGCTCAACTATTTCGGTCAGGGCGCCATGTTGCTGGGCGATCCGGAAGCGGCGCGCAACCCGTTCTACCTGCTGGCGCCGAGCTGGGCGCTGATTCCGCTGGTGGTGCTGTCGACCCTGGCCACCGTGATTGCCTCCCAGGCGGTGATTTCCGGTGCGTTCTCCCTGACGCGCCAGGCCATCCAGCTGGGTTATATCCCGCGTATGCACATTCAACATACCTCCAGCGCCGAACAGGGCCAGATCTATATTGGCGCCGTGAACTGGTCGCTGATGGTGGGCGTGATCCTGCTGGTGCTGGGTTTTGAATCCTCCGGTGCGCTGGCGTCCGCCTATGGCGTGGCGGTGACCGGCACCATGCTGATGACCACGATCCTGGTGTCTGCGGTGATGCTGCTGCTGTGGAAATGGCCGCCGGTGCTGGCGGTGCCGGTGTTGCTCTGCTGTCTGTTGGTGGACGGGCTGTACTTTGCCGCCAACGTGCCGAAGATCATCCAGGGCGGCGCCTTTCCGGTGTTGGCGGGGATCGTGTTGTTCGTGCTGATGACCACCTGGAAGCGCGGCAAGCAATTGCTCGTCGAGCGCCTCGACGAGGGCGGCCTGCCGTTGCCGATATTTATCGGCAGTATCCGCGTGCAGCCACCCCATCGCGTGCAGGGCACGGCGGTATTTCTTACGGCGCGCCCCGACGCCGTACCCCATGCGCTGCTGCACAACCTGTTGCATAACCAGGTGTTGCACGAGCAGGTGGTGCTGCTGACCGTGGTCTACGAAGACATCCCGCGTGTGCCTGCGGCGCGGCGTTTTGAAGTGGACGCCTATGGCGAGGGGTTCTTCCGGGTGATCCTGCACTTTGGTTTTACCGATGAGCCGGACGTGCCCGAGGCGCTGAAACTGTGCCATCTGGACGAGCTGGATTTCAGCCCGATGCGCACCACCTACTTCCTCAGCCGCGAAACCGTGATCGCCTCGCGTATCAAAGGCATGGCGCGCTGGCGCGAAGCGTTGTTCGCGTTCATGTTGAAGAATGCCAACGGCAACCTGCGCTTCTTCAAACTCCCGGTCAACCGGGTGATCGAGCTGGGCACCCAGGTCGAAATGTAAGACGCTGCAGCACGGGAGCCGGCAATCGGCTCCCGGTTCACCTCTGAACCCTTTACCTCTGAACCCTTTACCTCTGAACTCTTTAGCTCTGAACTCTTTAGCTCTGAACCCAGTGCGACCCGTCGTTGTCGACTAGGCTCTAAGCACCATGAAGAGAGCCTTGGAGCTTGCCCACAGAACCCGAAGAGGTGCGCCATGAGTCAGTTGCTCGAACCCTACACCCTGCGTCAACTCACCCTGCTGAACCGCATCGCGGTATCACCAATGTGCCAATACTCAAGCGATGATGGCCTGGCCAACGACTGGCACCTGGTGCATCTGGGCAGCCGTGCCGTGGGCGGCGCCGGGCTGATCTTCACCGAAGCCACCGCCGTGACCGCCGATGGCCGCATCACCGCCCAGGACCTGGGGTTGTGGAAAGACGAACAGATCGAACCGTTGCAACGCATTACACGCTTTATTGCGGCGCAAGGTGCGGTGGCCGGTATTCAACTGGCGCACGCTGGGCGCAAGGCCAGCACTTATCGGCCGTGGATCGGCAAGCATGGCAGCGTCAAGCCGGAGGACGGTGGCTGGTTGCCGGTAGGCCCGTCGCCTATCGCATTCGACCCTCAGCACACGCAACCCAAACCGCTGGATGAGGCACAGATCCGCCAAGTGATCGCCGATTTTGTCGCCGCCGCCAAGCGTGCCCTGGCCGCAGGTTTCGAAGTGGTGGAGATCCATGCCGCCCACGGTTACCTGCTGCATCAGTTTCTGTCGCCCATCAGTAACCAGCGCCAGGACCAGTACGGCGGCTCCTTCGAAAACCGCATCCGCCTGGTGCTGGAGGTGACCCGCGCGGTGCGCGAAGTCTGGCCCCAGAACCTGCCGCTGTTTGTGCGCGTGTCAGCCACCGACTGGGTGGAAGACGGCTGGAACCCCGATGAAACCGTGGAACTGGCGCGCCGCCTGAAAGACCTGGGCGTGGACTTGATCGACGTGTCCTCCGGCGGCACCGCCGCCAACGCCGAAATCCCCACCGGCCCCGGTTACCAGACGCGCTTTGCCGAGCGGGTACGCAAAGAGTCGGGCATCGCCACCGGCACGGTCGGCATGATCACCGAACCGGCCCAGGCCGAACATATCCTGCGTACCTGCCAGGCCGACATCATCTTCCTGGCCCGCGAATTGTTGCGCGACCCGTACTGGCCGCTGCATGCCGACGATGACCTGGGCGGGCGCAAAGCGATCTGGCCGGCGCAATATCAACGGGCGACGCACCGCGACCAGCCGATTCATGAATCCGATCTCAGGGATTGATCCTTAGCCTATGCCCACACAACCCACCCTGACGCGGTGGGTTTTTTTCGCTCGTGGCGATGACGCAGATCGATCTGAGTGGTCGGTGAAGGCGTGAGAAAGGGTTGTAGGTATTTATTACCGAAGCAATTATTTAAGTGAATACTCTAAAAAAATCCCACACGTAACCAGATTGTTTCTACGCTTACGATAAGCCTGATTTTCGGCCCAGGAAGTCAGTCCGCTTCACGTCACGCGGATAAAGGGCAGCAGACATATTGGATCGATATCAGGAGAAGCAGTCCATGGCCAAGTCCTATGGTGTAGCGGGTGTGATGGCGTCTTTTCTGATCCGCAGGATGTCCTTGCGTGGCCGCAGGTTGAGTTCGGATGAAGTCGAACTGCTGGCGCATTACCGCACCCTGACCGAGAGCGATCAGGTTGCGATGCGGTATTTGATTGGGGCGATGAAAACCGTGTCTCGGTTTTGAAGGGTGGGCGGACACCGTGTGGGAGCACATTGCTCCCACAGCGTGGGCCGCCGTCTCAGGTGTATTTACGCTTGCCCGGCTCGGGCGGGAAATACTGATACAGCCAAGTCTCACTCAGGGTACGGTCCTGGGTGCGGATAAACAGACGCAGCTCTACTGGCTCCACGCTGTCACTGGTGGGGTACCAGTCGAATAGAATGCGGTAGCCCTTGATGTTGTCGAGCACCAGCACGCTGAAGTCTTTCACCTCGCCGTGAGAGCAGGTGACCACCGGTTCGATGCCCGTGCCGGCTGGCAAACGGTCCAGACCGCCGCCCTTGAAGTCCACCGCAAAGCGGCGTGCCCACACCTCAGGGTAATGCTCGCCTGGGGCCCAGCCTTCGGTAAATCCGCCCATGCCCGAACGGGTCGCGTCGACCTGCGCCAGCGGCGTGCTCACCGGCGGCAGGGCGCTCCAGTAGAGCTTGTAGCCGTAGTTGAGCGAATCGCCGGCCGCCACCGGTTTTTTCGGGGTCCAGAAGGCTACGATATTATCCAGGGTCTCGCCGGTAGTGGGGATCTCCAGCAAGTCGATCGAGCCTTCGCCCCAGGCGGTGGTGGGTTCTACCCAGAGGCTGGGTCGCTTGCTGTACCAGTCCACGGTGTCCTGATAGCTGGCGAACTCGTGGTCGGTCTGCACCAGGCCGAAGCCTTTGGGGTTGGTGTCGGCGAAGGCGTTGAACTGCAGCTTGGCCGGGTTGTTCAGCGGACGGCAAATCCACTCGCCGTTGCCGCGCCACATGGCCAGGCGGTCCGAGTCGTGGATTTGCGGGTGGATGGTGTCGCACATCCGGCGTTCGTGGGTTCCGCAACTGAACATGCTGGTCATGGCCGCAATGCCCAATTGTTCGATGGCGGTGCGCGCATTGATATGGGCATCGATCGCCATCACCACTTGATTGGCCTGGCAGTCGATATCGAAGCGATAGGCGCCGGTCGCGCTGGGGGAATCGAGCAGGGCGTAGACCACGAAGCGGGTGGCATCCTTGTCCGGGGTTTCGAACCAGAACTGGGTGAAGTCGGGGAACTCTTCGCGTTTTTTCGCGTAGGTGTCGATCGCCAGGCCGCGCGCCGACAGGCCGTACTGGCCGGTGGAGTCGACGGCGCGGAAGTAGCTGGCACCCAGAAACGACAGCACATCATGGCGGTCAAGCTCCGGCGCCTTGAACAGTTTGAACCCGGAGAAGCCCAGGTCGCCGGTCAGCTGTTTGGTGTCAACCGTGGTTTTTTCATAGTTGAACAGCGAAGGGCGAAAATGCACTTCGCGGGCCTCGCGGGTCTTGGGATCGACACTGTGCATGCGCACCTGCGTCTTGAAGCCCATGCCGACGTGGAAAAACTGCACGTCCAGTTGCCCGTTCAGTTCCTTCCACAGCGAATGGTTGCCGTCGTAGCCAATGGCGTTGAAGTTCTGCGGGGTCATGGTTGCCAGCGTGGGCGGCAGCACTTGCCGGGTGTCTTTGTAGGCGGCGCCGGCGAGCTGTTTGGCCTGGGCCTTGAGCGTGTCGAAATCGAATGCCACGGCCTTGCCATCGGCGGCACGGTTCCCGGCCCAGGCCTGCGCGGCCAGCAGGCCACTGGCCGACAAACCGGTGTAGGCCGCAATGGCCATGGACGCTTTGAGCAAATTCCTGCGGTGCATAGAGACAACCTGTCGTGAGCGAATCCCGCGCCGTTCCTGGCACGTAACGGATCAGAAATAACGGTTCGGACATGCCTTCGGCCAAACGCAACGGACAATAAACAGACGCCGGATAGCTTAAGCGGTTCGATGGTGAAGGAAAAATCATTGATGGCAGCATGATGGCGCCGCTGTGCAACAAGACATTTCCGACGCCAGGGCAGGGCGTTACATCTGGAAGCACTCTAGATAGAGCGTTTTTGGCACTTAGTTTTACGCTGGGGGCCTATTGGTCCTACGAACCCAAGTGTCTGGAGGCTACGAATGAATACCCGTGGATTGCTCGATCAGTTGCTCAAGTCTGGCCAGGACATGTTGCAGAACAAGGCTGGCGGCCAGCGTCAATCGACTGACAAAGGCGCCCTTGGCGGGCTGCTTGGCAGTGGCGGACTTGGCAGTCTGCTCGGTGGCGCAGGCGGTGGTGCATTGGCGGCCGGTGCCATGGGCTTGCTGCTGGGCAATAAGAAGGCGCGCAAATTCGGCGGCAAGGCCCTGACCTACGGAGGCCTGGCCGCGTTGGGAGTCATTGCCTACAAAGCCTACGGCAACTGGCAGGCGCAGCAGGCCAACGCGCCCCAGGGCGAGCCGCAAACCATTGATCGTCTGCCGCCGGCCCAGGTCGAGCAGCACAGCCAGGGCATTCTCAAGGCGCTGGTCGCTGCCGCCAAGGCCGACGGGCATGTGGATGAGCGTGAGCGGGCGTTGATCGAAGGCGAGTTCACCAAGCTCGACAACGACCGCGAACTGCAAGCCTGGCTGCACGCCGAGTTGAACAAACCCCTCGACCCGGCCGACGTCGCCCGCGCCGCCGGCACCCCGGAAATGGCCGCCGAGATGTACATCGCCAGTGTGATGCTGGTGGACGAGGAAAACTTCATGGAGAAGGCCTACCTGGACGAACTGGCGCGACAGCTGAAGCTGGAGCCGGGCCTGAAGGCGGAGCTGGAGAAACAGGTGCGCCTTAACCTCGAATAAAACCGCCTACTTGTCCACAGGTGGGAGCGGGCCTGCTCCCACCTTCAAACCCGGCTTGGTTCCAAGCGCCAGGGCGCCTGCCGCCAGGGCGCCGCCGGCACCTGCAGTGTCCCCGCAAACCATTGGTTAATACACGCCATCGCTCAGCTATACTCCCCTCCATTTGAATGGATCTGCGAGGAATTACTGTGAAGAACTGGACCCTGCGCCAACGGATTTTGGCGAGCTTTGCGGTAATTATCGCGATCATGCTGCTGATGGTCGTGCTCTCGTATTCGCGCCTGTTGAAAATCGAAACCAGTGAGAGCTCCGTGCGCGATGACGCTGTGCCTGGCGTGTTTTTCAGCTCGATGATTCGCAGCGCCTGGGTCGACAGCTACCTGCAAACCCAGGAATTGGTGGGCATCCACAAAAACCAGGGCATTTCCGAGGAGGACAAGCAGGACTACAAGTCCTTCGAGGCACGCCTTGAGAAATACATGGCCGACTACGCCCAGACGATCAACTTCACCCAGGATCGCAGCGATTTCGACGCCTTCGAAAAAACCCACCAGAGCTACAACCAGATCCTCGCCCAAGTGCTCCAGGCGCAGCAGAGCAACAACGCCGTGGAGGCCCTCCGGCTGTTCAACGAGCAACTGACGCCTGCCTGGGTCGCAGGCCGCGCGAAGCTCAATGAAATCATCCAGCAGAACAAACAAGTTGCCGACGAGGCTACCGCCGCCATCGATGATGCCGTTGAGGCCGCGAAGATCAGCATGGGCGTCTCGCTGCTGCTGGCGGTGCTTGCCGCCGCGCTGTGTGGCCTGCTGTTGATGCGCGCAATCATGGCGCCGATGAAGCGCATCGTCGATATCCTCGAAGTCATGCGCACGGGCGACCTGAGCAAGCGCCTGAACCTGGAGCGCAATGACGAATTCAATATGGTCGAAACCGGCTTTAACGACATGATGACCGAGCTGACCGCGCTGGTCTCCCAGGCGCAGCGTTCGTCGGTGCAGGTCACCACCTCGGTGACCGAGATTGCCGCCACCTCCAAGCAGCAACAGGCCACGGCCACCGAAACCGCCGCCACCACCACTGAAATCGGCGCCACATCGCGTGAAATCGCCGCGACCTCCAAGGACCTGGTGCGTACCATGACCGAAGTGTCCACCGCCGCCGACCAGGCTTCGGTCGCCGCCGGGTCCGGTCAACAGGGCCTGGCACGCATGGAAGAAACCATGCATTCGGTGATGGGCGCCGCCGACCTCGTCAACGCCAAGCTGGCGATCCTCAATGAGAAGGCCGGCAACATCAATCAGGTGGTGGTGACCATCGTCAAAGTGGCAGACCAGACCAACCTGCTGTCCCTCAACGCCGCCATCGAGGCCGAGAAAGCCGGTGAGTACGGGCGCGGTTTTGCCGTGGTCGCTACCGAAGTGCGCCGCCTGGCCGACCAGACCGCCGTCGCGACGTACGACATCGAGCAGATGGTGCGCGAGATCCAGTCGGCGGTGTCGGCGGGCGTGATGGGCATGGACAAGTTCTCCGAGGAAGTGCGCCGCGGCATGTTCGAAGTGCAGCAAGTGGGCGAGCAACTGTCGCAAATCATCCACCAGGTGCAGGCCCTCGCGCCGCGGGTGTTGATGGTCAATGAAGGCATGCAGGCCCAGGCCACCGGCGCCGAGCAGATCAACCACGCGCTGGTGCAGTTGGGGGATGCCAGCAGCCAGACCGTCGAGTCCCTGCGCCAGGCCAGCTTTGCCATCGATGAACTGAGCCAGGTCGCGGTGGGTCTGCGCAGCGGCGTGTCGCGTTTCAAAGTCTGATGAGCGACTTCGCGGCTAAACGCGGCGCCGTTACGGCAGCGAAAAAGGCGTTGTTCCTGGTGTTCCACATCGGCACTGAGCGCTTTGCCCTCAAGGCCACCGAAGTGGTCGAGGTGCTGCCGCGCCTGCCGCTCAAACCCATCGCCCAGGCACCTGTGTGGGTGGCGGGCATCTTTGCCCATCGCGGCGCGCTGGTGCCGGTGATCGACCTGAGCGCCCTGACCTTCGGCACCGTGGCCCAGGCCCGTACGAGTACGCGGCTGGTGCTGGTCAATTATCAGCCACAAGCCGGGAGCCAGGCGCGGTGGCTGGGCCTGATCCTGGAGCAGGCCACCGACACCCTGCGTTGCGACCCCGCCGAATTCCAGCCTTATGGCCTGGATAACCGCCAGGCGCCCTACCTGGGGCCGGTGCGCGAAGATGCGCTGGGCTTGATGCAATGGATCGGCGTGGCCGAGTTGTTGAGCGATGACGTGCGTGCGTTGCTGTTTTCCAGCGAGTTGAGCCTATGAGCAGTGATCCGCGCTTCTCGGCCTTCCTGAAGGAACGTATCGGCCTGGACGTCGCGTCGGTGGGCGAGGCGATCATTGAGCGTGCGGTGCGCCAGCGTTGCCAGCTGTCCCAGGCGCCCACAGCGGGCGCCTACTGGCAGCTCCTGCAAAGCTCCCACGATGAGCAGCAGGCGCTGATTGAAGCGGTGATCGTTCCCGAGACCTGGTTTTTCCGCTACCCCGAGTCCTTTGCGACCCTGGCGCGCCTGGCCCATGCACGCCTGGCCGAGATCAAGCAGATGCGCGCCCTGCGCATTCTCAGCCTGCCCTGTTCCACCGGCGAAGAACCCTATTCGATTGCCATGGCCCTGCTCGACGCCGGCCTGGCGCCGCACCAGTTCAAAGTACAAGGGATGGACGTCAGCCCGTTGTCCGTGGAGCGTGCCCGCCGCGGTGTGTACGGCAAGAACTCCTTTCGCGGCGCCGACCTTGAATTTCGCGACCGGCATTTCACTGAAGACGGCGGCGTCTACCGCATCGCCGACCGGGTGCGCGAGCAAGTGCGCCTGCAAGTGGGCAACCTGCTCGACCCGGCGCTGTTGGCCAATGAGTCCAGCTACGATTTTGTATTCTGTCGCAACCTGCTGATCTATTTCGATCAGCCCACCCAGAAGCAAGTCTTCGATGTGCTCAAGGAACTGACCCACGTGGACGGCGTGTTGTTCATCGGCCCGGCCGAAGGCAGCCTGCTGGGACGCCATGGCATGCGTTCGATTGGCGTGCCGCAATCCTTTGCGTTCAGCCGGCACGCGGAGTCGGTCGCGCCAGCCCCGGTGTTTGCACCGATACCGGCACCCACGCCGCCGCGCAGTGCGGCGCCTGTTGCGCTCAAGCCGCGCCCGTTCAGTACGGTTGGCGCCCAGGCGGCGCCGGTCAAGGCACCGCACACGGAGGCCGGCGAGTTGCTCAACCAGATCGCCACCTTGGCCAATGAGGGCAAGAGTGCCGAGGCCCGCGCTGCGTGCGAGCGCTATCTGGGCAGCCATCCGCCAGTGGCCCAGGTGTTCTACTGGCTGGGCTTGCTCAGCGATGTAGCCGGCAATGCCCCGCAAGCCCAAGGGTATTACCGTAAAGCCTTATACCTGGAACCGCAGCATCCGCAGGCCTTGATGCACCTGGCCGCGTTGCTCGAGTCCCAGGGCGACAGTGCGGGGGCGCGTCGTTTGCAGGCGCGCGCCGCACGTAGCGAGCGAGCTGACAGTGAGTCCAAACGATGAGTAGCCCTGACGTGCTGGATACCGCTGGCCTGGACCTGACCCTGGCCGACACCCAAGCCATCGACGACTGCTGGAACCGCATCGGCATCCATGGCGACAAATCCTGCCCCTTGCTGGTGGAGCACATCCATTGCCGTAACTGCTCGGTGTATTCGGCCGCGGCCACGCGCCTGCTCGACCGCTATGCGCTGGCGCAGGACGAGCGTCCCGCGCAAGCCGCCGGCGAGCTCGACAACCAGGTGGTCACCCGCTCCTTGCTGATGTTCCGCCTCGGCGAGGAGTGGCTGGGCATCGCGACCCGTTGCCTGGTGGAAGTCGCGCCCCTGCAACCGATCCACTCCTTGCCGCACCAGCGCTCCCGGGCTTTGCTGGGCGTGGCCAACGTACGCGGCGCATTGGTAGCTTGCCTGTCGCTGGTGGAACTGCTCGGCCTGGACAGCGCCAATACCGGCGCCACCGGCGGGCGCATCATGCCGCGCATGCTGATCATTGCCGCGCAGGATGGCCCGGTGGTCGTGCCGGTGGACGAAGTGGATGGCATCCATGCCATCGATGAGCGCACCTTGAGCGCCGCGTCGGCCTCCGGTACCCAGGCCAGTGCGCGTTTCACCCAGGGCGTATTGCAGTGGAAAGGCCGCAGCCTGCGTTGGCTGGACGAGGCTCAATTGTTGTCCGCCGTGACCCGGAGCCTCGCATGACCCCCGACCAGATGCGCGATGCCTCGCTGTTGGAACTGTTCAGCCTGGAAGCCGATGCGCAGACCCAGGTGCTCAGTGCAGGCCTGCTGGCCCTGGAACGCAACCCGACCCAGGCCGACCAGCTTGAGGCCTGCATGCGCGCCGCGCACTCGCTCAAGGGCGCGGCGCGGATTGTCGGGGTGGATGCCGGCGTCAGCGTGGCCCATGTCATGGAAGACTGCCTGGTCAGCGCCCAGGAAGCGCGCTTGTACCTGCAGCCCGAGCATATCGACGCGTTGCTGCAGGGCACGGATTTGCTGATGCGTATCGCCACCCCGGGCAATAACGTAGGGGCGGCGGATATCCAGGCCTATGTGGCGCTGATGGAGCGCTTGCTGGACCCGTCGCAACCCAGCGCCATGGTCGCGCCGAAACCCGAACCGGCTCCCATGCCGGTGATCGAGGCGCCGGTACCCGAACCTGAGCCTGCGCCCGCCGTCATCAGCGAGCCGCCGCGCCAGGGCAAACGCATGACCGAAGGCGGTGAGCGCGTGCTACGGGTCACGGCCGAACGCTTGAACAGCCTGTTGGACCTGTCCAGCAAATCGTTGGTGGAAACCCAGCGCCTCAAGCCCTACCTGGCCAGCCTGCAGCGCCTCAAGCGGCTGCAAAGCAACAGCCTGCGCGCCCTGGATACCCTGGAGGGCCACCTCAAGGTCGTCGACCTCAACCTTGAGGCCCAGGAAGCCCTGGCCGATACCCGCCGCTTGTTGAGTGAGGCCCAGGCGCTGCTGGCGCAGAAGAACGCCGAGCTGGACGAGTACGGCTGGCAGGCCGGCCAGCGCGCCCAGGTGCTTTACGACACCGCGTTGGCCTGTCGCATGCGCCCGTTTGCCGATGTGCTGGCCGGGCAGGTACGCATGGTGCGTGACCTCGGCCGCAGCCTGGGCAAGCAAGTGCGCCTGGAGATCGAGGGCGAAAAGACCCAGGTCGACCGCGATGTGCTGGAAAAGCTCGAGGCGCCACTCACGCATTTATTACGCAATGCCGTCGACCACGGCATCGAAATGCCCGAGCAGCGGCTGCTGGCGGGCAAGCCGGCGGAAGGCTTGATTCGCCTGCGTGCGTCCCATCAAGCCGGCTTGCTGGTGCTGGAGTTGAGCGATGACGGTAACGGCGTCGACCTTGAGCGCCTGCGCGGCACCATTGTCGACCGGCACCTGTCCCCCGTGGAAACCGCGCTGCGCCTGAGCGAGGAAGAACTGCTCACGTTCCTGTTCCTGCCGGGGTTCAGCCTGCGCGACAAGGTGACCGAAGTGTCCGGTCGCGGCGTCGGCCTGGATGCGGTGCAGCACATGGTGCGTCAACTGCGCGGCGCCGTGGTGCTGGAGCAGACGGCGGGGCAGGGCAGTCGCTTTCACCTGGAGGTGCCGTTGACCTTGTCGGTGGTGCGCAGCCTGGTGGTGGAGGTCGGTGAAGAGGCCTACGCCTTCCCGCTGGCGCACATCGAACGCATGTGCGACCTGGCGCCCGAGGACATTGTGCAACTGGAAGGTCGCCAGCATTTCTGGCACGAGGGCCGGCATGTCGGCTTGGTCGCCGCCAGTCAGCTGTTGCAGCGTCCACCGGGGCACACCCCTGCCGATACCTTGAAAGTGGTGGTGATCCGCGAGCGCGATGCCGTGTATGGGATCGCCGTGGAGCGCTTTATCGGTGAACGCACCCTGGTGGTATTGCCGCTGGATGATCGCCTGGGCAAGGTCCAGGATATTTCCGCCGGCGCCTTGCTCGACGATGGCTCGGTGGTCCTGATCGTCGACGTGGAGGACATGCTGCGTTCGGTGGACAAGTTGCTCAACACCGGCCGCCTGGAACGTATCGCCCGGCGCACCCAGCAGGCCACCGAGGCACCGCGCAAGCGGGTGCTGGTGGTTGACGACTCGCTGACCGTGCGTGAGCTGCAACGCAAGTTATTACTCAATCGCGGTTATGAAGTGGCCGTTGCGGTCGATGGCATGGATGGCTGGAACGCATTGCGTTCCGAGGATTTCGACCTGCTTATCACTGATATTGATATGCCTCGCATGGACGGTATTGAATTGGTCACACTCTTGCGCCGTGACAGTCGCCTGCAATCGTTGCCGGTGATGGTGGTTTCCTACAAGGATCGGGAAGAAGACCGACGCCGAGGCCTCGACGCCGGCGCCGACTATTACCTGGCCAAAGCCAGCTTCCACGACGATGCCTTGCTCGACGCCGTGGTTGAACTGATCGGGGGCGCCCGGGCATGAGGATTGCGATCGTCAATGACATGCCCCTGGCCGTCGAGGCGTTGCGGCGCGCCTTGAACCTGGAACCCGCGCACGAGGTGGTATGGGTGGCCAGTAATGGCCTGGAAGCGGTGCAGCGCTGTGCCGAACGGCTGCCGGACCTGATCCTGATGGACTTGATCATGCCGGTAATGGACGGCGTGGAGGCCACGCGGCAGATCATGGCCGAGACGCCCTGCGCGATTTTGCTGGTGACCGTCGACCGCCAGGCCAATATGAGCCGGGTGTTCGAAGCCATGGGCCACGGCGCCCTGGATGTGGTGGACACCCCGGCGCTCGGCGTGGGTAACCCCAGGGATGCGGCAGCGCCGTTGTTGCGCAAGATCCTCAATATCGGCTGGCTGATCGGCCAGCGCGGTAGCCGTGTGCGCGCCGAAACCGCGCCCGAGCGCAGCACCGGCAAACGCCAGAGCCTGGTGGCGATCGGTTCTTCGGCGGGCGGTCCGGCTGCCCTGGAAGTCCTGCTCAAGGGATTGCCCCGCAACTTTCCCGCCGCCATCGTGCTGGTCCAGCATGTGGACCAGGTGTTCGCCGCGGGCATGGCCGAGTGGTTGAGCAGTGCGTCCGGCCTGCCGGTGCGCCTGGCGCGAGAGGGTGAGCCTCCGCAGAGCGGCGTGGTCTTGCTGGCCGGTACCAACCACCATATTCGCTTGTTGAAAAATGGCACGCTAGCCTATACCGCAGAGCCGGTGAACGAGATTTACCGGCCGTCCATCGACGTGTTTTTCGAAAGTGTCGCCAGCTATTGGATCGGTGACGCCGTCGGCGTACTGCTGACCGGCATGGGGCGCGACGGCGCCCAGGGCCTCAAGTTGATGCGCGAACAAGGATATTTGACCATCGCCCAGGACCAGTCGAGTTCGGCGGTGTATGGGATGCCCAAAGCAGCGGCGGCGATTGATGCCGCTGTTGAAATTCGCCCACTGGAAAGAATTGCGCCGCGATTGCAGGAGGTCTTTGCAACATGATCGACAATCTCCCGCCGTGCTGGTTTGCAGGCGTAATTCAGGTGACCGCACATGAATGATCTACAACTTGACGACTTCAAGACCGACGAAAACGCCGCCATGGTGCTGCTGGTCGACGACCAGGCCATGATCGGCGAAGCTGTGCGGCGCGGCCTGGCCCATGAAGAAAACATCGATTTCCACTTTTGCGCCGACCCGCACCAGGCGATCGCGCAGGCAATTCGCATCAAGCCGACCGTGATCCTGCAGGACCTTGTCATGCCCGGCCTCGACGGCCTGACTCTGGTGCGCGAGTACCGCAATCACCCGGCCACTGCGAATATCCCGATCATCGTGCTTTCCACCAAGGAAGACCCGCTGATCAAGAGCGCAGCGTTTGCGGCCGGGGCCAACGATTACCTGGTCAAGCTGCCGGACAATATCGAACTGGTAGCGCGCATTCGCTATCACTCGCGCTCCTACATGACCCTGTTGCAGCGCGACGCGGCCTACCGTGCGCTGCGGGTCAGCCAGCAACAGTTGCTGGACACCAACCTGGTGCTGCAACGGCTGATGAACTCCGATGGCCTGACCGGGCTGTCCAATCGCCGCCACTTCGACGAATACCTGGAACTGGAATGGCGCCGAGCCATGCGCGACCAGACCCAGCTCTCCTTGCTGATGATCGATGTGGACTTCTTCAAGACCTACAACGACAGCTTTGGCCACGTCGAGGGTGATGAGGCCTTGCGCAAAGTCGCCAATACCATCCGCGAAGCCAGCAGCCGTCCCTCCGACCTGCCGGCACGCTATGGCGGCGAAGAGTTCGCGCTGGTGCTGCCCAACACCTCGCCGGGCGGTGCGCGGCTGGTGGCGGAAAAACTGCGCATGGCGGTGGCCGCCCTGAAAATCCCGCATATCGCGCCGGCGGAAGGTTCGAGTTTGACCATCAGCATTGGCCTGTCGACGTTGACACCCGTACAGGGCACCGATTGCCGGCAGTTGATCATGGCGGCGGACAAGGGGTTGTATATCGCCAAGCATAATGGGCGTAATCAAGTCGGCATCGAATAACTCAAGGCCGGCTCAAGGCCAAATGTGGGAGGGGGCTTGCCCCCGATAGCGGTGCGTCAGTCACAACTTCATTGGCAGACAGACTGCCATCGGGGGCAAGCCCCCTCCCACATTTGGCTATTCATCGGTCTTGGGATTGTGTACAAACCTCTGCCTTTTCGGCCGGGTGGACTGCCGTTTCCAGGCGTTTGCCGTTATACTCGCCGGCTTTCAAAAGTTCGCCAACGAGTGCTGCCCGCCATGGAAATCAACCCGATCCTTAACACCATCAAGGACCTGTCCGAGCGCTCCGAAACTATTCGGGGGTATCTTTGACTACGATCAAAAGCATGAGCGTCTGACCGAAGTCAATCGCGAGCTTGAAGATCCGAGTGTCTGGAACAAACCTGAGTACGCCCAGGAACTGGGGCGCGAGCGCGCTGCGCTGGCGCAGATCGTCGACACGCTCGACGAGCTGAACACCGGCCTGGCCGACTGCCGTGACCTGCTGGACATGGCCGTCGAAGAAGATGACGAAAGCGCCGTGGGCGATGTTGTCGCCGAGCTGGCCCGTCTCGAGGAAAACCTCGCCAAGCTTGAATTTCGTCGCATGTTCAGCCACGAAATGGACCCGAACAACGCCTACCTGGATATCCAGGCCGGTTCCGGCGGCACCGAGGCCCAGGACTGGGCCAACATCCTGCTGCGCATGTACCTGCGCTGGGCCGACAAGCGCGGTTTCGACGCGACCATCATGGAGCTGTCCGCCGGTGAAGTGGCCGGTATCAAGGGCGCGACCGTGCACATCAAGGGTGAATACGCCTTTGGCTGGTTGCGTACCGAGATCGGCGTGCACCGCCTGGTGCGCAAGAGCCCGTTCGACTCCGGCAACCGTCGCCATACGTCCTTCTCGGCGGTGTTCGTCTCCCCGGAGATTGACGACAAGGTGGAAATCGAGATCAACCCGGCCGACCTGCGCATCGACACCTACCGTTCCTCCGGTGCCGGTGGCCAGCACGTAAACACCACCGACTCGGCCGTGCGTATCACCCACGTACCGACCAACACCGTGGTCAGCTGCCAGAACGAGCGCTCCCAGCACGCCAACAAGGACACCGCCATGAAAATGCTGCGGGCCAAGTTGTACGAGCAGGAAATGCAGAAGCGCAACGCCGCGTCCCAGGCGCTGGAAGACACCAAGTCGGACATCGGCTGGGGGCACCAGATCCGTTCCTACGTGCTCGATGCGTCGCGGATCAAGGATTTGCGCACCAACATCGAACGCAGCGACTGCGACAAGGTGCTCGACGGTGATATCGACGAATACCTGGAAGCCAGCCTGAAATCGGGGCTGTAAAGATTGTAGGCGATCCCCGGCCACTGGCCGGGGACAACGAACCTGATGGAAAATTTAAGACATGAGCGACCAACAACTCGACCCGCAAGCCCTGCAACAGGAAGAAAACTCCCTGATCGCCCTGCGCAAGGAAAAGCTTGCTGCCGAGCGCGCCAAGGGTAACGCCTTCCCCAACGACTTCCGCCGCGACAACTACTGCGATGCCCTGCAGAAAGAGTACGCGGACAAGACCAAGGAAGAGCTGGCAGAAGCGGCGATCCCGGTCAAGGTGGCGGGTCGCATCATGCTCAACCGTGGCTCGTTCATGGTGATCCAGGACATGACCGGGCGCATCCAGGTCTACGTCAACCGCAAGACCCTTTCCGAAGAAACCCTGGCCTCGGTGAAAACCTGGGACATGGGCGACATCATCGCAGCCGAGGGCACCCTGGCCCGTTCCGGCAAAGGCGACCTGTATGTCGAGATGACCAGCGTGCGCCTGCTGACCAAGTCCCTGCGCCCGCTGCCGGACAAGCACCACGGCCTGACCGACACCGAGCAGCGCTACCGCCAGCGCTACGTTGACCTGATCGTCAACGAAGACGTGCGCCAGACCTTCCGCGTGCGTTCGCAGGTCATCGCCCACATCCGCAGCTTCCTGGCCCAGCGTGACTTCCTGGAAGTCGAAACGCCGATGCTGCAGACCATCCCCGGTGGCGCCGCGGCCAAGCCGTTCGAAACCCACCACAATGCGCTGGACCTGCCAATGTTCCTGCGGATCGCGCCGGAGCTGTACCTCAAGCGCCTGGTGGTCGGCGGTTTCGAGAAGGTGTTCGAGATCAACCGCAACTTCCGTAACGAAGGCGTCTCGACGCGGCACAACCCTGAATTCACCATGTTGGAGTTCTACCAGGCCTACGCCGACTACGAAGACAACATGGACCTGACCGAAGAGCTGTTCCGCGAACTGGCGCAGCTGGTGCTGGGCAGCACTGACGTGCCTTATGGCGACAAAGTGTTCCACTTCGGCGAGCCGTTCGTGCGCCTGTCGGTGTTCGACTCGATCCTCAAGTACAACCCTGAGCTGACCGCTGACGACCTGAACGACATCGACAAGGCTCGCGCCATCGCCAGGAAGGCCGGCGCCAAAGTGCTGGGCTTCGAAGGCCTGGGCAAGTTGCAGGTGATGATTTTCGAAGAGTTGGTGGAGCACAAGCTGGAACAGCCGCACTTCATCACCCAGTACCCGTTCGAAGTGTCGCCGCTGGCGCGTCGTAACGACGACAACCCGAACGTCACCGACCGTTTCGAACTGTTCATTGGCGGCCGTGAAATCGCCAACGCCTATTCCGAGCTTAACGACGCGGAAGATCAGGCCGAGCGCTTCATGGCCCAGGTGGCCGACAAGGACGCCGGTGATGACGAAGCCATGCACTACGATGCCGACTTCGTACGGGCCCTGGAATACGGCATGCCGCCCACCGCCGGTGAAGGTATCGGCATCGACCGGCTAGTGATGCTGTTGACCAACTCGCCGTCGATCCGCGATGTGATCTTGTTCCCGCATATGCGGCCACAAGCGTAACCGTAGCGAAATCCGAAGCCGCCTTTTATAAGGCGGCTTTTTTATGTGGCGTAAATTCGCGTCAAACAAACAGCGCCAGGTTTTGTTGATCGGTTGCTCGTTCCCACGCTCTGCGTGGGAATGCATCCTGTGACGCTGCGCGTCACACTTAGAAGAGGGAAATGTGGTGAACCGCGTAATGGCTCAAGAAGGCGCCGCCGGCGTTGCCGCTGCCGTGGCCGATAGCGTCCAGTACCAGGGCCGCAAGGCCAGCCGCCGGGGCAGTGAACAGCGCCGGCAGGACATTCTCGATGCGGCCATGCGCATCGTGGTCCGTGACGGCGTACGTGCCGTGCGGCACCGTGCCGTGGCGGCGGAGGCCGGCGTGCCGTTGTCGGCCACCACTTACTACTTCAAGGATATCGATGACCTGCTCACCGACACCTTCGCCCAATACGTCGAACGCAGCGCCGCGTTCATGGGCAAGCTGTGGGTGCGCAACGAAGGCCTGCTGCGCGAGATGGTCGCTTACGGCGACGGCAGTCCGGCGTCGCGCTCGCAGCTGGCCGATGACATTGCGCGGCTGACCGCCGACTATGTGCAGCGCCAACTGATCAACCGTCGCGAATACCTGATGGCCGAGCAGGCCTTCCGCCAGGAAGCCTTGCTCAATCCGCGCCTTGCCGAACTGGTACGCTCCCACCAACAGATCCTGCTGCAAGGCACCGGGCAGTTTTTCCAGGTCTTGGGCTCCCGCGAGCCGCAGCAGGATGCCAAGGTGTTGACGGCGATTATCAGTCGGATGGAATATCAGGGCCTGTTGGGCGGCGCAGAGCCGCTGACCGGTGAAGAAATGCTGGAGATACTCAAGCGTTACATGCACCTGGTATTGGCTTCAGTCTGATACCAGAAAGGCCACGTTCAAAGAGGAAGCACCGGGTGGACGATTACCAGCAGACGATACGCAGCTTGTCCGATCGCATTGTGCTGGCGCAAACACCGATCCGCGTCCTCGACGCGGTGAAGTGGGACGAGAACATTCGCCAGGGCTTTCTCAAGGCCAAGGGCAAGGCCATGCCCGCCGTGGATCGCGATTACTACCTGAATCGGCCGCTGTCGTTCGATTCCAGCGCGGTCAAGCTGGAGTTCCAGAACATCGAGCGCGACATTACCCGCCGCCTCGGCCAGTTCAGCCCGGTGGGCCAGATCATGCGCCGCATGTGCCGGGAGTACCGCATGGTCGTGCGGATGCTCGAAGCCCGTGGCACCGAGGACTTCGGCCTGATTTCCCAGGAACTCTATGGCGCCGCTTCCGACGCCTTCCACGCCGGCGACCCGACGCTGGCGGACCTGGGGCTGATGCTTTCGGACTACCTGAACAACATCGATGGCCGGGGCGACCTCAAGGACGAAGCCAAGACCCTGACCGCCAAGGATGCGGTGAGCCTGCTGCAGACCCGCTTGAACAAGGTGTTCGGCGAGGCCGAGGAGACCATTCGCGTATTCGAGTCCGATGGCATCGTCGCCGACGCAGCCGCGGGCGCCGACTACATCAAGATCCGCGCCGACGCGATGTTCAACGACCGTGACGTGCGCGCCCTGGAAGTGCACGAAGGCCTGGTGCATGTGGGCACCACCCTCAATGGCCAGAACCAGCCGATCTGCACGTTCCTGTCCAAGGGGCCGCCCTCGTCCACCGTGACCCAGGAAGGCCTGGCGATCCTGATGGAGATCATCACGTTTGCCTCCTACCCCAGCCGGCTGCGCAAACTGACCAACCGCACCCGCGCCATCCATATGGTGGAGGAGGGCGCCGACTTCCTGCAGGTGTTCGAGTTCTTCCGCGAGCAGGGCTTTGAAATGGCGGAAAGCTACGGCAACGCCAGTCGGGTGTTCCGTGGCTCGGTGCCGACCGGCCTGCCGTTCACCAAGGACCTGTCCTACCTCAAGGGCTTTATTATGGTCTACAACTACATCCAGCTGGCTGTGCGCAAGGGCAAGCTGGAACAGGTGCCGTTGCTGTTCTGCGGCAAGACCACCCTCGAAGATATGCGCACCTTGCGTCAACTGGTCGACGAAGGCCTGGTCGTGCCGCCCAAGTACCTGCCCGAACAGTTTCGCGACATGAACGCACTGGCGGCATGGATGTGCTTTTCCAACTTCCTCAATCATTTGAGCCTGGACCGGATCGAGGCGGACTATTCCAATATTCTTTGACCGGACGGCGACTCACCCGGGATCTCCCACGTCCGCCCATTTCATCTCACTCACGAGGCTCAACGGATGAGAATCCTCGGCATTCTGTGCCTGCTACTCACATTGAACGGCTGCAGCTCCCTGCTGTTCTACCCCGAGCCCGGCCTGCCGTTCACGCCGGAAAAAGCCCACCTGGCGTATCGCGACGTCACCCTCACCACCGCCGACGGCGTGAAACTGCACGCCTGGTGGCTGCCGGCCAAGCCTGGCGTGCCCCTCAAAGGCACGGTGCTGCACCTGCACGGCAACGGCGGCAACCTGGCGTGGCATCTGGGCGGCAGCTGGTGGTTGCCGGAGCAGGGCTACCAGGTGCTGTTGCTCGACTATCGCGGTTATGGGCTTTCGCAAGGCAAGCCGTCACTGCCGGCCGTCTATCAGGATGTAGACGCAGCCTTCAGTTGGCTGGATCAGGCGCCCGAAGCCCAGGGGCAGCCGTTGGTCGTGCTTGGCCAGAGCCTGGGCGGCGCGCTGGCGGTGCATTATCTAGCGGGTCACCCCGAGCGCCAGTCTCGGCTCAAGGCCCTGGTATTGGACGGTGTGCCTGCCAGTTATCGTGACGTGGGACAATTTGCCCTGAGCACATCCTGGTTAACATGGCCGTTTCAGGTCCCTTTGTCCTGGCTGGTGCCCGACGCCGACAGCGCGATCAACGCCATGCCCCAGCTCAAGGGCGTTCCCAAACTGCTGTTTCACAGCCTGGATGATCCGATCGTGCCCGTGTCCAACGGCATACGCCTGTATCAGGCGGCGCCACCGCCCAGAGTGTTGCAATTGACGCGGGGTGGGCATGTGCAGACGTTTGCCGACAAGACCTGGCAAACCGTCATGCTGCTTTACCTGGATGACCCGCAGCATTTCAACGGCCTGCGGCGTCTGGGCGAAATACCGAATTACCCCCTTTCCAAGGTTGACCCATCAGAGAGCCCGCAATGAGTGAAGAGCGCAACATGATCCCGCTGATTCTCACAGGGATCGGCACCATCATCGGTACGGTCGGTTGTTTGTGGTACTACGGCTACCTGCACTTCGCCAAGCCGGAAGATGCGCTGCTGCTCAGTGAATTCACGATGCTCAAGACCGTGCCGGGGGAGGATTACAAAGTCTCACTGACCCCCGCCGCTCAAGTGGCGCAGTGCGTGGACGGTGTGCTGGTGATGTTCGATACCGACCAGAAAGGCCTGAGCGGCGTCCTGGTGAACAACAAGAAACAGGCAGTGCGTTGCATCGGGCAAGAAACTCCGCAACTGCAACAGTGAATTCTGCCTCCCATCCGTGGGAAACCGCCCTTGTCTTTACAGACTATTGATTTCACGCATGTCAGCCACTCGACAGGCCGGAACCATCCTGACTCACCCACCACTGATTATTCACCGATTGGCAAGGCTGATCGGTCCCTTAATTCATAGGTTGGAGTTAGCATTTATGGCAGGAATCAACGGTATCTCGGGCGGCGCGAACATGGGTGGCATGGGCGGCATGGGGGGGGTGGGCGGCGCTGGCAATGGTCAAGGAAGCTCGCAAGGCTTGGACCAGCAGATTAAAGATGTACAAAAGCAGATCCAGGATCTGAAAGCCAAAGGTTCTCAAGGCAGCCAGGGCGGTGCCGGTGGTGAAGATCCCCTCAAGGAATTGGAGGAGCTGCTGAAGAAGTTGCTCGCGCAGAAGGCGGGTGGCGCGCAGGGCGCTCAAGGTGCCCAGGGCGGTCAAGGCGCCGACGATGGCCAAAGCGGTGGTCAGAGCGCGGGACAGGGTCAGATCCAGCAGCCGGACTATCAAGGTTCAGGCCAAATCGGCAACTGATCAAGCCTCATGGAAAAACCGCCTGCAGGGCGGTTTTTTTTTCGTGCATCGGATGGCCAGTCGTCGGTCGGGGCAGGAATGCCTGGAACCTTATTTCGTCAGATACCACACAAAGCGTTGTCACTCACACGGTTTGAGGCGAGGATGGAATTCAAGATTCCAGTGCTGGAAAATATGCTGATCATGGCAAGGCAGCATGTGGCGATTGAACAGGAAGCTGCTCGCCGCAACAGGCTTGAGAGTCAGGCAGACAAGCAGGCGGGCCCGCAGATTCAAATGCCGGCTGAAGATACCGGTCGAACCGTACAGTTCGACGAGCCGAAAAAAAACCCACCATAAGGTGGGTTTTTTTTATGCCGCTTCAATCAATCAGTTAGCAACGGACGAGCGTGGCTTGACTGGCTGGTTGTCGTTGGAAATGGTCACTTCGACGCGACGGTTCATCGCACGGCCGGAGACGCTGCCGTTGTCGGCAACCGGGTATTCCTTGCCGTAACCCTGGGTCACGATGCGCGAAATGTCCACGCCTTGCTGGGCCAGTGCGCGCTGTACGGAAGCGGCGCGGCGCTCGGACAGGCTCTGGTTGTACGAGTCGGAACCAGTGCTGTCGGTGTAGCCTTCGACGATCACTTTACGGTCCGGGTTGTCGCGCAGGAACTGAGCCAGCTTGGTGATGTTGACCAGGCCGCTGGATTTCAGGTCGGACTTGTTGGTAGCAAACAGCACGTCACCGAAAGTCACCAGGGTGCCGCGATCGGTTTGCTTGGCGTTCAAGCTGTTTTGCAGTTGCTTGATCTGCGCGTCACGGGCGTCCAGCAGGGCGCGGGCACGTTCGTCGCCAGCGTTTTTCAGCTTGGCTTCGGACTCACGCAGGGAAATGGTGTCTTTCGCCACTTCTACACGCTGGTTGGTCAGGTAAGCCAGTTGGTCGACTTTCTTCTCGTCTTCCTTGTCGCGGTAGGCCTTGTCTGCCTTGTCCAGCCACTCGCTGGCGTCTTTGGTTTCCAGGGCTGCGAGCTTGGTCGCCTGCGGGTTGGTTTGCAGGGCCGTGAAGTTGGTCCGTGCGTTTTCCAGGTTCGCGTTCGGCGGGGTGGAGCAGGCTGCCAGGGCAACGCTCATCGCCAACAGGGCAGGGATCATCAATTGTTTACGCATAGTCGTGTCGTCCTTTCAATTCGATATCAGGTGCGATGCAATCAAGGGGCAGCGGCTTACTTCTGCTGGATAGCAGCCGGGCGCATGCCTTCCTTACGCAACTCATCAACTGCTTTCTGGGAATCCTTCACCGCTTGCTCGGCCTTGGCAGCCTGGGCCTTACGCTCAGCGACACGAGCATCCCACTCGGCTTGTTCAGCCAACATACGAGCTTTGTCGTAGTTCTTGTCGTGCATGGCGATTTCAGCTTCTTTGAGCTTGTCCTGGGCCGACTTCATTTCCACGGCTGCGAACTCGGTGCCGCCGGCGCTGACCGCGCTGTTGACCGCAGACTGGGTCACTGCGTACTGCTCGGTCGGCGGGTTACCGGCGCAACCTGCCAGAACGAAGCTGGTGCCGATTGCCAGCGCGGCCAATTTAAGCCCGCGCAGGTGGTTAAACGAGGATTTGGCAGTGCTGGTCTTCATCGTCTTCAACTCCATTGGGTAGCTCCTGAAAAACATCAAAATCCATCTCGGTGTTCGTTTGCGGGCCCGGCGGTAAAGCACATGACGCCAGTTCAAACGAGCGTTCCAAGTGATGGCTTACTGGCTGTGACCGGAGGCTTTTTTCAAAAGTTCAGCGAAGATGGCGATTTGCCTAAAAAAATATCTGACTGATTGGTCAGTTCTGGAAAAATGGAACTTTCACCACGCACAACGATACTCCGGGCCGCTGAAAAGCCCGGAATACAGGGGTTAAATTGGGGTGGGTAAAACAGTGATCAGTGCTGCTGTTCGTCAGTACCGGCTGATAAATCATGCAGATAGCGGCGTGACAAGGTCAGAAATCGCGGTGTGGGCCCAACGTCTTCGTACAGCGGATCGCCTTCCTCATCGGTGGCAATCACCTGCTGCCCCTGGACGTAGGGAAAGCTGGCTTCCAACTCTTCAAGGGCGGCGCCGATCAGCTCGCCGAGCAGTTCTTCGGCGTGACGCTTGGGGTACATCTCGGCCAGGGCGGCCAGTCTCGCGGCGGCCTCCACATCCAGATGAATGGCGTATTCGGTTTTGGTCAGCTGACCCTTGGCGGTCTCTTCCCAATGCTCGGGCAGGTCTCGAATTTTCATGGCAACCTCAATAATGAGTGTCCAGCCGCCGGTGTGCATAACGCGGCGACCTGATGTTGAGACTAGCGGGAAGCGGCAAGGTTTAAAGTGTCTTGTCAGAAACCTGCGCTGACGGCACTCTGGACCCCCTGCGCGTCCCGGATTTCTGGCTGGAGAGTGGCTGATGAGTGATATCGATGCACGCTTGCGTGAGGATGTTCACCTGCTGGGTGAACTGTTGGGCAACACCATTGCAGAGCAATACGGCGGTGATTTTCTCGACAAGATCGAGCAGATCCGTAAAGGCGCCAAGGCCGACCGGCGCGGCGCGGGCGATGAACTCAGCACGAGCCTGAATCAACTGCAGGAAGACGAACTGCTGCCCGTAGCCCGGGCCTTCAACCAGTTCCTCAACCTGGCCAACATTGCCGAGCAGTACCAGTTGATTCACCGGCGCGATGAGTCGCAACCGGCGCCCTTCGAATCCCGCGTGTTGCCGGAACTGTTGGCCCGTCTGCAGCGTGAAGGGCACAGCGATGAATCCCTGGCGCGCCAATTGGCGCGGCTGGAAATCGAACTGGTGCTCACCGCCCACCCCACCGAAGTCGCACGTCGCACCCTGATCCAGAAGTACGACGCGATCGCCGCCCAACTGGCGCTGCAGGATCACCGTGACCTTACCCGTGCCGAACGCGAGCACATCCGTGAACGTTTGCAACGCTTGATCGCCGAGGCCTGGCACACCGAAGAAATCCGTCGCGTGCGGCCTACGCCGGTGGATGAGGCCAAATGGGGCTTTGCCGTCATCGAGCATTCATTGTGGCAGGCCATCCCGAATTATCTGCGCAAGGCCGACCAGGCCTTGCATGCCGCAACCGGCTTGCGCCTGCCGCTTGAGGCTGCGCCGATTCGATTTGCCTCGTGGATGGGCGGCGACCGTGACGGCAACCCGAACGTCACCGCGCCGGTCACCCGTGAAGTGCTGTTGCTGGCGCGCTGGATGGCGGCGGATTTGTATCTGCGCGATATCGATCAACTCGCCTCCGAGTTGTCCATGCAACAGGCCAGCGCGGCGTTGCAGGCCCAGGCGGGAGACAGCGTCGAACCCTACCGTGCGGTGCTCAAGCAGTTGCGCGAACGTCTGCGCGCCACGCGCCAGTGGGCCCATGCCTCGTTGAATGGCACCGCAGCGGCACCCGAGCAGGTGTTGCAGGACAATCGCGACCTGCTCGGTCCGCTGCAACTGTGCTATCAGTCGCTGCATGAGTGCGGCATGGGCGTGATCGCCGATGGCCCGTTGCTCGATTGCCTGCGCCGCGCCGTGACCTTTGGCCTGTTCCTGGTACGCCTGGATGTGCGCCAGGACTCCACTCGCCATGCGTCGGCCATGACTGAAATCACCGACTACCTTGGCCTGGGACGTTATGAGGACTGGGACGAAGAAGCGCGCATCGACTTCCTGAGCAAGGAACTGGACAATCGTCGACCGCTGCTGCCGGGTTATTTCAAGCCGTCGGCAGACACGGCGGAAGTCTTGAACACCTGTCGGGAAATCGCCGCTGCACCGGCCGCATCGCTGGGCTCCTATGTGATTTCCATGGCCGGTGCTGCTTCGGATGTGCTGGCGGTGCAACTGCTGCTTAAAGAGTCCGGCGTGCAACGGCCAATGCGTGTGGTGCCGCTGTTCGAGACCCTGGCCGACCTGGATAACGCCGGGCCGGTGATGGAGCGGTTGTTGCAGTTGCCGGGCTATCGCGCGCGGTTGCAAGGCCCGCAGGAAGTGATGATCGGCTATTCGGACTCGGCCAAGGATGCCGGCACCACCGCCGCCGCCTGGGCGCAGTACCGGGCGCAGGAGCGCTTGGTGGACATCTGCCGTGAGCAGCAAGTGGAGTTGCTATTGTTCCACGGTCGCGGTGGCACCGTCGGCCGTGGCGGCGGCCCGGCGCATGCGGCGATTCTGTCGCAGCCGCCGGGTTCGGTGGCGGGGCGGTTCCGCACCACCGAACAAGGCGAGATGATCCGCTTCAAGTTCGGCCTGCCGGACATTGCCGAGCAGAACCTCAACCTCTACCTGGCCGCAGTGCTCGAAGCCACGCTGTTGCCGCCACCGCCCCCGGAACCGGCCTGGCGTCACTTGATGGACGAATTGGCGGCCGACGGCGTCAGCGCCTACCGAGCGGTGGTGCGGGAAAATCCGCAATTCGTCGAGTATTTCCGCCAGTCCACACCGGAGCAGGAGCTGGGCCGTTTGCCGTTGGGCAGCCGCCCGGCCAAGCGGCGTGCCGGCGGTATTGAAAGCCTGCGCGCGATTCCGTGGATCTTCGGCTGGACCCAGACCCGCTTGATGCTGCCCGCCTGGCTCGGCTGGGAAGCGGCATTAAGCAAGGCCCTGGAGCGCGGCGAGGGCGAGTTGCTTGGGCAGATGCGCGAACAGTGGCCGTTCTTCCGCACGCGCATCGATATGCTGGAAATGGTGCTGGCCAAGGCCGACGCCGATATCGCCCGGCTCTATGATGAGCGCCTGGTGCAGCCTGACTTGCTGCCATTGGGCGCGCATTTACGCGACCTATTGTCGCAGGCCTGCGAGGTGGTGCTTGGTCTGACCGGGCAGTCGCAACTGTTGGCCCACAGCCCGGACACCCTGGAGTTCATCCGCCTGCGCAACACCTACCTGGACCCCCTGCATCTGTTGCAGGCTGAATTGCTCGCCCGCTCGCGCCAACGCGAAGCGGCGCAGGACAGCCCTCTGGAACAGGCGCTGCTGGTGTCCGTAGCCGGTATTGCCGCAGGTTTGCGCAACACCGGTTGAGGTTTTTCGCGTGTTCTCAACGGCTTGCGAATGAACTGCAACGACCGCCCGGAAAAGGGCGGTCGTTGTTTGAGGGGCGGGGTTGCGCTCAGGCAAACCCGTTGGCCGACGCACGCCTGGCGCGGGTTTCTCCTACTTTGGGCGGCTTGTGTGGCAAGGGCCCGCTGTGTATCTTGATCAGCCTTTGGCCGTTTGATCGGCCTGGAACCACATTTTTACGAGATTGGCCCCACGCGGCGAATCCGAGCGTCATCTCTATAAAAAATTGAGGAGCACATCGATGCGCGTCATTCTGCTGGGAGCTCCCGGGGCCGGTAAAGGTACTCAGGCAAAGTTCATCACTGAAAAATTCGGCATTCCACAAATCTCCACCGGCGACATGCTGCGCGCGGCCGTCAAGGCCGGCACCGAGCTGGGCCTGATCGCCAAGAGCGTGATGGACAGCGGTGGCCTGGTCTCCGATGACCTGATCATCAACCTGGTCAAGGAACGCATCAGCCAGGAAGACTGCAAGAACGGTTTCCTGTTCGACGGCTTCCCGCGCACCATTCCCCAGGCTGAAGCCCTGGTCAAGGCCGGTGTCGAGTTGGACGCCGTGGTTGAAATCGCCGTCGAGGACGAAGAAATCGTCCAGCGCATTGCCGGTCGTCGCGTACACGAAGGCTCGGGCCGCGTGTACCACGTCGTCTACAACCCACCCAAGGTTGAAGGCAAGGACGATGTCACCGGTGAAGACCTGGTGCAGCGCAAGGACGATACCGAAGAAACCGTGCGTCATCGCCTGTCGGTCTACCATTCCCAGACCAAGCCGCTGGTGGACTTCTACCAGAAGCTCTCCGCTGCCCAGGGCAAGCCGAAATACAGCCATATCCCTGGCGTCGGCTCCGTGGAGGCGATTACAGCCAAGGTGCTGCAAGCACTGAGCTGATGCGTTGATCGACTGCATTGACAACGGCCCGCTTGCGGGCCGTTGTTGTTTATACTGGCGCACTTTTTTCGACTTGGACACCCACACCCATGAGCACCCTGCTGGCCCTGGACACCGCGACTGAAGCTTGCTCGGTTGCCTTGCTGCACGATGGCAAAGTAACCAGCCACTACGAGGTGATCCCGCGCCTGCACGCGCAGAAGCTGTTGCCGATGATCAAGCAACTGCTGGAAGACGCCGGCACCAGCCTGGCGGCCGTGGATGCCATCGCTTTCGGCCGTGGCCCCGGTGCGTTTACCGGTGTGCGCATTGCCATTGGCGTGGTGCAGGGCCTGGCGTTTGCGCTGGAGCGTCCGGTGTTGCCGGTGTCCAACCTCGCGGTGCTGGCCCAACGTGCGCTGCGTGAACACGGTACTTCCCAGGTGGCGGCGGCGATCGATGCGCGGATGGATGAAGTGTATTGGGGCTGCTATCGCGAGAGCGCCGGTGAAATGCGCCTGGTGGGCGTTGAGGCCGTGCAGGCGCCGGAGTCATCGGTGTTGCCGCAAGATGCCAGCGGCGAGTGGTTCGGCGCCGGCACCGGCTGGGGGTATGGCGAGCGGATCGGTGTGCAACTGGTCGGCCAGGACCCTGCGATGCTGCCCCATGCAGAAGACTTGCTGACCTTGGCGCGCTTTGCATTCGAGCGTGGCGAGGCCATTGCGGCTGATCAGGCGGCGCCGGTGTACTTGCGCGATAAGGTTGCGCAAACCAAGGCGGAACGCGGGATTATTTGACGCCAAAAATGATGGCATTTTGAGGCAAATTTCGCCAATCGTCAGAATTTGCAGCGGTTTTTAAACCTTTTACCAATTATGTGTTCTAGTTATCACCAGAGCATTTGCGCGTTACGGATTGCGCCACTAAAATGCCACTATTGATAGCGAGTTCGCGCCTATGCGTATTGATGGCTTTTCCTCACAGTCGTACCCGATCAAGCGTAAGCCGCGCAAGGCTAACGCGACGGTGGACGATTCCGTCGAGGACTCGCCGGACTTCATCGAAGTCCACTCCGATGCGCAGGCCGGCACTCAAGCACGCATCAGCGGTCTTCCCGCCCGTCAGCAAGACATGGTCTTCCCCCGCTCCATGAGCAAAAGCGTCGCGACGGCCCTGGCCAGCTACCTGACCACCGCCGGTTTTGTCGAATGGGATATGGAAGTGCTGGGTCTCGATATCCACATCTGATGCGCCTGCCTTACTACATCGGTTGCCCGTCCTGGAGTGAAAACGCCTGGCGCGAGTACCTGTACCCCGCCGATGCACGCGCCAACGATTACCTCGGCCTCTATTCCCAGGTCTTCAACGCCGTTGAAGGCAACACCACTTTTTATGCTCGACCCTCGGCCGCAACCGTGCAGCGCTGGGCTGACATCATGCCCGATGACTTTCGCTTCACCGCCAAATTCCCGGGTGATATCAGCCATGCCGGTGACTTGCGCGAACAACTGCCGGCGGCGGAAAGTTTTATCGGCTTGATGAGCCCCCTGGGCGAGCGTGTGTCGCCGTTGTGGCTGCAACTGTCGAAGGGTTTTACCCCGCAGCGTCTCGGAGAGCTGGCCGGATTCCTCGATGGCATTGACCGTCCATTGGCGGTTGAAGTGCGTCACGATGAGTTCTTCGCCAAAGGCGAGGCCGAGCGCATGCTCAACCGCCTGTTGCGTGACCGTGGCGTCGAGCGCGTGTGCCTCGATTCGCGCGCGCTGTTCAGTTGCACCTCCACCTCGGCGGCCGTCCTGCATGCCCAATCGAAAAAGCCCAGGGTGCCACCGCGCCCGGCGGCGTTGACTCAATGTCCCCAAGTGCGTTTTATCGGGCACCCCGAACTTGAAGCCAACGATCCGTTCCTGATGCCCTGGGTCAAAAAGATCGCCAGTTGGATCGAAGAGGGGCGCACCCCCTACATGTTCCTGCACACCTCGGACAACCGCCTCGCCGCCCAATTGGCCTTGCGTTTCCATGACCAGTTGATGGCACGTTTGCCGGGGCTTGCGCCGCTGCCGACCTTGCATCGAGAACCCGTGGCGGAGCAACTGGGGTTACTCTAGGGCTCTTTTCCCCGCCAGGAGCCCGTCATGGATGCCCAAACCCTTCGCGCCGAAACCTTCAAAGCCCTGCACACACGTGATCGTGCCTTTGTGATGCCCAACCCGTGGGATGCAGGTTCCGCCATCATGCTTGCCAGCCTTGGCTTCGAAGCGTTGGCCACCACCAGCGCGGGCTTTGCGTTCAGCCTGGGGCGGCCGGATGCCGAAGGCGCGCTGTCGCTGGAGGACACCCTGGGCAATGCCGGCAGCATCGTCCGGGCGACTGCGCTGCCGGTCGCCGCCGACTTGGAAAACGGTTTCAGCGACACTCCAGAAGGCTGTGCCCAGACCATTCTGCGAGCCGCCGCCACCGGTATCGTGGGTGGCTCCATCGAAGACGCCACGGGCGTTGCCGCCGACCCTATCTACCCCTTCGACCTGGCCGTCGAGCGCGTCGAGGCTGCCGTTGCCGCTGCTCGCAGCCTGGCATTTCCCTTCACGCTGACGGCACGCGCAGAAAACCTCCTGCATGGCCGCCTGGATTTGCCCGACACCATTCGCCGCCTGCAAGCCTACGCCGAGGCGGGCGCCGATGTGCTGTATGCGCCGGGCCTGCGCAGTGCCGAAGAGGTGTTGGCGGTGGTCAAGGCCGTGGCGCCCAAGCCGGTGAACGTGTTGATGTCCGGTGGCTTGAACCTCAGCGTCGCGCAGTTGAGTGAGTTGGGCGTGCGGCGCATCAGCGTCGGCTCGGCCCTGGCCCTGGCGGCCTATGGCGAGTTTTATCGGGCGGCGCAGGAGGTCTATGGATTGGGCACCTTCACCTTTACCGAGCGCAAGATGCCGTTCGACCAGGCCAATCAATTCTTCAAGGACTAAGCCGTGCGGTCGATCGGGTGGATGGGCGCGTTGCTGGTGCTCGGCGGCGCTGTTGCGGTGGGCGCATGGCGGGGCTGGGTGCCGGTGCCGGACGAGTGGAGCCCCTGGGCGCCGCTGGATGTACGCGCCAGTCCGAACCTGTTGACGCGCTACAAGCTGGGGCGGTTGCAGGATGATCCGTTGCTGTGCGACCAAGTGCTGAAAACCTCGGGGTTGCGGGTGACCCGCCAGGCGGACTCAGCCCCCGACGCCGCCTGCCCGTTGCGCAACACATTGCGGGTACAGGGCGGGGAGGTGGGTTTGAGCAGCAGTTTTCTGGCCAGTTGCCCGTTGGCCGTAGCCTTTGCGTTGTTCGAGCGGCACAGCCTGCAGCCGGCGGCTCAGGCGATCTATGGCGAGGTGGTGACGCGGGTCGATCACCTGGGCAGTTTTGCCTGTCGCAATATCTACAACCGCGCCGAAGGCCGCCTCAGTCAGCACGCCTCGGCCAATGCCCTGGATATCGCCGGGTTTCGCCTGGCCGATGGACGCCGTATCAGTGTGCTCAAGGATTGGCCGGGCGACGACGCTGACGCACGGTTTCTGCGTCAGGTGCGTGACAGTGCGTGTAACGCGTTCAACGGGGTGTTGAGCCCGGACTACAACGCCGCACACCGTAACCATTTTCATCTGGACATGGGACGCTGGTGGGTGTGTCGCTAAGCGTCAGGCGGCCAGGCGCAGGTTGTTGACGATCAACGGACGTGCCCAGTGGTAGTCGAAATCCAGGGCCTTCTGTTGTTCGACCAGGTCCTGTTCGGTGAACGGGGTCGCGGGCGGTGGCAACAAGTCCAGCTCGAACTCGGCAATCGGCAGATGCAGCGGGCGGGGCTGCGGCGCCGGGCCGGGTTCAGCGACGGGTTGGCCCGCATTCAAGACAATCGGCCGTACCCAGCCGCTTTCGAAATGCTGCTGGCGTTGCTGGGCGATGATGTCTGCGTCAGGGAACGGCGCGGGCGCGGGTGGCAGCAGCTCGGTCTCGAATTCGGCAATCGGCAGGAACAGCGGCTCAGGTGGGGCGACCTTGGTGTCTTTCACGTCACACTCACGCTGGGTGAGGATCTGCGCCAGCAAGTCGGCGCCTTCGCCGGGTTCCACCGCCGGGTCCTGCGGTGCAGGCGCCGTGGCGGCCAGCGCGCCCGGCGTAGCGCCGAGCTGTTCGGCCAGGGCTCGGGCAAAGAAGTCCTGCCACACATGACTCACCCCGGCCAGCGCTTGAGTATTGCGCAGGCCGTAGTGGTTGTGGGTCGGCAGTACACCGATGGTTAGGGGAAGAATGTCTGACATTTTTTTCGGTCGACGCTCAGCTCTGGCAAAATACCTGACTGTTGTTTTTATCGGCCGGTATTGGCCGATCCTTAATATTTTCGAGCGTAGCGATTGATGAGTGAACAACCAGCGGCCAGCCGCATTCGGGTCGAGGCCTTGGCCGAAGAATTCCAGGCCCGCGCCGAGCAGTGGGCTGCGCTGCTGGGCTTGCCTGTGCAACGCGATGAAGCGGACTTTTCCCTGCAGGTCGGCGAACAAGGCCTGCAATTGCAACAGCTAGGGCCGGACGCACCGGGCCCGGTGCGGGTCGACTTTGTCGAAGGCGGCGCGGCGCACCGGCGTCTATATGGCGGTGGCAGCGGGCAGATGATCGCCAAGGCCGTGGGCGTCGCCCAAGGCGTGCGTCCCCGTGTACTGGACGCCACGGCCGGGCTGGGCAAGGATGCGTTCGTGCTGGCAAGCCTGGGCTGTGAGATGAGCCTGATCGAGCGCCAGCCGTTGATTGGTGCCTTGCTGGAAGACGGCCTGGCACGCGCTGCGCAGGATTTTGACGTGGCGCCGATCGTGGCGCGCATGACGCTGCTCAAGGGCAACGCCATTGAAGTGATGCTCAATTGGGAAGGCGAGCCGCCGCAAGTGATCTACCTGGACCCAATGTTCCCGCACCGCGAGAAAACCGCCCTCGTGAAGAAGGAAATGCGCCTGTTCCGGCCACTGGTCGGTGATGACCTGGATGCACCGGCATTACTCGCGGCGGCCCTGGCCCTGGCCAGCCATCGCGTAGTGGTCAAGCGCCCGCGCAAGGCGCCGTGCATTGACGGGCCCAAGCCCAGCCATGCGCTGGAGGGCAAGTCCAGCCGTTATGACATTTATCCCAAGAAGGCGCTCAAGGTTTAGGCTGCAAGCAAAGGCGCCTTTCACTCGCAGTTTGCAGGTACCTACACAACTCAGCAGCGCCCAACCGTAACCACGATGCGAAGCGAGCCGCTCTTGATCTGGCTTTTGATCTTGATCTTAGGCGCCCCGTTAAACCACGCTGGCCGAACGCAGGCTTGAATCCGTGGGTAACCCGGCAGGACGCCGGGTTAGCCGCACTGGGCCATGGATGGCCCATTGCGGCGGCCCACGGATTCAAGCCTTCGTTCGGGCACACCGAGCCTAGGCGAGGTGCCGAGTGGTGGGGCAAGAGCGTTTTGCTTACTTTTGCGCTTTTCAAAAGTGAGCCGCTGTAAAAGCGGAACCCATAGCAGCCGTTACCGCAGAAACGGATATGTACTCGATCTGATCCAGCATCCTGGTCGGTCCGGAGGCCGCCATCGGGCGCTAGCTCCCTCGCCACATGCCGGTGCATATCAAAGCTGTGTAGAGACCTACGCCCCATACGCCCGCATAAACAACCCCACCACCTCCCGAACATGCTCTTCGGCCGCTTCTTCGCTCAGTTCCCCCCCGCAGCCATACAGCAAACGGAAATTCGCCGTGCCCTTGAGCAGGCAAAAAAAGTGCTCCGCGGCCTTGAAGGGTTTGTCGATGCTCAGGGCGCCGCCCTGGTCAATCTTGCCGAGCAGGCGCTCCATGCCCTGCAGCATGCGCATGGGGCCGGCTTCAAAAAAGATCTGTGAGAGTTTCACGTCCTGATTGCCGGTGGTCATCATCAAGCGATGCAGGTTCACCGACTCCTCACTGTTGATCAACCGATGGAAGCCCCGCGCAATGTTCAGCAACACGGTCTCCACCGGCATGCCTGCAGGCAGCTCAAAGTACATCACCGGCAATTGCTCTTCACACTTGGCCACCACCGCCGCGGTGAACAGGTTCTCCTTGTCGGTGAAGTGGCTATAGACGGTGAGTTTCGATACCCCGGCCGCAAGGGCGACGGCGTCCATGCTGGTGCTTGCGTAACCCTTGCCCAGGAACAGCGATTTGGCGGCATCGAGGATCGCCTGGCGTTTTGCCATGTCCTTGGGACGCCCGGGACTATTGGTGTTTACAGGATTGTCGGACATTTTCACCTTTAATACTGGACTGGCGAGTTTGGTATTAATAACATACCGGCCAGTATAATTATTCCAAGCCTCATTTGCGAAAGGTCCCACAGCATGCGCAGCACTTTCCTGCCCTTTGCGTTGCCTGTCAGTCTGATCTTCCTGTTGGCCGCGTGCGGCCATGAAGAAGCGGCCCCCACTGCCCCTCGCCCGGCCATGGTGGTACAACCCCAGCCCCTGGCGCAGTCGGTGGACAGCTATCCCGGTGAAGTGCGCGCCCGCTATGAGCCGGACCTGGCTTTTCGCATCGCCGGCAAAGTCAGCAAGCGCCTGGTGGAGGAGGGCGAGCGGGTCAAGGCCAACCAGCCCCTGGCCGAGCTCGACCCACAGGATGTACGCCTGCAACTGGAAGCCACCCGTGCCCAGATGGCTGGCGCCGAGGCCAACCTGAGCCTGGTGCGCGCCGAGCGTGATCGCTACAAGACCCTGATGGACCGTCAGATGGTCAGCCGATCCCAGTACGACAATTCCGAAAATCTCTATCGAGCCGGTGTGGCACGCCTCAAGCAGATCAAGGCTGAGTTCGACGTGTCCAGCAACCAGGCCGGGTATGCCGTGCTGCGTGCGCCCCAGGACGGTGTCGTCGCCAAGCGTGCGGTGGAAGTGGGCCAGGTCGTCGCCGCCGGCCAAACCGTGTTCACCCTGGCCACCGATGGCGAGCGTGAAGTGGTGATCAGCCTGCCGGAGCAAGGCTTCGGCCGCTTCAAGATCGGCCAGCCGGTCTCGGTTGAGCTGTGGAGCCAGCCGGATCAACGCTTTGCCGGGCGCATTCGCGAGCTCTCGCCCGCCGCCGATCCGAAGTCGCGCACCTTCGCCGCACGGGTGGCATTCACTGGCGGCAAAGTCCCTGCCGAACTCGGGCAAAGCGCTCGGGTATTCATCCCGGTCGACGGGTTGATGCCACTGTCGGTGCCGCTGTCTGCCCTGAGTGCGGAGAACGGCGCGTCTTATGTCTGGCGTGTGGCGCCGGACAACACCCTCAAGCGCACCCCCGTGCGCATCGGCGCGTTTGGCGAAAAGAGCGTGCCGATACTGGAAGGCCTGGCGCCCACCGACTGGGTGGTTGCGGCGGGCGTGCATGTGCTCCATGAGGGCCAGCAGGTGCGCCCGGTGGATCGCGCCAACCGCGTGGTGAATCTGGCGGCCAAGGAGTAGTCCCCCATGGGTTTCAATCTTTCCGAGTGGGCGTTGCGTAATCGCCAGATTGTACTGTTCCTGATGATCCTGCTGGCGGTCGTCGGCACCTTGTCCTACACCAAACTGGGACAAAGCGAAGACCCTCCCTTCACCTTCAAGGCCATGGTGATCAAGACCAACTGGCCGGGGGCAACCGCCCAGGAAGTGTCACGCCAGGTCACCGAGCGCATCGAGAAAAAACTCATGGAGACCGGCGAGTACGAGCGCATCGTCTCGTTCTCGCGGCCCGGCGAGTCCCAGGTGACCTTCATCGCGCGCGACGCCATGCACTCGGCGCAGATTCCCGAGCTGTGGTACCAGGTGCGCAAGAAGATCAGCGATATCCGCCAGACCTTGCCGCCGGATATCCAGGGGCCGTTTTTCAACGATGAATTCGGCACCACGTTCGGCAATATCTACGCCTTGACCGGTGACGGTTTCGACTACGCCGTGCTCAAGGACTACGCCGACCGTATTCAGATTCAGCTGCAACGGGTGCCGGATGTGGGCAAGGTCGAGTTGCTCGGCCTGCAGGACGAGAAGATCTGGATCGAGCTGTCCAACCTCAAGCTCGCCACCCTCGGCCTGCCACTGGCCGCTGTGCAGCAAGCCTTGCAGGAGCAGAATGCGGTGTCGACCGCCGGCTTCTTTGAAACCCCGAGTGAACGGGTGCAACTGCGGGTGTCGGGCAACTTCAAGAGCGTGGAAGAGATCCGTAACTTCCCTATTCGGGTGGCGGACCGAACCTTCCGGATCGGCGATGTGGCCGATATCCACCGTGGTTTCAACGACCCACCGGCACCGCGCATGCGTTACATGGGCGCGGACGCCATCGGCCTGGCGGTGGCCATGCGTGAAGGCGGCGATATTCTGGTGCTGGGCAAGGCACTGGAGCGTGAATTCGCACGCTTGCAGAAGAACCTTCCGGCGGGCATGGAATTGCGCAAGGTTTCGGATCAGCCCGCAGCGGTGAAGACCAGTGTCGGCGAATTCGTCCAGGTGCTGGCCGAAGCCTTGGCCATCGTGTTGCTGGTGAGCTTCTTTTCCCTGGGGGTACGCACCGGCATGGTAGTGGCCCTGGCGATTCCGCTGGTGCTGGCCATGACCTTTGCCACCATGTACTACCTGGGTATCGGCCTGCACAAAATTTCCCTGGGCGCCCTGGTGCTGGCCCTGGGCTTGCTGGTGGATGACGCGATCATCGCGGTGGAGATGATGGCGATCAAAATGGAGCAGGGCTACGACCGGATCAAGGCCGCAAGCTTCGCCTGGACCAGCACCGCCTTCCCCATGCTCACCGGCACGTTGATCACCGCCGCAGGCTTTTTGCCGATTGCCACCGCGCAATCGAGTACCGGCGAGTACACCCGGTCGATCTTCCAGGTGGTGACCATTGCTTTATTGGCCTCATGGGTCGCTGCGGTGGTGTTTGTACCGTACCTGGGGGAAAAGCTGCTGCCGGACCTGGCGAAAATACATGCGGCCAAGCACGGCACCGACGGTCCGGACCCCTATGGCACGCCCTTCTACCAGCGTGTAAGACGTTTGGTGCAGTGGTGTGTACGTCGGCGCAAGACGGTGATTGTCCTGACCCTGTTGCTGTTTATCGGCTCGGTTGGGCTATTTCGTTTCGTGCCGCAACAGTTCTTCCCGGCCTCGGGTCGCCTGGAGCTGATGGTCGACCTGAAACTGGCCGAAGGCGCCTCCCTGAGCAACACCGCCGACCAGGTCAAGCGCCTCGAGACCTTGCTCAAGGCACACGCCGGCATCGACAACTACGTCGCCTACGTGGGCACCGGTTCGCCGCGCTTCTACCTGCCGCTCGACCAGCAACTGCCGGCTGCCAGCTTCGCGCAGTTCGTGGTGTTGGCACACACCATCGAAGAACGCGAAAGCCTGCGCACCTGGCTGATTGAAACCCTTGACGAACAGTTTCCTGACCTGCGTTCACGCGTTACCCGCCTGGAGAATGGCCCGCCCGTGGGCTACCCGGTGCAGTTTCGCGTGACCGGCGAGCACATCGAAGAAGTCCGCGCATTGGCGCGCAAAGTCGCGGCCAGGGTTCGCGAGAATGCCCACGTGGTCAATGTGCACCTGGACTGGGAAGAGCCGAGCAAGATCGTCTACCTGAATATCGACCAGGACCGCGCCCGTGCGCTTGGCGTGAGCACTGCCAACCTGTCGAAATTCCTGCAAAGCTCCCTGACCGGCTCCACCGTCAGCCAGTACCGGGAGGACAACGAGTTGATCGAGATTCTCCTGCGCGGCACCGTTCATGAACGCACCGAGTTGTCGCTGCTGCCAAGCCTGGCGGTACCGACCGACAACGGCAGAAGTGTGGCCCTGGCGCAGATTGCAACCCTCGAGTATGGCTTTGAAGAGGGCATCATCTGGCACCGTAACCGCCTGCCGACGGTGACCGTGCGCGCCGATATCTACGGCAAGGAACAACCCGCGACCCTGGTCCAGCAGATCCTGCCGACCCTGGAAGGCGTGCGCGCCGAGTTGCCGGACGGCTATTTGCTGGAAGTCGGTGGCACGGTTGAAGATTCTGCGCGCGGACAGAACTCGGTGAAGGCCGGCGTGCCATTGTTCATCGTGGTCGTGCTGACCTTGCTGATGCTGCAACTGCGTAGCTTCTCACGCACGGCGATGGTGTTTCTGACCGCGCCCCTGGGCTTGATCGGCGTCACGTTGTTCCTGCTGGTGTTTCGTCAGCCGTTTGGTTTCGTGGCCATGCTCGGCACGATTGCCCTGTCGGGGATGATCATGCGCAACTCGGTGATATTGGTGGACCAGATCGAACAGGACATCAAGGCGGGGCTGACGCCATGGCAGGCGATCATTGAAGCGACTGTTCGGCGTTTCCGCCCGATCGTTCTGACGGCACTCGCGGCGGTGCTGGCGATGATTCCACTGTCACGCAGTGTGTTCTTCGGGCCGATGGCGGTTGCAATCATGGGCGGGCTGATTGTGGCGACGGCGCTGACGCTGCTGTTTCTACCGGCGCTTTACGCGGCGTGGTTCAGGGTCAAACAGGAATGACGGTGCTTATGGCGAGGAACGTTTCTTAACGTTTCGCCACTCATGGACTACCTGATGACAGGTATTTGGTCCGACGGTCTTCACGCCGTCTGGCCGGATCTCAAATCTGATGATTCAAGGAGTAACCCATGGGACTATTCATCGGTAAGTCGTTGAGCGTTTCGGTCAACAGCAGCTTTGGTGGCGGCAACTGCGCCAAACCCAAGCCACCGGCAGATGACTGCAACGACAAATGCAAACCCAAGCCCGACTGCAATGGCGGTGGCGTAGGCGGCGCAATCAAGTTCGGCGTAAGCGTGATGCCACTGGGCGCGGTGATCTTTGGCGGGCTGGGCGCCAAGCTTTTTTAAAGGTGTGGTAAGCGCTCCCGGGCAGGTGATCCTTCCCCACCTGCTCGGGTGCACAGAGGCGTCTACAGGGCGCCGAACACTTTCTTGGCGAGGCTGGTGGCGGCCGCTGCCGGATTTTTGCGAATCGTTTCTTCCTGCTGCGCGATCATCTTGAACAAGCCGTCCAGCGCCTGTTCGGTCACGTAGTTTTCAACGTTGGCGCTTTTGGCGTCCACTGCACCAAACGCCGCCGCCTTGCCGGCCAGGGCATTGTACTGCTGGGCCACGCCGACCTTGTCGGTTGCAGCCTTGACGATGGGCAGGAACTTGGCGCGGATCTGTTCGCGACTGCTGGTGTTCAGGTATTGGGTGGCGGAATCCTGACCACCGCTGAGGATGCCCTTGGCATCGGTCACGCTCATGTTTTTCACGGCATTGACCAGGATCGGCTGAGCCTGGGTCACGGCGGTTTCCGCCGCTTTGTTCATACTGGTTTCCAGCTGGGTGACTTGATCGCCCATGCCGAACATCTTCAGCTTGTCAGCGATCTTGCCCAGCTTGCCCGGCAGGCCGATTTTGACCTCGGGGTTATTGCTGAAACCGCCTGGCGTGCCCAGTTGTTTCACGGCGATCTGGGCGCCCTGGGTCAAGGCATCCTTCAGCCCGCCACTGGCGTCGCCCTGGGACAGGCTGCCAAGGTCCAGCGCCATCGCGTTGGCACCCAGCAGCAGTCCGGTGAACAGGGCAGTGAGGCGAAGAGGGTTACGGAGCATGGGCGCTTCCTTATGATTGAATTCAGTGGGCTACCGCGTCGACACGCAAGCGCAGTGGCTGTGGGTCCTGGCCATTGAGCTGTACCGCATGGCGCTGCGTGGTGGTGAACAGTAGCTTGCCATCCACCTCGATGCGAGCGCTGACCGAGTAGCTGTGGCCAGGCTTGACCTGCGCCGGGTCATAGCTCAGCTGAAACGGCAGCGGCACCTGGCCCTTGATCGGGCCTTTCTGTTCGGCGAGGGTCACGGCCGGGGCGTCCATCAAGGACACGTCCTGCAGGCTGACGCTCAAGGTGGCGGCAGGCGGCAAAGCGATGCGTTGCAGGTAGAACACTTCGCCGTCGAGGCTGGCCTTTGGGGCGGGTGTCATGGATTGACAGGCTCCGAGCAGGGCCGTGAGGCCCAGGAGGATGATCTTTTTCATGGTGCAGCTCCTTTTCAACGGCGCCGCAAACTTCCCGGCGTCTTGTTCAATCTAGCGGGTTTGCGCGGGGGCCACCGCTTGCTCGGCGGCGCCATCGACGCGATGCAGCGCCACCTGGCGAATCGACAGGCGAATGTCCGCCGGCAGTACGCGTTTGGCCGCACCTTCCGCCAGTTCGCCGAGCAGGTCGCGATAGCTCAGCTTGCCGGCTTCGTCGCGGCGCAGCACATCTTGCTCCAGCAAGGTCTGGATGAAATGTCGGAAAAGGCTCTTGTCGAAGAATTCCGGGGCATTGAGGCCATGCAGGATCGACAGGCGTTGGGCCATGATTGTGCACAGGTCTTCCAGCTCTTCGGCGCTGATGCTGTTCTGGCCGCTGTTGAGCAGCAGCGAGATCGCCATGTAGAAGCGTTGCAAGGTTTGGGCGATGCTCTTGGACAGCAGCGTCAGCAGTACAAAATGCCGCGAACTCGGCGCCGCGCGCAGATACACGCCGTTTTCAAAACGCAGCAGGCCCTGTTCGACAAAGGCCTCCAGCCACTGGTCGACCACGCCATCGAGCTCTTCCAGTGACCAGCGGATAAACAGCTCCGATTGCAGGTACGGATAGAGCGCCTGGGTATAGCGCAGGATCTGCTCGCGGCTCATCCGCGAACTGCTCTGGAAAAAGCTCGCCAGCAGCGCCGGCAGGGCGAAGATGTGCAGCACGTTGTTGCGGTAATAGGTCATCAGGACGGCATTTTGCTCATCCAGATAGACAATCTTGCCCAGGGCATCGCTTTGCTCCGACAGCAGGTCCATGTCCTTGACGTGCTTGATCAGCGCCAGGCCATCGCCTTCCGGCAGAGTGGTGTGCGGTGAATAGGGCACGCGGCGCAGCAGCGCCAGGTACAGGTCCAACTGGCGGGCCATGGCTTGCTCATCCAGGGCCAGGCGGGTGGTCGACAGCAGCGCCAACGCCACCAGGTTCACCGGGTTCACCGCGGCGGCTTCGTTGAGGTGGCGGGCCACCTTTTCGCTGAGGCGGTGGGTGGTTTCATTCAGCCATGCCGGCTTGAAGTTCGGGCCCAGTTCCTGGGCGCGCCAGTCCGGTTGCTCGTGGTCGAGAAACTCCGCCAGCTTGATCGGCTCGCCGAAGTTGACCGCCACCTGGCCGAAGCGCTGCTTGAGCGCACCGACGACTTTGAAGATATCGAAGATCGACTCTTTCTTCTTGCTCGCACCGCGCAGTTCGCCGAGATAGGTGCGGCCTTCGAGCACACGTTCGTAGCCGATGTACACCGGCACGAACACGATGGGCATGCGCGAAGAGCGCAGGAAACTGCGCAGGGTGATGGCCAGCATCCCGGTTTTCGGCTGCAGCATGCGACCGGTGCGCGAGCGTCCGCCCTCGACGAAGTACTCCACCGGGAAGCCCTTGGTAAACAGGGTGTGCAGGTATTCGTTGAACACCGAGGTGTACAGCGGGTTGCCCTTGAAGGTACGGCGCATGAAAAACGCACCGCCACGGCGCAGCAGGCTGCCGATCACCGGCATGTTCAGGTTGATGCCGGCGGCAATGTGCGGCGGGGTCAGGCCATTCTTGAACAGCAGGTAGGACAGCAACAGGTAGTCGATATGGCTGCGATGGCATGGCACGTAGATCACTTCGTAGCCTTGGGCAACCTGTTGCACGCCCTCGATGTTGTTGACCTTGATGCCGTCGTAGATCTTGTTCCAGAACCAGCTCAGCACCACTTCCAGAAAACGGATCGCCGTGTAGGTGTAGTCCGAGGCGATTTCGTTGCCATAGCGCAGGGCCAGGGCCTTGGCTTTTTCCGGCGAAATCTTTTCGCGCTCGGCTTCATCGGCAATCGCCTGGCGCACCAGGGGCATATTGACCAGACCCTTCACCAGGTTGCGCCGGTGGGACAGGTCGGGGCCGATCACGGCGGTCTTGAGGTTACGAAAGTGCACACGCAGGATGCGCTGGGCCATTCTTACGGTGCGTTCGTGCCCTTTATTGTGCTCGATCAATTCACGCAAGTTGATGGGCGCGGAGAATTGCACGCGGGTCTTGCGGCCGAGGATCAGGATGCTCAACAACCGGCGCAGACGCCCGGTGACCGCCCAACTGTCGGCGAACAACAGCTTCCAGGGGCTGGACTCGCTTTCGGGGGATTGGCCCCAGAACACGCTGACCGGAATGATTTGTGCATTCTCTTCGGCATGTTCGCTCAGGGTGTTGACCAGGCGCGTCAGGGTGGGCGGTGCGCCGCGCTTGTCCTGGCGGCCGAGCCAGTCCGGGTCCGGCGTGAGGTAGAAGAACGCCGCCGGTTCCATCAACGGGCCCACCGAGACCGGCAGCACCGGGCGCGGCAGGCCGGCCTTGGTGCACTCGGCATCGACCACGGCCAATTCGGTCATTGAGGGCGATTGCAGGACGTAGAACACCGGCCGGCTGCGGTCCAGGTTAAGGGTTAGGGACGACTGGTTGATCGTCTCCGAGCGAACCCAGAGATACAACAGTCGGCGCAAGGTGCCAAACACCAGACGGCGGAACGGGGAGCGGGTCATAGGCGAACTGCTTCAAGTGGAAAAAACCGAGCAGGCGCTCGGGCGGGTAGTGTGCCGTATTCACCGAAAATCGGCAAAAAAGCAGCGATGTAAAGTTGAGTTGATGGTTTTTGAACCTGTCTTATACTCGGCAGTTCAACGCCAGCGACTCAATAATAAAAACCAGTGGGAGTGAACAGATGACAACGCGCGAAACCGGCAACGTGAAGTGGTTCAACGATGCAAAGGGCTACGGCTTTATACAGCGTGAAGATGGCAAGGATGTGTTCGTGCACTACCGCGCCATTCGTGGTGACGGGCACCGCTCGTTGGCCGAGGGCCAGCAGGTGGAGTACGCCGTGGTGACCGGCGAGAAAGGCTTGCAGGCGGAGGATGTGGTGGGCCTGTAAATTCATCACTGAACCCATGTGGGAGGGGGCTTGCCCCCGATTGCAGGGTGTCAGTCACCAGCTATATTGACTGATCCACCGCTATCGGGGGCAAGCCCCTCCCACATTTGATTGGATTCGCAGCTCAGGATCAGGCGGTTTTCCAGGTGATCTGCTCTTCACCGTCTGTACTGATACGAATCCAGGTGTCAGCGCTTTCCTCACCCTCTTCCTCGACCCAGGTCCCCGGTGCGCAGCGCACTTCAACGTTCAGCGCGGCAAACGCGGCGCGGGCACAGGCGATGTCGTCGTCCCATGGGGTCTGGTCGCTTTCCAGGTACAGGCTGTTCCACTTGCCCACGGCTTTTGGCAGCCAGGTCACCGGCACATTGCCGGCCTTGCACTTGTAGGTCTGGCCCTTCTGGATCCAGTCGGTGCATGGGCCCAGGGCGGCGCCCAGCCAGGCGGCGATAGCCTTGTAGTCGACGTCGGCGTCCTTCAGGTAAATCTCGATATCGGGTTGGCGCATGGATGTTCCTCGTTGCGGGATTCGAAAATCCATTCGCGGATGCTGAAAAAAGGTTATTGAAGCACGAAATAATCGTAGCGCATCGACACCGTGACCTGCAGCGGCTCGGCGGCTTCGATGACCTCGCTGCGTCGCTCGGCACTGGCGCGCCAGCCGTGCGGGGTCATGGCCAGCAGGTTGGCGCGGTCCCCGGGTTCGGCCAGGCTCAGGCTGAACTCAAGGGTTTCACTGTGTGCCAGGTGCATGCCATCCGGCACCAGGGCCAGGTGTTTGTCGTCGGTGTACTCGCGCACTTCGTCGTACAAGCGCTCGCGCAACTCCATCAGATGGCCACGTGTCGGACCGACCTTCATCAGGCCGCCGCCCGGGCTGAGCAGGCGCTTGGCTTCCTGCCAGTCCAACGGGCTGAACACGCTGGCGAGAAACTGGCAGCTGGCGTCTGCCAACGGTACACGGGCCATGCTGGCGATCAACCAGGTCAGCGCCGGGTTGCGCTTGCACGCACGCTTGACCGCTTCCCTGGAAATATCCAGGGCGTAGCCGTCGGCGTGGGGCAGGGCATCGGCGATCTGCGCGGTGTAGTAACCCTCGCCACAGCCGATGTCCACCCAGCGTTGCGGTGCGCGTTCAGCGGCCAGTTCAGCCAGGCGCCTGGCCACCGGGGCGTAGTGGCCGGCGTTGAGGAAATCACGGCGTGCCTCGACCATGGCGAGGTTATCGCCTGGGTCGCGGCTGTTCTTGTGCTGCACCGGCAGCAGGTTGAGGTAACCCTGGCGTGCGCGGTCGAAACGGTGCCCGGCGGGGCAGGCCACGCCATTGTCCACCGCAGTGAGCGGGGCAGTGCAGAGGGGGCAGGCAAGCATCAGGCGAGCAACTTGATCAGGGTCTGGTAGTAGATTTCGGTCAACACATCGAGATCGCTGGCAAGGATGCGCTCGTTGACCTGATGGATCGTCGCATTCACCGGGCCCAACTCGACCACCTGGGTGCCCAGGGTTGCAATGAAACGGCCGTCGGACGTACCGCCACTGGTGGACGCCTTGGTCTCGCGCCCGGTGATCGCCTTGATGCTGGCCGATACCGCGTCGAGCAATGCGCCCGGCTCGGTGAGAAAGGGCAGGCCCGAGAGCGCCCAGTCCACATGCCAGTCCAGGCCATGTTTATCCAGAATCGCGGCGACCCGCTGCTGCAAGCCTTCCACGGTGGACTCGGTGGAGAATCGGAAGTTGAACACGGCCGTCAGGTCGCCGGGAATCACGTTGGTGGCGCCGGTGCCGGAATTGAGGTTGGAGATCTGGAAACTGGTCGGCGGGAAGAAGGTGTTGCCGTCATCCCAATGCTCGGCGGCCAGTTCAGCCAGGGCCGGCGCGGCGAGATGGATCGGGTTCTTCGCCAGGTGCGGGTAGGCCACGTGGCCCTGTACACCGCGTACGGTCAAGGTGGCGCCGAGGGAGCCGCGACGGCCGTTCTTGACCACGTCGCCCACCAGGGTGGTGCTCGACGGTTCGCCGACGATGCACCAGTCCAGGCGCTCCTTGCGCGCGGCCAGGCGCTCGATTACGGCCTTGGTGCCATGGTGCGCCGGGCCTTCTTCATCGCTGGTGATCAAAAAAGCCACCGAACCCTTGTGGTCCGGGTAATCCCTGACGAAGCGCTCCGACGCCACCAGCATCGCCGCCAGGCTGCCTTTCATGTCCGCTGCGCCACGCCCGCACAGCATGCCGTGCTCGTCGATCAGCGCGTCGAACGGGTCGTTCTGCCAGGCTTGCACCGGGCCGGTGGGGACCACGTCGGTGTGGCCGGCGAAGCACAGCACCGGGCCGTCATGTTGGCCATGGGTGGCCCAGAAGTTATCCACGTCCTCGATGCGCATCGGCTCGAGTGCGAAACCGGCGTCGCCCAGGCGCTGCATCATCAGCTTCTGGCAATCGGCATCGATCGGCGTGACCGATGGGCGACGGATCAGGTCGATGGCGAGTTGAAGGGTCGGCGAAAGGTCGGCATGGGCCGTCATGGGGAAACTCCGGAAATCGAGACAGCGACGTTCTAATTGTAGGAGCGAGCTTGCTCGCGAAAAACGCAAGGGCACCGCGTGCATTCAGGGTGCCCGCTTCATCGTTAACGATTTTCGCGAGCAAGCTCGCTCCTACAGTGATGTGTGCAAGGCGTGTAAAACGGCCGTTATCTTATAGCAAAACGGCGGCCAGAGGCCGCCGTTTAGTGCATGACGCAAGTTTTTACACCGCCGTGACAGGCTCGGCCTTCGGTGCCGGTTTGGGCAGCGACGACAGAAACGCCATGATCAACGCGGCCACATACGGCAGCGACTGCACCAGCAGCATCACTACCCAGAAGCGCATGTCATTGCTCGGCAGGCCTTGCACCAGGTAGATGCCCAAGGCTGCGCCCCACAACAGCAGCATGATGAACATTTCTTCGCGGGCCTCGGAAATCGCCACCCAGAAACCATGGTTGTCGGCGTTTTTCGGTGTACGAAAGAACGGAATGCTGGTGGTGAAGAAACCGTACAGCACCGCCTTGGCGATGGTGTGCGACAACGCCAGGCCGGCCAGGGCCGCGCAGAATGCATCCTTGAGGTTTACCCCGACCGCACGGCGGTACAGGAAGATGATCTTGCCCACCTTGAACACGAACAGCGCCAGCGGCGGGATCGCGAAGATCAGCAACGGCGGATCGACGCGGGTCGGCACGATGATCATCGCCGCCGACCACAGCAGCGCGCCGACGGTGAAGAAGATGTTCATGCCATCGGCCACCCACGGCAGCCAGCCCGCGAGGAAGTGATAGCGCTGGCCACGGGTCAGCTCGGTGCCTTTGCCGCGCAGCAGGCTGGCGGTGTGGCGCTTGATGATCTGGATCGCACCGTAGGCCCAGCGGAAACGCTGTTTCTTGAAGTCGATAAAGGTATCCGGCATCAGGCCCTTGCCATAGCTGTCGTGGTAATACGCCGCCGACAGGCCTTTCTCGAACACGCGCAGGCCAAGTTCCGCGTCTTCACAGATGCACCAGTCGGCCCAGCCCAGTTCTTCGAGCACCGAGCGACGGGTCATGGTCATGGTGCCGTGCTGGATGATCGCGTCACGGTCGTTGCGGGTGACCATGCCGATATGGAAAAAGCCTTTGTATTCCGCGTAGCAGAGCTTCTTGAAGGTGCTTTCGTTCTGGTCGCGATAATCCTGCGGCGACTGCACCACGGCAATTTTCGGGTCGGCGAAGTGCGGCACCATGTGCTTGAGCCAATTGGGCGACACGCAGTAATCGGAGTCGATCACCGCAATCACTTCGGCGTCCTTGGCGGTGTGCGGGATCAGGTAGTTCAGCGCGCCACCCTTGAAACCGGCCAGGGGCGCGACGTGGAAGAACTTGAAGCGCGGACCGAGGGTCTGGCAATAGTCGCGCACCGGCTCCCACACCGCCGGGTCCTTGGTGTTGTTGTCGATGATCAGGACTTCGTAGTCCGGGTAATCGAGCGCCGCGAGGGCATCGAGGGTCTGTTTGACCATCTCCGGCGGCTCGTTGTAGCACGGCACATGGATCGACACTTTGGGTCGGTAGTCCGATTCCCCCTCGACCGGTAGGAATTCACGCCGGCGCTTGTGGGTCCACACCGCTTCGGCCAGTTCGTGGGCTTCGGTCAGCAGCACGATAAACACGCCCAGGGCGCCGAGGGCCAGAAGGATGCCGACGGTGACGCTGAACCAGGTGCTGTATTGCTGGCTGTAGTCGTAGCCGATCCACACCAGTACCGAACCGCACAGGAACGCGATAAACGTGAGGAAGGTGCGGCCACGCTGGCGCAGGGACGAACCGTCGATCATCAACAGCGTCAGGGACAGCAGGGCCAGCACCACCGAGCCGATGGCCAGTACGCGCCATTGCGGGATCGCGACCACCGGGCCTTCAAAGTTGAATTTCTGCTGGCGCGCGGCGTTGAACACGCCCCAATAGGCGCCGGCCGAGCCTTCGTCGCTGACCTTCCAGGGCTGGTCGAAGGCTTCGATGACGAAGTAGTTGAACCCTTGGCGGTTCAGTTTGTTAACCAGTGTGCGCAGATAAACCGCCTGGTCCGCTGGCGACGTTTCATTGCCACCGCGCATGCGCCCGTTGCTCGGCCAGCCAACCTCCGACAGCAGCAGCGGCTTTTTCGGGAACAGTTTCTTCAGATCCCTGGCGCGGTCGAGTACGTACTGGCCGGCCTTGTCCATCGGAATGAATTCCCAGAACGGCAGGATGTGCGCGGCAATCAAGTCGACGTGCTTGGCCAGTTGCGGGTTCTTTTCCCAGATGTGCCATTGCTCGGAGGTGGTCACCGGCACTTTCACGGCGGCACGCACGCGGTCGAGCAGCACGATCAGGGCTTCGGGAGTGATTTCCTCGCGGAATAACGCTTCGTTGCCGACCACCACGCGCACGACGCTGCGCGAAGTGTTGGCGATCTCGATGGCGCGCTGGATCTCGCGTTCATTGCGTTCCAGGTCCGGGCTGATCCAGATACCGAGGGTCACGCGCAGGCCGAACTCTTCCGCCAGCTTGGGGATGTCCCCCAGGGTGCCATCGACCGAGTAGGTACGGATGTTGTCCGTCAGCTTGCTCATGATCGCAAGGTCCTGACGCATCTGCTCGTCAGTGGGGTACTGGTCTTTCTGCGGGTATTGGCCTTGTTGAAACGGCGAATAGGAAAACCCCGAGATCTGCTCGGGCCAGTTGGGAGCGGTGACCGGGCGGTTGATCAGCGCCCAGAAACCGGTGAACAGCGCGGCAATTGCCAGCACCACCACCAGGTTGAGTCCAAATTTACGCGATGCCATGGTTATGTCGGGTTCCAAAGGGTGTGGAACGAAAAGAGGTGTCGGCCTACGCCAACCGGCGCGCATCCTACACTGGCCTTTCCCTGAGCGTACAGCAAGCCGAGAAAAACCGGACATTGGGCAGCGAAAGTGCATCTAAGTTCTTAACTTGTAGCTGATGGCTTAAAACTTGTCGCTGCGTAGCCCATAATGCGCGCCGGTTTTTAGGGTAATGGTCATGAGCACAGAAGATCCGCGGTTTGCAGGCGTCGCCCGCTTGTATGGCATTGAAGGCCTGGAACGCTTGAAAGCGGCCCATGTGGCAATCGTCGGTGTCGGCGGCGTGGGCTCGTGGGCGGCGGAAGCCATGGCCCGTTGCGGGGTGGGCGAGATTTCGTTGTTTGACCTGGACGACGTCTGCGTCAGCAACAGCAACCGCCAGTTGCATGCACTGGACAGCACCGTAGGCAAACCCAAGGTTGAAGTAATGGCCGAACGCCTGCGCAGCATCAACCCGGCGTGCACGGTGCATGCGGTGGCGGACTTCGTTACCCGTGACACCATGGCCGAATACATCACGCCAGACATCGATTGCGTGATCGACTGCATCGACGCGGTCAACGCCAAGGCGGCGCTGATTGCCTGGTGCAAGCGCCGCAAGATCCAGATCATCACCACCGGTGGCGCCGGCGGGCAGATCGATCCGACGCTGATCCAGGTGTGCGACCTCAACCGCACCTTCAACGACCCGCTGGCCTCGAAAGTGCGCTCCACCCTGCGCCGTGACTACGGTTTTTCGCGCACGGTGACCCGCCACTACAGCGTGCCGTGCGTGTTTTCCACCGAGCAACTGCGCTATCCCAAGCCGGACGGCAGCATCTGTTTGCAGAAGAGTTTTGTCGGCGATGGGGTCAAGCTTGACTGCGCGGGAGGGTTTGGCGCGGTGATGATGGTCACCGCGACCTTCGGCATGGTGGCGGCGACCAAGGCGGTGGACAAGATTGTGGCAGGGGTGCGCAGACCGTCGGAGCGGGTCAAGCCCACCTGAATCGCAGACTTTACAGGGTTCAAAATGTGGGAGGGGGCTTGCCCCCGATAGCAGTGGGTCAGTCAACTTATCCAGTGACTGACACTCAGCTATCGGGGGCAAGCCCCCTCCCACATTTAGTATTGAGTACGGCTTAATTCGCGCATGCGCTGCAAGACCGCATTCAGGCCATTGCTGCGCGACGGCGATAACTGGCGCGACAAGCCCAGTTGATTGAACCAGTCAGGCAGGTCAACCGCTTGCAATTGATCAGTCGCCAAGCCATTGACCCGGGCCAGCAGCAACGCCACCAACCCACGAATCATCCGCGCATCGCTGCTGGCGGCAAACTGCCAATGGCCGTCCTGCAAGTGGCCCACCAGCCACACCAGGCTTTCGCAGCCGTGTACCAGGTTGGCGTCGACCTTGTCTGCGTCCGCCAGCACCGGCAGTTGCTCGCCCCATTGCATCAACAGGCGCGCACGCTGCTCCCAGCCGCCTACGGCCTGAAACGCCTCAAGTGCGGTGGCTGCCTGCTCCGGCAAGCTCATCGCAGCATGTCCAGCGCCTGGTCCAGCGCTTCAAAGAAGCGCTCCAGGTCATCGGAATCGTTGTACAGCGCGAGGGACACGCGAATCGCCCCGGATAAGTGCATGGCCTTGAGCAACGGCATTGCGCAATGGTGCCCGGCGCGCACGGCAATTCCTTGCTCGGTCAGGAGGTGGGCGAGGTCGGCGTTATGCACGCCTTCCACCACAAAGCTGGCCAATGCCACTTGCGGCGATCCGAGTATGCGTATGCCATTGCGTGCTTTGAGCCCACGTAGCAGGTAGTCGTGCAGCGCTGCTTCATGGGCGATGACGGCGGGCTGATCCAGCGAACTGAGGTAGTCCAGGCTCGCCCCCAGGCCGATCACGCCGGCAATCGGCGGCGTGCCGGCTTCAAACCCCAGTGGGGCAGGGCGGAAACTGGCGCTGTGGTAGTCCGCCTGCTGCACCATCTCGCCGCCGAACTGCCAGTGGCGCAGGTGATGCAGGGCTTCGTGGCGACCGTATAGCACGCCGACACCGTCCGGGCCGTAGAGTTTGTGACTGGAAAATACATAGAAGTCGCAGCCCAGGGCCTGCACGTCGTGGCGACCATGGACGATGCCTTGCGCGCCATCCACCACAGTAAGGGCGCCGTGCGTCTTAGCCATTTTTGACAAGGCTTCCAGCGGCTGCCACGCGCCGAGCACGTTGGACAACTGGCTCACTGCCAGCAACCGCGTGCGCGGGCCGATCAAGGCGGCGGCGGCTTCAAGGTCAATCACGCCGTCATCGTCCAGGGGCAATACCACCAGCGTGAGCGCGCGACGTTTTGCCAGCTGCTGCCAGGGCAGCAGGTTGGCGTGGTGCTCCAGGGCGCTGATGGCAATCTCATCGCCCGCATTGAATAAATGCTCCAGGCCATAGGCCAGGAGGTTCAGCGCAGAGGTTGCGCCGTGGGTAAACACCACCTGCCCGCTGTCGCCCGCATTCAACCACTGCGCCACCTTGCTGCGACTGTCTTCAAACGCCTGGGTCGCATGGGCTCCCGGCAAATGCTGGGCACGGTGCACATTGGCGGCGCCATTGGCGTAGTAATGGCTGATCGCGTCCAACAGGGCTTGAGGTTTCTGCGTGGTAGCGGCGCTGTCCAGGTAGGTCTGGTCTTGCCGTTGCAGGGTGGCGATGGCTGGAAAGTCAGCGCGCCAGGGGGAGGGCACAAGCATGATGTTCAAAACTCGTATAAGCGAGCCGCAACCAAAGGTGCGACCCGCCAGGGGGCATCGAGTGGCTGCTTAGTTGTGAGCGTGCAGCGCTTCGTTCAGTTCGATGGCCGATTTATGGGTTTTGCACTCCACGGCACCGGTCTCGGAGTTGCGGCGGAACAGCAGGTCCGGCTGGCCGGCCAGTTCACGCGCCTTGACCACTTTGACCAGTTGGTTGTTCTCGTCCAGCAACGCCACTTTGGTCCCGGCGGTCACATACAGGCCGGACTCCACGGTGTTGCGGTCGCCCAACGGGATACCGATACCGGCATTGGCGCCGATCAGGCAGCCTTCGCCGACCTTGATCACGATGTTGCCGCCACCCGACAGGGTGCCCATGGTGGAGCAGCCGCCGCCCAGGTCGGAACCCTTGCCGACGAACACGCCCGCCGATACACGGCCTTCGATCATGCCCGGGCCTTCGGTGCCGGCGTTGAAGTTGACGAAACCTTCGTGCATCACGGTGGTGCCTTCGCCGACGTAGGCGCCCAGGCGCAGGCGGGCTGCGTCAGCGATACGCACACCGCTCGGCACCACGTAGTCGGTCATTTTCGGGAACTTGTCCACCGAGAACACTTCCAGCAGCTCGCCCCGCAGGCGCGCTTCCAGCTGGCGTTCGGCCAGTTCAGCGATATCGATGGCGCCCTGGCTGGTCCACGCCACGTTCGGCAGCTGCGGGAACACACCCGCCAGGCTCAAGCCGTGAGGCTTGACCAGGCGATGGGACAGCAGGTGCAGCTTGAGGTAAGCCTCAGGCGTGGAGGTCAGTGCGGCGTCTTCGGCCAGCAGCGTCGCGACCAGCGGAGTGTGGCTCTCGGCGAGCCGATTGAGCAGCGCGGCTTGGGTCGCATCGACATTTTTGAGCGCATCAGCCAATTGCAGCGCCTGGCTGATGGTGAACGTGATCGCTTGATTACCTTCGGTGTAACCCAGGATCGGCGCGATGGCCGCGACGATTTCAGCCGACGGGTTGAGCAGGGGCTGTGCGTAAAACACTTCCAGCCAAGCGCCTTGGCGGTTCTGAGTGCCGACGCCGAAGCCCAGGCTGAACAGGGAATGGGACATGCTGTTACCTCTACAAAAATGGAAGGCTGGCCTACTTGAGGGCCGCCGAATAACTATCTGGCTTGAAGCCAATCAGGGTTCTGTCACCGAGATCAAGCACCGGGCGCTTGATCATCGAGGGTTGTGCGAGCATCAACTCAATGGCTTTCGACTGATCGAGATCGGCTTTGCGTTCGTCTTCGAGTTTGCGAAAGGTGGTGCCTGCACGGTTCAACACCACCTGCCAACCGTGCTCGTTGCACCATTGGGTCAAGTGTTCGCGGTCGATACCGGCCGTTTTGTAGTCATGGAACTCATAGGTCACCGCATGCTCATCGAGCCAGGTGCGCGCCTTTTTCATGGTGTCGCAGGCTTTGATGCCGAAAAGGTGCAAGGTTTTGCTTGAAGCGGTCAAGGAATTGCCCTCCTCTGGACGAATGAAAAATGGAAGATCGCGGATTATGCCACGCCCGGCGCGTTTCGGCTCCGCTCGTCAGCAGGATGCGACGTTTGTGTAAGCGCCAGTGCGCGGTACAGGCGGGTAACATAGCGGAGTAATAAGGCACTTCAACGGCCAGTTGTTGCCTGATGTGTGTCATTGCAAGTCGATTGTCCGGGAACCCCGCGTTATGCAAACCGCCTACACCGTTCTTATCCTGCTGATGCTGGTCAGCGTTTCGCGCCTGGTCGGGCGCATTATCCCACTGCCGTTGCCGTTGCTGCAGATTGCCGCCGGAGCCCTGCTGGCCTGGCCTACGCTGGGCCTGCACGTGGCGCTGGACCCGGAGCTGTTTCTGTTCCTGTTCTTGCCGCCGTTGCTGTTTTCCGATGGCTGGCGCATGCCCAAGCGTGAATTGTGGCGCTTGCGCGGGCCGATCCTCACATTGGCGGTGGGGTTGGTGCTGTTCACCGTGGTCGGTGCCGGCTACTTCATCCATTGGTTGCTGCCCTCGATTCCCTTGCCCGTGGCCTTCGCCCTGGCAGCGGTGCTGTCGCCTACGGACGCGGTGGCGGTGTCAGCCATTTCGCAGAATCGTTTGCCCAAGCCGTTGATGCATATGCTTCAGGGCGAAGCGTTGATGAATGACGCATCGGGCCTGGTGACCTTCAAATTTGCCCTGGCCGCGGCGTTGACCGGTGTGTTTTCGCTGGCCGATGCCAGCCTGACTTTTGTACTGGTGGCTGTCGGCGGGCTGGCGATCGGGGTGGCGTTGAGCTGGCTGGTTGGCCGCCTGCGCGCCTGGATGATTGCGCGGGGCTGGGATGACCCGGCAACCCATGTGGTGTTCATGTTGTTGCTGCCCTTTGCTGCCTACGTACTGGCCGAGCGCCTGGGCGCGTCGGGCATTCTCTCGGCGGTGGCGGCGGGCATGATGCAAAGCTGGCTCGACCTGTTGCCGCGCCAGACCAGCACGCGCCTGCTCAACCGCAGCGTGTGGTCGCTGCTGGAGTTTGCCTTCAATGGCTTGATCTTTTTGCTGCTCGGCCTGCAACTGCCGGACATCATCAAGGCGGTGGTCAGCCATGAAACCACGCTGTGGCCCACCTTGATGTATCGCTGCCTCGAGGTGATGGCGATCTTCCTGGTGCTGGTGGTATTGCGCTTTATCTGGGTGCAGAGCATCTGGCGGTTGTCGGGTCTGCTGCGCAGGCTGCATGGCAAAAGTGCGCTGACCCTGGTGCCGACGGCCCGTTCCTGCTGGTTGTTGACCGTCGGCGGCGTCCGTGGTGCGGTGACGCTGGCGGGTGTGATGTCGGTGCCCTTGCTGCTGGCACCGGGCCAGAATTTCCCCGAGCGTGACCTGCTGATCTTTATCGCTGCCGGGGTCATCCTGTTGTCCCTGGTCGCTGCCTGTATCACCCTGCCATTGCTGCTGCGGGGTGTCGAGAAAGGCCCGGATGAGAAGCGCCATAACGAGGTGCGCGAGGCCTGGAAAAAGACTGCCGTGGCGGCGATCCATGCGCTGGAGGTCGAAGAACCCGCCGAAGCCGAAACGCCGGACGCCGCTCAAGCGGCATTGGCCACCGAGCTCAAGGCCCGACTGATGGCGGAGTATCGTCATCAGTTGGACGTATTCAATGACTCGGCCGAGGCTCAGGCACTGGCGCTGCAAATGGATCAGTTGGAGCGCAGGCTGAGGCTCAAGGCACTACGCGCGCAGCGCCTGGAACTCTACCGTTTGAGTCGCCAGCACCAGATTGGCGACGATGTACTGCGCGAAGTATTGGCGGACCTGGACATGAGCGAAGCGAACTTGGGAAGTGTCAAGTAGTGGTGGGACTGATCATCGCCAGGATGCTTGAATTGAGCAGTTTGCCCACGAGGGTTTTATCTTCTGGATAAAGCGACCGCATGAACGTTTTATCGTCTTCAGACAGTTTGAAGTTACGCGGGATGGGGGTGCCACTGTTGAGTCTTGAAGCAGGAAAGCCATAGTGCATGATGGATTTTTCATCATGGTTTGCAGAGGCCTGTACCTGGTGACGTGAAAAAGTCCTGACGATATCGTTATCGGCCTCATAGCTGAATCGCCCCCGTTCTTCGTATTCGTCGTAGATGTTCTCCCTGTTCAAGTCCAATGTCCGGTCAGGGTGCTGATGCTCATGCTTGAGGCCCAGGGCATGGCCGAATTCATGCTGGATTGTGGCGGCAATACTAGCGTCAGACCGTGTGAAGCTGATGCCCATGGTGGGCCTGGACAATGGAACCTTCTTGGCGTCGGTACCCACTTTTGACCATCCAGGGCCATTGTCATTGTCTGCCGTGATGCGTATATCGCCGTCGGGACTGTCAATGAACTTGAAGTAGAGATTGGTGTGCGGGGCCCATTTGTTGATGTTGTGCTTTACCAGATCCTTTTGTTCCTGCGTCATGTTCAGTCGCGAGAGGGTCAGCACCGAATGTTGAGGCCATAGTTTGTCCGGCATGGCGACGCCGCGTTTACTTCTACTCAGAGGTGCGCTCATGACGTGCGCAGGGGCGGGGTTGGCTGGAATCGTGAGGGGCATGTCGTTCACCTGACCGTGTGTACCAGATGAGCGTGGGTGGAACATTTAAGAAGCTTTGTTCCTATTTATGGGTTGCAAGATACATCAGCCATGACCGCTCCCACGGTGTGGGAGCGGCCTGAACCTCAACCGCGGCGCTGAATGAAAGCGCGAATCCGCTCAGCCGCTTCGACGCATTCGGCCAATGGCGCAACCAGGGCCAGGCGCACACGGCCGGCACCGGGGTTGAAACCGTCCACTTCGCGAGACAGATAAGAACCCGGTACCACCGTCACGTGTTCTTCCACGAACAAATCGCGGCAAAACGCTGCATCGTCGCTATTCACATTCGGCCACAGATAAAAGCCACCGTCCGGGCTTTGCACATCCAGCACCGGCTTGAGGATCGCCAGCACGGCGTCGAATTTTTCGCGATACAGGTCACGGTTGGCCAGCACGTGGGCCTCGTCCTTCCAGGCGGCGATGCTGGCCAGTTGGGTTTGCACCGGCATCGCGCAGCCGTGGTAGGTGCGGTACAGCAGGAAGGCCTTGAGGATATCCGCGTCGCCAGCCACAAACCCGGAGCGCAGGCCCGGCAGGTTGGAACGCTTGGACAGGCTGTGGAACACCACGCAACGCTTGAAGTCCTGGCGACCCAGTTCAACGCAGGCGCTGAGCAGGCCCGGCGGCGGGGTTTGTTCGTCAAAGTACAGCTCGCTGTAGCATTCGTCGGCGGCAATCACGAAGTCGTGCTCGTCGGCCAGGGCGATCAGCTTTTTCAGGGTGTCCAGCGGAATCAGCGCACCGGTCGGGTTGCCTGGGGAGCACAGGAACAGGATCTGGCAACGTTTCCAGATGTCCGGTGACACGGCATCGAAGTCCGGGTTGAAACCATTAGTGTCCAGGCATGCCAGGTAATGCGGCTTGGCCCCTGCGAGGAACGCGGCGCCTTCGTAGATCTGGTAGAACGGGTTCGGGCTCACCACCAGCGCGTCGTCACCGCGATTGACCACGGTCTGGGTAAAGGCAAACAACGCCTCTCGCGTACCGTTGACCGGCAGGATGTTGCGCGCCGGGTCCAGCCAGCCGTGCGGGACGTTGAAGCGGCGCTCGCACCAGGCCCCAATCGCTTCGCGCAGTGCGGGGATACCCAGCGTGGTCGGGTACACGGCCATCTGATCGAGGTTGTTACTCAGCGCCTCAGCGACAAACGTCGGAGATTTGTGCTTGGGTTCGCCGATGGACAGCGCAATCGGGCGTTTGTCCGGGTTTGGTTTGACGCTGCCGAGCAGTGCGCGCAGTTTCTCGAACGGGTAGGGCTGCAGCTGGTTCAGGGCGTTGTTCATCGAAAGTCTCGTCAAATTCAGTTGCCGGCGAAAATTAAATGTGGGAGGGGGCTTGCTCCCGATTGCGGTGTGTCAGTCAGCTGATTGTTATCTGATCCACTGCTATCGGGAGCAAGCCCCCTCCCACAGAAGCCGGTGCTCACAGGGTCAAGCGTGTCAGCTCGACGCTTGGTTCCTGGGTCACGCTCAATTGTTCTACGATCGCCTCCTGCAAGCGGCGGCACAGCTCAGGGTCGGACAGCGGCTGGTTATCGGCGTCGGTGATGAAGAACACGTCTTCCACGCGCTCGCCGAGGGTCGCGATCTTGGCGTTTTGCAGCGACAGGTCGAACTCCAGGAAAATCCCGCCAATCCGTGCCAGCAGGCCCGGGCGATCCGGCGCGCTGAGCTCCAGCAAGGTGACCGGGCGCTGGGCGTCGTTGGAAATAGTCACCTGGGGTGCAAAGGCAAAGTGCTTGAGCTGGCGCGGTACGCGGCGCTGGATGATGGTTGGATAGTCATCCGGGTTGCGCAGGGCTTCGGTCAGGCCTTCGCGGATCTTCTTCACGCGCAGCGGGTTATCGCCAATCGAGTCGCCATCGGTGTCGAGCACAATATAGGTGTCGAGGGTGAACTGGCTGCTGGAGGTGATCACCCGGGCGTCGTGAATGTTCAGGTTGAGCTGGTCCATGGCCGCCACGGTTACGGCGAAGAAGTCGTGCTGGTCCGGCGCGTAGATGAAGATCTGCGTGCCGCCTTCGAATTCGCGCTGGGTGGTTTCCTTGATCAGTACCAGTGGGCCGCCGTCGGCCGGCTGCTGAAGGATGGCGTCGGTGTGCCAGGCGACGTCGCCGGCGGTGTGGCGCAGGAAGTAATCGTCACCCAGTTGCGACCACAGTTGTTCGACGTCATCCGGGTCGTTGCCGCCGCGCACCAGGATATCCAGCGCCGCGCTTTGGGTGCGGCGGATCTGCTCTTCGCGGTCCACCGGGTTTTCCAGGCCGCGGCGCAGGGCGCGCTTGGTCTCGGTATACAGCTGGCGCAGCAGGCTGGCGCGCCAGGAATTCCAGAGCGTGGGGTTGGTGGCGTTGATGTCGGAAACGGTCAGCACGTAAAGGTAGTCGAGGTGGGTCTCATCGCCCACGATCTGCGCGAAGTCGTGAATGACTTGCGGGTCGGACAAGTCCTTGCGCTGGGCCGTGGTCGACATGACCAGGTGGTTCTGCACCAGCCAGACGATCAGGCGGCTGTCCCACACCGGCAACTGGTGGCGCTGGCAGAACGCTTCGGCATCGACCGCGCCGATCTCCGAGTGATCGCCATGTCGACCTTTGCCGATGTCGTGGTAGAGGCCGGCCAGGTAAATCAGTTCCGGCTTGGGCAGCTTGGCCATGAGCTTGCTGGCCAGCGGGAATTTCTCTGACACCTGGGTGTACTGCAACTTACGCAAATGCTTGATCAGGTTCAGCGTGTGCGCGTCCACGGTGTAGATGTGGAACAGGTCATGCTGCATCTGCCCGACGATAAAGCCGAACTCCGGCAGGTAGCGTCCGAGGATGCCGTAGCGGTTCATCCGCCGCAGGTTGCGGTGGATGCCGATCTTGCACTTGAACAGTTCGATAAACAGGCTGGTGTTGCGGATGTCGTGACGAAACGCGTCGTCGATCAGATGACGGTTTTCCCGCAGCAGGCGGATGGTGTCGGCGCGCACGCCTTTGATTTCCGGCTGCTGGGCCATCAACACGAAGATTTCCAGCATGGCGAACGGCGTGCGGCGGAACACGTTGTCGTTGCGCGCCTCGATATAGCCATCATGCAGCTGGAAGCGTGCGTTGATCGGCTGCGGCGGCGCTTCGTCTTCGGGCGCCAGGATCACTTCTTCGAAGTGCTGGATGATCAGGTCGCTGAGCTGGGCGATGCTCATCACCACCCGGTAATACTGCTGCATGAAGCTTTCGATGCTGGTCTTCGCATCTTCGCCTTCAAAACCCAGCAGGGTGGCGATGGAGCGCTGATGGTCGAACAGCAGGCGGTCCTCGGAGCGCCCGGCAAGCATGTGCAGAGCGTAGCGCACCTTCCACAGGAACTCCTGGGACGAGGCCAGCAGGGTGTTTTCGCTCTCCACCAGAAAACCCTCGCCGGCCAGGGCGCGCAGGTTCAGGGTGCCGTACTGACGACGGGCCACCCACAAAATCGTCTGGATATCGCGCAGCCCGCCCGGCGAACCCTTGACGTTGGGTTCCAGGTTGTATTCGGTGTCGTTGTATTTGTGGTGCCGTGCCTTTTGCTCGGCGCGCTTGGCCAGGAAAAACTCCTTGCTTGGCCACATGTGCGCGGTGCTGGTGACTTCGAGCATGCGCTGGCGCAGGCGCTCGGGGCCACAGATGGTGCGGCTTTCCATCAGGTTGGTGACAACCGTCAAGTCGGCGCGGGCCTCTTCGGCGCACTCTTCGACCGAGCGCACGCTCTGGCCGACTTCCAGGCCGATGTCCCACAACAGAGTCAGAAAACGCTCGATGGAATCGCGAAACATCTCATGGTCGGCGCTGTCCAGCAGGATCAGCAGGTCGATGTCGGAGTAGGGGTGCAGCTCGCCGCGCCCGTAGCCGCCGACCGCCACCAGGGCGATATCCGCATCGGTACTCCAGTCGAACTGTTCCCAGGCTTTTTGCAGGATATTATCGACGAACCAGGCACGGTCCTCGATCAGCCGGCGTATGTCGCGGCCACTGCGAAAGCGCGCATCGAGCACGTCGCGCGCCTGGCGGATCGCCTTCTTGAACGCAGCGATGGGGCTTGCCTTCAACGCCAGTTCGGCCTGGAACTGGCCACGGTCGAAGAGTTCTGGATCCACCTGGGGCATCGATCGGCTTTCCTTTCTATCTGTCAGTCAGTCATTACACCGTTGGGAAAACCTGCCCGGCCTTTACGCCGATACGCGTGGAATCGTGTCATCGGCGCGCAGGGTAAAGATCTCGTAGCCGGTCTCGGTGACCAGCAGGGTGTGTTCCCACTGCGCCGAGAGCTTGCGGTCCTTGGTGATGGCGGTCCAGCCGTCGCCCAGCACCTTGGTATCGGCCTTGCCCTGGTTGATCATCGGCTCGATGGTAAAGGTCATGCCGGCCTTGAGTTCCATGCCGGTGCCGGCGCGGCCGTAGTGCAGGATCTGCGGTTCTTCGTGAAAAACGGTGCCGATGCCGTGGCCGCAGAACTCGCGTACCACCGAGAAACCGTTCTTTTCGGCGTGCTTCTGGATCACTTCGCCGATATCGCCCAGGCGGCAGCCAGGCTTGACGATCTCGATGGCCTTGTACATGCATTCCTGGGTCACCTGGGACAGGCGCTCGGCCCACGGCGCCACGGTGCCGACATGGAACATGCGGCTGGTGTCGCCGAAGTAACGGTCCTTGATCACAGTGACGTCGATGTTCAGGGTGTCGCCATCCTTGAGCGGCTTGTCACCCGGAATCCCGTGGCAGACCACGTGGTTGACCGAGGTGCAGATCGACTTGGGGAAGCCCTTGTAGTTCAGCGGCGCCGGGATGGCGCCTTGCACGTTGACTATATAGTCGTGGCAGATCTGGTTCAGTGCTTCGGTGGTGACGCCGGGCTTGACGTGCTCGGCGATCATTTCCAGCACGTCGGCAGCCAGTTTTCCGGCAATGCGCATGCCGGCGATGTCTTCGGCGGTTTTCAAACTCACGGTCATACAGGCTCTCTCTAGCGCAATACGCTGAAATCAATTCGGTTGACGGGCGTGCGACAAAAGGTTGCGGAATTCGCACAAGCCACAAAAAACGCGATTCTAACAGACGATGGCGTCAAATCATGAGCCTCTGATGATCGCTTCTCTCTATAAGGTAGGGGTAGGTCGGCTCTATTCAAGGGGTTACGTGAGCGCGTCGCGCGGCAAACGTGAATGCGTGTTCCGTTTTTGCCGATGCTGTGGTATAAAATGCGCCGCTTTCCGGGGATACCCCGCAGAGCTTAAATCCACACACGTGTCGACACGATGACCTGGGTGCCGGAGGCCTTGAAGCCGCTGGTTGGTCATTGGGATACGTGGAGGCCAAACCCGACTTATTAAGGAACTATCATGTCCCAAGTCAACATGCGCGATATGCTGAAGGCCGGTGTGCACTTCGGTCACCAGACCCGTTACTGGAACCCGAAAATGGGTAAGTACATTTTCGGCGCACGTAACAAGATCCACATTATCAACCTTGAAAAAACCCTGCCAATGTTCAACGAAGCGCTGACCTTCGTAGAGCGCCTGGCTCAGGGCAAAAACAAGATTCTGTTCGTCGGTACCAAGCGTTCCGCCGGCAAGATCGTTGCTGAAGAAGCAGCACGTTGCGGTTCGCCGTACGTCGATCACCGCTGGTTGGGCGGCATGCTGACCAACTTCAAGACCATCCGTGCTTCCATCAAGCGTCTGCGTGACCTTGAAGTGCAAGCCGAAGACGGTACTTTCGCCAAGCTGACCAAGAAAGAGGCGCTGATGCGCACTCGCGACCTGGAAAAGCTCGATCGTTCCCTGGGTGGTATCAAGGACATGGGCGGTCTGCCTGACGCACTGTTCGTTATCGACGTTGATCACGAGCGCATCGCGATCACCGAAGCCAACAAGCTGGGCATCCCGGTTATCGGCGTAGTCGATACCAACAGCAGCCCGGAAGGCGTTGACTACATCATCCCAGGCAACGATGACGCAATCCGCGCTATCCAGCTGTACATGGGTTCGATGGCTGACGCTGTAATCCGTGGTCGCAACCACGTTGCTGGTGGTACCGAGCAGTTCGTTGAAGAAGCTCCGGTAGCTGCCGCTGAGTAACTGACGCCCTGGCGTTGACTCAGTAAGCAAAAAGGGGGCTTGGCCCCCTTTTTGCCACCTCGAAAACCGTTTGTCGGCGCCCACTTGTGGCAGCGCAACATTGCAACTGTAACGTGCAGCGGCCTACAACGGTGGTTCGGGAAGAATTGATCCCCCGTTCGATCGGGTGGAATGGTTGAAAACCTATCCAAGAGGAATTTGAAAATGGCAGCAATTACTGCAGCGTTGGTTAAAGAACTGCGTGAGCGTACCGGCGAAGGCATGATGGATTGCAAGAAAGCGCTGGAAAAGGCTGACGGCGACATTGAAAAAGCCATTGATGACATGCGTGCTTCCGGCGCGATCAAGGCTGCCAAGAAAGCAGGCAACGTAGCTGCTGAAGGCGCTATCGCTCTGAAAGAAGACGGCAAATCCGCCGTTCTGCTGGAAGTGAACTCGCAGACCGACTTCCTGGCTCTGCAGGACGACTTCAAGGCATTTGTTGCTGCCAGCGTTGATAAAGCGTTCGCCGACAAGCTGACTGACGTCGCTCCGCTGATCGAAGCTCAGGAAGCTGCACGCCTGGTACTGGTTGGCAAGGTTGGCGAAAACGTCAACATCCGTCGCCTGACCCGTGTGGAAGGTGATGTTGTCGGCGGTTACCTGCACGGCAACAAAATCGGTGTAGCGGTTGTTCTGAAAGGCGGCGACGTTGAGCTGGCTAAAGACATCGCCATGCACGTTGCTGCAAGCAACCCTGAGTTCCTGCTGCCTTCGGAAGTGTCTGCCGAAGCGATCGAGCGTGAAAAAGCTGTGTTCCTGCAGCTGAACGAAGAAAAAATCAAAGGCAAGCCGGAAAACATTGTTGAAAATATGGTCAAGGGCCGTATCAGCAAGTTCCTGGCTGAAGCAAGCCTGGTTGAACAGGCGTTCGTCAAGAACCCTGAAATCAAGGTGGGCGAACTGGCCAAGAAAGCCGGTGCTGAAATCGTTTCCTTCACCTACTTCAAAGTAGGCGACGGCATCGAGAAGCCGGTCGACAACTTCGCTGAAGAAGTTGCTGCCCAGCTGGCTGCCGCCAAGCAATAAGACAGTTTTCAACTGTCGCCCGAAAGAGGCTGCCCGCTCACGCGCGCAGCCTCTTTTCAAATGGGAAAGCTAATTTTATTTGGCTTCCCCTCGGAACTGGCTTACAAAGCCGTGTTCCGATGGCGCTGTGATAGCGTCCAGCTAGAGTGAACGCAAGCCGTAAACGGCTCGCCAAGAATTTTTTAGAACATACGCCGCAGGAGAGATTCGCAATGGCTCAGCAGGGCAGTGGTTATCAGGCTCGCTATAAACGCATTCTACTCAAGCTCAGCGGCGAGGCCCTGATGGGCTCGGAAGAGTTCGGGATCGACCCCAAGGTGCTTGACCGCATGGCGCTCGAAGTCGGCCAATTGGTCGGTATCGGTGTTCAGGTGGGCCTGGTGATCGGCGGTGGCAACCTGTTCCGCGGTGCGGCACTGAGTGCTGCCGGCATGGATCGGGTCACTGGCGACCACATGGGCATGCTGGCCACTGTGATGAACGCCCTGGCCATGCGCGACGCCCTGGAGCGCGCCAACATCTCGGCCATCGTGATGTCGGCGATTTCCATGGTCGGCGTGACCGATCACTATGATCGCCGCAAAGCCATGCGCCACCTGAACGCCAAGGAAGTGGTGATTTTTGCCGCAGGCACCGGCAACCCGTTCTTTACCACCGATTCGGCCGCGTGCCTGCGCGCTATCGAAATCGACGCCGACGTGGTGCTGAAGGCGACCAAGGTGGATGGCGTATACACTGCAGATCCATTCAAAGACCCGCATGCCGAGAAGTTCGATCATCTGACCTACGATGAAGTGCTGGATCGCAAGCTGGGTGTGATGGACCTGACGGCTATCTGCCTGTGCCGCGACCACAAGATGCCGCTGCGCGTATTTAACATGAACAAGCCCGGCGCCCTGCTGAATATCGTACACGGCGGCGCGGAAGGGACTCTGATCGAGGAAGGCCAACAATGATCAACGAAATCAAGAAAGACGCTCAAGAGCGTATGCACAAATCCCTGGAGTCTCTGAACCATGCGTTCGGCCAGATTCGTACCGGCAAGGCGCACCCGAGCATCCTGGGCAGCGTGATGGTGCCGTACTACGGCACGGACACGTCCATCACCCAGGTGGCCAACATCACCGTAAAAGACTCGCGCACCCTGCAAGTCGTCGCCTTCGAGCGCAACATGCTCGGTGCTGTCGACAAAGCCATCCAGAGCGCCGGCCTGAACCTCAACCCGACCAACCTGGGCGAGTTGCTGCTGATTTCCATGCCTGCCCTGACCGAAGAAACCCGCAAGGGCTTCACCAAGCAGGCGCGCAGCGCGGCTGAAGATGCACGCGTGGCTGTGCGCAATATCCGTCGCGATGCCTTGGGTGATCTGAAGAAGCTGGTCAAGGACAAGGAAATCAGCGAAGACGAAGAGCGTCGCGCCGTCGCCGATATCGATAAGCTGACCAAGGATGCGGAGGCCCAGATCACCAAGGCCACCGAGGAAAAAGAAAAGGACCTGATGGCCGTATAAGGGGTCAGGACGCCTTCATGGAAAAGACCAAGCAGACTGTGCCCTCTGTGGTGCCGCGCCATGTCGCGATCATCATGGATGGGAATAATCGCTGGGCGAAGAAACGCTTTATGCCGGGTGTTGCCGGGCATAAAGCGGGTGTCGATGCGGTGCGCGCTGTCATCGAGGTGTGTGCCGAAGCCAAGGTTGAAGTGCTGACGCTGTTTGCCTTTTCCAGTGAGAACTGGCAACGGCCCGCCGAAGAGGTCAGCGCCTTGATGGACCTGTTCTTCAAGGCGCTGCGTCGCGAGGCCAAGCGCCTCAATGACAACAACATCAGCCTGCGCATCATTGGTGATCGCTCCCGCTTTCACCCGGAGCTGCAGGCGGCCATGCGTGAAGCCGAGGCCATCACTGCCGGCAGCAATCGTTTTGTGCTGCAGATCGCAGCCAATTACGGCGGCCAGTGGGACATTGCCCAGGCTGCGCAGCGACTGGCCCGCGAAGTGCAGGCCGGTCATCTGCGGCCCGACGACATTACGCCCGAACTGTTGCAAACCTGCCTGGTGACCGGCGACCTGCCGTTGCCGGACTTGTGCATTCGTACCGGTGGTGAGCACCGCATCAGCAATTTCCTGCTGTGGCAGCTGGCCTATACCGAGCTGTACTTCTCCGACCTGTTCTGGCCGGACTTCAAACACGATGCCATGCGCAATGCGCTGGCCGATTTCGCTTCCCGTCAGCGTCGCTTCGGTAAAACGAGCGAGCAGATCGAAGCTGGAGCCCGGGTTTAAATGCTTAAACAACGAATCATCACGGCACTGATCCTGCTGCCGATTGCCTTGTGCGGTTTTTTCCTGCTTGAAGGTTCCGGTTTTGCGCTGTTCATCGGCCTGGTCGTTACCCTCGGTGCATGGGAGTGGGCGCGTCTGGCGGGGTTCAGCGACCAATTGCCACGTATCGCGTACGCCGCCATCGTCGCGCTGTTGCTGTTCCTGATGTACATCCTGCCCGATATCGCGCCCTGGGTGCTGGGGGCGGCGGTACTGTGGTGGGCCACGGCGACATTCCTGGTGCTCACCTATCCACGGACCAGCGGCCAGTGGTCCAGTGTCGCGTGCAAGCTGGTAATTGGTTTGCTGATCCTGCTGCCGGCCTGGCAAGGGCTGGTGGAGATCAAGCGTTTCCCCAACGGCAACGAATTGATCCTGGCCGTCATGGTGCTGGTCTGGGGCGCTGACATCGGCGCCTACTTTTCCGGCCGTGCCTTTGGCAAGCGCAAGCTGGCGCCGGCCGTCAGCCCGGGCAAGAGCTGGGAAGGCGTATACGGCGGTCTGGCCTTTACGCTGCTGATTGCGTTGGTGGTCGGTGTGCTGCGTGACTGGTCGGTGAAGCAGATCTTCCTGGCCTTGCTGGGCACTGCCGTGGTCGTATTCATTTCGGTGGTGGGCGACCTCACCGAAAGCATGTTCAAGCGTCAGGCCGGGATCAAGGACAGCAGTAACTTGTTGCCGGGTCACGGTGGCGTGCTGGACCGTATCGATAGTCTCACTGCTGCGTTGCCGATCTTTGCCGTGTTGCTGTGGATGATCGCTTCGTGAGCCGCCTGCAACAGGTCACGGTGCTGGGCGCGACGGGCTCGGTCGGGCTGAGCAGCCTGGATGTCATCGCCCGTCATCCTGATCGCTATCAAGTGTTCGCCCTGACTGGCTTCACGCGTATCAGCGAGCTGCTGGCGCTGTGCGTGCGCCACTCGCCGCGTTTTGCGGTGGTGCCGCAGGCGGCGGCCGCGCGTGGCCTGCAGGATGATCTGCGCGCGGCCGGCCTTGCCACCCAGGTGTTGGTGGGTGAGGAAGGGCTGTGCCAGGTGTCGGCGGATGCCGAAGTGGATACCGTGGTGGCGGCAATAGTCGGGGCGGCAGGTTTGCGCCCCACGCTGGCCGCAGTCGATGCGGGCAAAAAGATCCTGCTGGCCAATAAAGAAGCCCTGGTCATGTCCGGTGCGCTCTTCATGCAGGCCGTGCGCAAGAGCGGGGCGGTCCTGTTGCCCCTCGACAGCGAGCACAACGCGATCTTCCAGTGCATGCCCGTCGATTTTGCCCGTGGCTTGAGCCAGGTGGGTGTGCGCCGGATTTTGCTCACCGCTTCCGGTGGCCCCTTCCGGCAAACGCCGCTGGATGAGCTGGAGTATGTATCGCCGGACCAGGCGTGTGCGCATCCGAATTGGTCCATGGGGCGCAAAATCTCCGTGGATTCGGCAAGCATGATGAACAAGGGGCTGGAGCTGATCGAGGCGTGCTGGTTGTTCGATGCGCGGCCTGACCAGGTGGAAGTGGTAATTCACCCACAAAGTGTGATTCATTCCCTGGTCGATTACGTGGACGGCTCGGTGCTGGCGCAATTGGGTAACCCCGATATGCGCACGCCGATCGCCAATGCCCTGGCGTGGCCGGAACGGATTGACTCCGGTGTGGCGCCGTTGGACCTGTTTGCGATTGCGCGCCTGGATTTCCAGGCGCCGGACGAGCAGCGTTTCCCGTGCCTGCGTCTGGCCCGGCAAGCGGCCGAGGCGGGTAACAGCGCGCCAGCCATGCTTAATGCAGCCAATGAAGTGGCCGTGGCGGCGTTTCTCGAACGGCGCATCCGCTTTCCGCAGATCGCGAGTATCATCGAGGACGTCCTGAATCTTGAGCCCGTAGTGGCTGTGAATGATCTGGGAGCCGTGTTCGAGGCGGATACCAAGGCCCGGGCCCTGGCCGAGCAATGGCTGGACCGCAACGCGCGTCAGGCTGTGGGCGGGTGAGCGCCTTCAGGCATCGGATTGAAATGCGGAGAAATTAGATGAGTGCGCTCTACATGATTGTCGGCACCCTGGTTGCTCTGGGTGTGCTGGTTACCTTCCACGAATTCGGCCACTTCTGGGTGGCGCGTCGTTGCGGCGTCAAGGTACTGCGCTTTTCCGTCGGTTTCGGCATGCCGCTGGTTCGCTGGCATGATCGTCGTGGCACCGAGTTCGTGATCGCAGCCATCCCGTTGGGTGGCTACGTGAAGATGCTCGACGAGCGAGAAGGCGAAGTGCCTGCGGATCAGTTGGACCAATCCTTCAACCGCAAGACCGTTCGTCAGCGTATCGCCATCGTGGCCGCCGGGCCGATTGCCAACTTCCTGTTGGCGATGGTGTTCTTCTGGGTGCTCGCCATGATGGGCAGCCAGCAGGTGCGCCCGGTCATCGGCGCGGTGGAGTCAGGCAGTATTGCGGCCAAGGCCGGGCTGGTGGCAGGGCAGGAAATTGTTTCCATTGATGGCGAGCCCACCACCGGTTGGGGCGCGGTCAATTTGCAATTGGTGCGTCGACTGGGCGAGAGCGGTACCGTCAATGTGGTCGTACGCGAGCAGGACTCCAGCGCCGAAAGCCCGCGTGAGCTGGCTTTGGACCGTTGGCTTCAAAGTGCTGACGAGCCGGATCCGATCAAATCCCTGGGCATTCGTCCCTGGCGTCCGGCGCTGCCGCCGGTACTGGCCGAGCTGGACCCGAAAGGCCCGGCCCAGGCTGCTGGCCTTAAAACCGGCGATCGGCTGTTGGCCCTTGATGGCCAGGCACTGGGTGACTGGCAGCAAGTGGTCGATCTGGTGCGTGTACGTCCTGATACGAAAATTGTGCTGAAAGTTGAGCGTGAAGGTGCTCAAATCGACGTCCCCGTGACCTTGTCGGTTCGTGGGGAGGCCAAGGCCGCCGGGGGTTACCTGGGTGCCGGGGTCAAAGGTGTCGATTGGCCGCCATCGATGGTGAGAGAGGTCAGCTTCGGGCCGTTGGCCGCGATTGGCGAGGGTGCCAGGCGCACTTGGACCATGAGCGTGCTGACCCTCGAATCCCTCAAGAAAATGTTGTTCGGCGAGCTCTCGGTAAAAAACTTGAGTGGACCGATAACCATTGCTAAAGTGGCGGGCGCTTCTGCCCAGTCGGGTGTCGCGGATTTCCTGAATTTCCTGGCTTATCTGAGTATCAGCCTTGGAGTTCTGAATTTGCTGCCCATTCCTGTATTGGATGGGGGGCATCTGCTGTTTTATCTGGTCGAGTGGGTGCGTGGTCGCCCCTTGTCGGATCGGGTGCAGGGTTGGGGGATACAGATCGGTATCAGTTTGGTGGTCGGAGTGATGTTGTTAGCTCTGGTCAACGATCTGGGACGACTGTAACGCTTCGCTGAATTGCGAATCTGCCGCATTTTGCGGCAGTTTGTTTATTGCCAGTTGGAATAAGAAAGGACTTCATGAAACGTCTGCTGCTAACTGCGGTTCTCACCGTATTGATGATCGCCGAAGTTCACGCCGAGTCCTTCACCATCTCCGATATTCGCGTCAACGGCCTCCAGCGGGTTTCCGCGGGTAGCGTCTTTGGTGCCTTGCCGTTGAACGTCGGGGAACAGGCTGATGATCGTCGCCTGGTGGAATCCACTCGTGCGCTGTTCAAAACCGGGTTCTTTCAAGATATCCAACTGGGTCGCGAAGGCAATGTCCTGGTCATCACCGTCGTCGAGCGGCCTTCGGTCGCGAGTATCACGATCGAGGGCAACAAGGCCATCTCCACTGAAGACCTGATGAAAGGGTTGAAGCAGTCGGGCCTGGCCGAGGGCGAGATCTTCCAGCGCGCCACCCTTGAAGGTGTGCGTAACGAACTGCAACGCCAGTACGTTGCCCAGGGCCGCTACTCGGCGAGCGTGGACACGGAAGTGATTCCGCAGCCGCGTAACCGGGTAGGCCTGAAGGTCAACATCAACGAAGGCACCGTGGCGGCCATCCAGCACATCAACGTGGTGGGCAACACCAAGTTCGCTGATGAAGACCTGATCGGCCTGTTCGAACTCAAGACCACCAACTGGTTGTCATTCTTCAAGAATGATGACAAGTACGCCCGTGAGAAATTGTCCGGCGACCTGGAACGCCTGCGCTCCTACTACCTGGACCGTGGCTACATCAATATGGACATCGCTTCGACCCAGGTGTCCATCACCCCGGACAAGAAGCACGTCTACATCACTGTCAACGTCAACGAAGGCGAGAAGTACAAGGTTCGTGACGTCAAGCTCAGCGGTGACCTGAAAGTACCTGAAGACCAGGTCAAGTCCCTGTTGCTGGTCCAGAAGGACCAGGTGTTTTCGCGCAAGCTGATGACCACCACGTCCGAGCTGATCACCCGTCGCCTGGGTAACGAAGGCTACACCTTCGCCAACGTCAACGGCGTGCCGACCCCGAACGATGAAGACCACACCGTGGACATCACGTTCGTCGTCGATCCGGGCAAGCGTGCCTATGTCAACCGCATCAACTTCCGTGGCAATACCAAGTCCTCGGACGAAGTGCTGCGTCGTGAAATGCGCCAGATGGAAGGTGGCTGGGCGTCGACTTACCTGATCGACCAATCCAAGACCCGACTCGAACGCCTGGGCTTCTTCAAGGAAGTCAACGTTGAAACCCCGGCCGTACCGGGTGTGGATGACCAGGTTGACGTGAACTACGCCGTTGAAGAACAAGCCTCGGGCTCGATCACCGCCAGCGTCGGTTTCGCACAGAGTGCCGGTTTGATCCTGGGCGGTTCCATCACCCAGAACAACTTCCTCGGTACCGGTAACCGTGTCTCCATCGGCCTGACCCGAAGCGAATACCAGAGCCGATACAACTTCGGCTATACCGACCCCTACTGGACTGCAGACGGTGTGAGCCTGGGCTACAACGCCTTCTATCGCACCACCGACTACAAAGACCTCGACGTTGACGTTGCAAGCTACGCGATCGACAGCCTCGGCGCCGGTGTGAACGTGGGTTACCCGATCAGCGAGACCTCGCGTCTCACCTTCGGCCTGACCGCGCAGCAGGATGAGATCAAGACCGGTGTGTACACCGTGGATGAGATTTTCGACTTCACCCGCCGTGAAGGCGACAAGTTCCTGAACTTCAAGGCGTCTGCCGGCTGGTCCGAGTCGACCCTGAACAAAGGTGTACTGGCAACCCGTGGCCATTCCCAGAGCCTGACCGCGGAAGTCACCACGCCGGGCAGCGACCTGTCGTTCTTCAAGCTCGATTATCGCGGCCAGTTGTTCCAGCCGTTGAGCGACAACTACACCATGCGCCTGCACACCGAACTGGGTTATGGCGACGGTTATGGTTCGACCGATGGCTTGCCGTTCTATGAAAACTACTACGCGGGTGGCTTCAACTCGGTACGTGGCTTCAAGGACAGCACCCTGGGTCCTCGTGGTACGCCGAGCCGTGGCGAGGCCTTTACGGGTAACCAGGGCACGCGAGTGGACTCCGACAACAAGCCGCTGCCATTCGGCGGTAACGTGCTGATCCAGGGCGGTGCGGAAATTCTGTTCCCGCTGCCATTCGTGAAAGATCAGCGTTCCCTGCGTACTTCGGTCTTCTGGGATGTGGGTAACGTGTTCGACTCCAAATGTGAACAGATCACCAACCCGAACGGTTCGCGGTCCAACACCCAGTGCAACGACGTGAGTCTCAGCAATCTGGCGAGCTCCGTGGGTGTGGGTGTGACCTGGGTGACTGCGCTGGGCCCATTGAGCTTTGCTCTGGCCATGCCGATCAAGAAACCGGATAACGCTGAAACCCAGATTTTCCAATTCTCCCTTGGCCAGACGTTCTAAGCGTCTGACCTAAGATAACGACAACGGATTCTGTAGGAGTACATCGTGCGTAAGTTGACTCAATTGGTCCTGCTGGCCACTGTGCTGGTAACCACCCCGGCCTTCGCCGAAATGAAAATTGCCGTGCTGAACTATCAGATGGCCCTTCTGGAATCTGATGCGGCCAAGCGTTACGCCGTGGATGCCGAGAAGAAATTCGGTCCGCAACTGACCAAGCTCAAAACCCTGGAAAGCAGCGCCAAGGGCATCCAGGACCGTCTGGTTGCCGGTGGCGACAAGATGCAGCAAGGCGAGCGCGAACGTCTGGAGCTTGAGTTCAAGCAAAAGGCCCGTGACTACCAGTTCCAGTCCAAGGAGCTGAACGAAGCCAAGGCGGTTGCCGACCGCGAAATGCTCAAGCAGCTCAAGCCCAAGCTCGACAGCGCCGTGGAAGAAGTCATCAAGAAGGGTGCCTTTGACCTGGTGTTCGAACGTGGCGCCGTGATTGACGTCAAGCCTCAATACGACATCACCCGCCAGGTGATCGAGCGCATGAACCAGCTGAAGTAAACCATGACTGCGACTATCAAGCTCGGCGAGTTGGCCGAGTTCCTGGGGGCCACCTTGCGTGGCTCCAAGGAGAAGGAAATCACTGGGCTAGCCACCTTGCAGGAGGCTGGCCCAGCTCAGTTGAGCTTCCTTGCAAACCCCAAATACCGTAAATACCTGGTCGATAGCCAGGCAGCCGCCGTGTTGCTGACGGCAGCCGATGCTGAAGGGTTTACGGGGGACGCGCTGGTGGTGGCCGACACTTACCTGGCGTATGCCAAGGTGTCGCACCTGTTCGACCCGAAACCTAAAGCCAGTGCCGGCATTCACTCGTCTGCGGTCATCGCCGACGATGCCCAGGTTGATCCTGCGGCCAGCATTGGCGCATTTGCAGTGATCGAGAGCGGCGCGCGCATTGGCGCAGGTGTGACGATCGGTGCGCATTGCTTTATCGGTGCGCGTTGTGAAATCGGTGTCGATGGCTGGCTGGCTCCCCGTGTGACCCTCTACCACGATGTGCGTATCGGTAAGAGAGTGGTCATTCAGTCGGGCGCTGTGATCGGAGGGGAAGGTTTTGGTTTTGCCAACTCCAAAGGTATTTGGCACAAGGTTGCTCAAGTCGGCGGTGTATTGATCGGCGACGACGTGGAAATCGGTGTGAACACTGCTGTTGATCGCGGGGCCTTGGCCGACACCGTGATTGGCAATGGCGTGAAGCTCGACAACCAGATCCAGATCGCCCACAACGTGCAGATTGGCGACCACACCGCCATGGCGGCCTGCGTGGGGATATCCGGCAGCACCAGGATCGGCAAGCATTGCATGCTCGCTGGTGGCGTAGGGCTGGTGGGGCATATTGATATTTGCGACAACGTCTATATCACCGGCATGACCATGGTCACTCACTCGATTACCGAGCCAGGGTCTTATTCATCCGGTACCGCCATGCAGCCAGCAGCTGAATGGCGCAAGAGTGCGGCGCGTCTGAGACAGCTCGACGACATGGCTCGACGTCTCAAACAGCTGGAAAAGCGTGTTGGGGACGTGACCCCTGGCGGTGATGCTTCATCAGAAGGCTGATACCATTTCCATATCAAGTGTGCACAGCCGATAGACTGCCTCCTTGATTTGCTAGCGGGGCGTGCTTTTAGTCCGCCTGCCCCCAATCTTTATTACAGGCTTCCCCCCGAAATGATGGACATCAACGAGATTCGCGAATACCTGCCTCACCGTTATCCGTTCCTGCTGGTGGATCGTGTAGTGGACCTCAATGTTGAGGAAAAGCGCATTCGTGCCTACAAGAATGTCAGCATCAACGAACCGTTTTTCAATGGTCACTTTCCTGCGCATCCCATCATGCCGGGCGTGTTGATCATCGAAGCAATGGCCCAGGCTGCCGGTATCCTTGGTTTCAAAATGCTTGACCTCAAGCCTGCCGACGGCACGCTTTACTATTTCGTGGGTTCCGACAAGTTGCGTTTCCGCAATCCGGTCACTCCGGGTGACCAGTTGATCCTGGAAGCCAAGTTCATCAGCTGCAAGCGCCAGATCTGGAAGTTCGAATGCCAGGCTTCGGTGGATGGCAAGCCGGTGTGCTCTGCCGAGATCATCTGTGCGGAACGCAAACTATGAGTTTGATTGACCCTCGCGCAATCATCGATCCGTCGGCCGTACTGGCCGCCGACGTTGAGGTCGGCCCCTGGTCGATCGTCGGCGCAGGTGTGGAAATCGGCGAGGGGACTGTCATCGGGCCACACGTGATCCTCAAGGGTCCGACCCGCATTGGCAAACACAATCGCATCTACCAGTTTTCCTCGGTAGGCGAAGACACCCCGGACATGAAGTACAAGGGTGAAGAAACACGGCTGGTCATCGGTGACCACAACATCATCCGTGAAGGCGTGACCATTCACCGCGGCACCGTGCAGGACCGTGCCGAGACCACGCTGGGTGATCACAACCTGGTGATGGCCTATGCGCATATCGGCCACGACAGCGTGATTGGCAACCATTGCATCCTGGTCAATAACACTGCGTTGGCCGGGCATGTGCATGTGGATGACTGGGCAATCCTGTCCGGTTTCACCCTGGTGCATCAATACTGCCATATCGGCGCCCACAGCTTTTCCGGCATGGGCACCGCCATCGGCAAGGATGTCCCTGCATTCGTCACGGTGTTCGGCAACCCTGCCGAAGCGCGCAGCATGAATTTCGAAGGCATGCGCCGTCGCGGTTTCAGCGACGACGCAATCCAGGCCCTGCGCCGCGCCTACAAGACGGTTTACCGTCAAGGGCTGACGGTTGAGCAGGCCTTGATCGAACTGACCGAGCCGGCAGCGTCGTTCCCGGAAGTCGCGGTGTTTCGTGACTCGATCCAGGCGTCGACTCGCGGCATTACCCGCTGATCATGGCCAAGTTGCGTATCGCATTGGTCGCCGGGGAAGCTTCCGGCGATATTCTCGGCGCCGGCCTGATGCGGGCGCTGAAAGTTCGGCACCCGGCCATCGAGTTTATCGGCGTCGGCGGCCCCTTGATGCAGGCCGAAGGCCTCACTTCCTACTTTCCGATGGAGCGCCTGTCGGTCATGGGGTTGGTCGAAGTGCTGGGGCGCCTGCGTGAATTGCTCGCGCGGCGCAAGCTGCTGATCCAGACGCTGATCGACGAAAGGCCCGACGTCTTTATCGGTATCGATGCCCCGGACTTCACCCTCAACATTGAACTCAAGCTGCGCCAGGCCGGGATCAAGACCGTGCACTATGTCAGCCCGTCCGTATGGGCGTGGCGGCAAAAGCGTGTGCTCAAGATTCGCGAAGGCTGCGACTTGATGCTGACCCTGCTGCCGTTCGAGGCCAGATTCTACGAAGAGAAGGGCGTGCCGGTGCGGTTCGTCGGCCATACCCTGGCCGATGCCATTCCTTTGCAGGCTGACCGTTACGCGGCGCGTACTGAACTGGGGCTGGTCGCCGGCCCGCTGGTCGCACTGATGCCGGGTAGCCGGGGGGGCGAGGTCGGACGACTGGGCAGCCTGTTTTTTGATGCCGCCGAACGTCTGCAGGCACTCAAGCCCGGCGTTCGTTTTGTGCTGCCGTGCGCCAGCCCGCAGCGTCGCGCGCAAATTGAAACACTGCTGCAAGGGCGCAACCTGCCGCTGACCCTGCTCGACGGTCAGTCCCATCTGGCCCTGGCCGCTTGCGACGCCGTATTGATCGCGTCGGGTACCGCGACCCTGGAAGCCCTGCTGTACAAGCGTCCGATGGTCGTGGCCTATCGCCTGGCGCCGCTGACTTTCTGGATTCTCAAACGGATGGTCAAGAGCCCGTATATTTCATTGCCCAATCTGCTGGCCCAACGGTTGCTGGTGCCGGAGTTGTTGCAGGACGATGCTACGCCCGAAGCGCTGGCGCAAACTCTACTACCCTTGATTGATGGCGGCGAAGAGCAGACCCGTGGTTTCGACGCTATTCACCGCACCTTGCGCCGTGATGCCTCGAACCAGGCGGCGGATGCCGTGCTGGAGCTGATCGGCCATAAACAGGAAGCCTTATGAGCACGCAGATGGGCCTGGATTTCAGCCTGGTGGCACAAGCCCACGAACTGGTGGCGGGTGTCGACGAAGTCGGACGCGGCCCGTTGTGCGGTGCGGTCGTAACGGCGGCGGTGATCCTCGACCCGAACCGTCCGATCCTAGGCCTTAATGACTCGAAAAAACTCACTGAAGCCCGTCGTGAAAAACTCTATGACGAAATCTGTGAAAAGGCCTTGAGTTGGCATATCGCCCGGGCGGAAGTCGAAGAAATCGACGAGTTGAACATCCTGCACGCCACCCTGCTTGCCATGCAGCGTGCGGTTGAAGGGCTGCATATCACGCCCAGGCTGGCGATGATTGACGGTAACCGTTGCCCCAAACTGACGATGCGCGCCGAGGCCGTGGTCCAGGGCGACAGCAAGGTGCCGGCGATTGCGGCGGCGTCGATTCTGGCCAAGGTCAGCCGCGACCGTGAAATGGCGGCTTTCGATCTGGTTTACCCGGGCTACGGCATGGGCGGCCATAAAGGCTACCCGACGCCCGTTCATCTGGAAGCCCTGGCGCGACTCGGTCCTACGCCGATCCACCGCCGCTCGTTTGCCCCGGTGCGCCAGGCTTATGAGCTGCGCGAGAGCCTCAGCGAGGTGTAGTCGCGAGGCTGATGTTTTGCTCCAGGCCCGGTACAATCCCGGGCCTTGTCGTTTCCAAGTTATTGCACAGGATCACTATGCCGGCTTCATTCGTTCATCTACGCCTGCACACTGAATACTCCCTGGTCGACGGCCTGGTACGGATCAAGCCGCTGGTCAAGACCCTGGTGGGCATGAACATGCCGGCGGTGGCGGTTACCGACCAGAACAACATGTGCTCCCTGGTCAAGTTCTACAAAAACGCCATGGGCGCAGGTATCAAGCCGATCTGCGGCGCCGACCTGTGGCTGTCCAACAAGGACCCGGATAATCCCCTGAGCCGCATCAGCCTGCTGGCGATGAACGGCGTGGGTTATCGCAACCTGACCGAGCTGATTTCCCGTGGCTTTATCGAGGGTCAGCGCAATGGCTCGATCATTATCGAGCGTGAGTGGGTGGCCGAAGCCAGCGAAGGCGTGATCATGCTCTCGGCCGCCAAGGAGGGCGAGATCGGTATCGCGCTGCTGGGTGGCAATCCGCAGGAAGCCGAAGTGCTGGCCCGCGAATGGATGCAGGTTTTCCCTGACCGCTTCTACCTCGAAGTGCAACGCACCAATCGTCCCAACGATGAAGAGCATCTGCACGCCGCCGTGGCCCTGGCCGACAAGCTGGGCGCGCCGCTGGTGGCGACCAACGATGTGCGCTTTATCAAGAAGGAAGATTTCGAAGCCCACGAAACGCGCGTGTGCATCGGCGAAGGCCGCGCCCTGGATGACCCGCGCCGCTCGAAGAACTACAGCGAAGAGCAGTACCTCAAAAGCGCCGAGGAAATGGCCGAACTGTTCAGCGACTTGCCCGAGGCCCTGGAAAACTCGGTCGAAATCGCCAAGCGCTGCAACATCGAAGTGAAGCTGGGCAAGCACTTTTTGCCCAACTTCCCGATTCCCGATGGCATGACCATTGATGAGTACTTCCGCAAAGTGTCGTTCGACGGCCTTGAGGATCGCCTGCGCGTCCTGTTGCCCAAAGACACTACTGAAGACTACGAAGCCAAGCGCCAGGTCTACGTCGACCGGTTGAATTTCGAGCTGGATATCATTATCCAGATGGGGTTCCCCGGTTACTTCCTGATCGTGATGGACTTTATCCAGTGGGCCAAGAACAACGGCGTACCGGTAGGTCCGGGCCGGGGGTCAGGTGCGGGCTCCTTGGTGGCCTACGTGCAGAAGATCACCGACCTTGACCCGTTGGAATATGACCTGCTGTTCGAACGCTTCCTGAACCCGGAACGGGTTTCCATGCCCGACTTCGACGTCGACTTCTGCATGGACGGTCGCGATCGGGTGATCGAATACGTGGCCGAGAAGTACGGCCGCAATGCGGTGAGTCAGATCATCACTTTCGGTTCCATGGCCGCCAAGGCGGTAATCCGCGACGTGGCCCGGGTGCAGGGCAAGTCCTACGGCCTGGCCGACCGCCTGTCGAAGATGATCCCGTTCGAAGTCGGCATGACCCTGGAAAAAGCCTACGAGCAGGAAGAAATCCTGCGCGACTTCATCAAGGTCGATGAAGAAGCCGCCGAAATCTGGGACATGGCGCGCAAGCTTGAAGGCGTGGTGCGTAACGTCGGTAAGCACGCCGGCGGCGTGGTGATCGCGCCGACCAAGCTGACTGACTTCTCGCCGATCTACTGCGACGAAGAAGGTGACGGCCTGGTTACCCAGTTCGACAAGGATGACGTGGAGGCGGCCGGCCTGGTGAAGTTCGACTTCCTCGGCCTGCGCACCCTGACGATCATCGACTGGGCGCTCAAGACCATCAACCGCGACCGCGCCAAGGTGGGCGAGGAGCCGCTGGATATCGCGTTCATCCCGCTGGATGACAAACCGACCTACAGCCTGCTGCAAAAAGCCGAAACCACGGCAGTGTTCCAGCTTGAATCACGGGGCATGAAGGAGCTGATCAAAAAGCTCAAGCCCGACTGCCTGGAAGACTTGATCGCACTGGTGGCCCTGTTCCGTCCGGGGCCGTTGCAGTCCGGCATGGTGGATGACTTCATCAACCGTAAGCACGGCCGCGCCGAACTGGCGTACCCGCATTCGGACTATCAGTACGAGGGTCTCAAGCCGGTACTGGCGCCGACCTACGGCATCATCCTGTATCAGGAACAGGTGATGCAGATTGCCCAGGTCATGGCGGGCTACACCCTCGGCGGCGCGGACATGTTGCGTCGCGCCATGGGTAAAAAGAAACCCGAGGAAATGGCCAAGCAGCGCGGCGGTTTCATCGAGGGGTGCGCCACCAACAATATTGACGCTGACCTGGCGGGTAACATCTTCGACCTGGTGGAGAAGTTCGCCGGTTACGGCTTCAACAAATCCCACTCCGCCGCCTATGGCCTGGTGTCGTACCAGACCGCCTGGCTGAAAGCCCACTATCCGGCGCCGTTCATGGCGGCGGTACTCTCGGCGGATATGCACAACACCGACAAGGTCGTGACCTTGATCGAGGAAGTGCGCACCATGAAGCTGCGCCTCGACGCGCCGGACGTGAACGCCTCGGAGTTCAAGTTCACGGTGAACGACGAAGGCCGCATCATTTATGGCCTCGGCGCGATCAAGGGGGTCGGTGAAGGCCCGGTGGAAGCCATCACCGAAGCGCGCCAGGACGGGCCTTTCAAGGACCTGTTCGACTTCTGCGCGCGGGTCGACCTCAAGCGCATCAACAAGCGTACCCTCGACGGCCTGATCCGCAGCGGCGCGCTGGACCGTCTTGGCCCGTACTTCCATGACGAACCGAAGGCTTACCAGGCCAATATCGACCGCAATCGCGCGGTGTTGCTCACCGCCATGGAAGAAGCGATCAAGGCTGCCGAACAGACCGCCCGTACCCATGACAGCGGCCACGCCGACCTGTTTGGCGGGTTGTTCGTCGAAGAAGACGCGGATGTGTATGCCAATCACCGCAAGGCCAAGGATCTGACCCTCAAGGAACGTCTCAAGGGCGAGAAAGACACCTTGGGCCTGTACCTCACCGGTCACCCGATTGACGAGTATGAAGGCGAGATTCGCCGTTTCGCCCGCCAGCGCATCATCGACCTGAAACCGGCGCGCGATACCCAGACCGTCGCCGGCATGATCATCGCCCTGCGCGTGATGAAAAATAAGAAGGGCGACAAGATGGGCTTCATCACCCTCGATGACCGCTCGGGCCGGATCGAAGCCTCGCTGTTTGCCGACGCGTTCCACTCCGCCCAGTCGCTGCTGCAGACCGACGCCATGGTGGTGGTGGAAGGGGAGGTCAGCAACGACGACTTCTCCGGTGGCCTGCGCCTGCGCATCAAGCGCGTGATGAGCATGGAAGATGCACGCACAAACCTGGCCGAAAGCCTGCGCCTGAAGGTCAAGACCGAGGCACTCAAGGGCGATCAGCTACGCTGGTTGGGTGACCTGCTCAAGCGTCACCGTGGCGCGTGCCCGGTGACCATGGAGTACACCGGCAATGACGCCAAGGCCATGCTGCAGTTTGGCGAGACCTGGCGAATTGATCCGGCTGACGGCTTGATTCAAGCTTTGCGTGACCAGTTCGGGCGAGACAACGTCTTCCTCCAATACCGTTGACGGTCAGCACCCCTGACCTCGGCTGAACATTTAATCTCGACCTAACCGCGCCTCTCCCTTAAGGTAGGGCGCGAATAGACAACCGGCTGGCCAGGCACCCCTTGGCCGTCGACCCAAGACGGACGCTTATGAACCCGAATTTTCTTGATTTCGAACAGCCGATCGCTGACCTGCAAGCCAAGATCGAAGAGCTGCGCCTGGTCGGCAACGATAATTCGCTGAATATCGGCGATGAGATCGCCCGCCTGCAAGACAAGAGCAGTACGCTCACCGAAGACATCTTCGGCAAGCTGACCAGCTGGCAGATCGCGCGCCTGGCCCGCCACCCGCGCCGTCCGTACACCCTGGACTACATTCAGCACATTTTCACCGAATTCGACGAGCTGCATGGCGACCGCCACTTCTCGGACGACGCGGCCATCGTGGGCGGTATCGCTCGCCTGGATGACCAGCCGGTGATGGTGATCGGTCATCAGAAAGGCCGTGAAGTGCGCGAAAAAGTGCGTCGCAACTTCGGCATGCCGCGTCCGGAAGGCTACCGCAAGGCGTGCCGCCTGATGGAAATGGCCGAGCGCTTCAAGATGCCGATCCTGACGTTCATCGACACGCCGGGTGCCTACCCTGGGATCGACGCCGAAGAGCGCAACCAGAGCGAGGCGATTGCCTGGAACCTGCGCGTCATGGCGCGCCTGAAAACCCCGATCATCGCGACTGTGATCGGTGAAGGCGGTTCCGGCGGTGCACTGGCCATTGGCGTCTGCGACCAGCTGAACATGCTGCAATATTCGACCTACGCGGTGATTTCGCCGGAAGGTTGCGCCTCGATCCTGTGGAAAACCGCCGAAAAGGCGCCGGACGCTGCTGAAGCCATGGGCATCACTGCTGATCGCCTCAAAGGCCTGGGCATCGTGGACAAAGTGATCGCCGAGCCACTGGGCGGCGCACACCGTGACCCGGCTGCCGCTGCCGCTACCATCCGCGCCGAACTGGGCGCGCAACTGGCAATGCTCAAGAAGTTCGATAACGAAGCGCTGCTGGCCCGTCGTTATGAGCGCCTGATGAGCTACGGCCTCTAAGCCGACGCCGTCACTTAATGTGGGAGGGGGCTTGCCCCCGATTGCCGAGTATCAGTCACTGTATCTGGTGACTGACACACCGCTATCGGGAGCAAGCCCCCTCCCACATTTGCTTTGTGTATGCTTGACGGACGTATTTCAGATTTGCGGCGGTAACCTGTGATGAAATCAATCCTGCCGGCCCGACTTCTGGAAACCCTGGCCCCCTGGCGCAATGCCCCGGCCTGGCATATCGCGTTCTCTGGTGGGCTCGATTCCACCGTGCTGCTGCATCTTCTGGCCACCCTGGCAAAGTCCGAAACATTACCGCCCCTCTGCGCCGTGCATGTTCATCATGGTTTGCAAGCGGCCGCCGAGGCGTGGCCCGCTCATTGCCAGTCGGTCTGCGACAGCCTGGGCGTGCGCTTGCGCATCCTGCGCGTGCAGGTACAACCCGGCGCCAGCCTTGAACGCGCGGCTCGTGACGCACGTTATCTGGCCTTCGCCGGGGTGATCGGGGCGGGGGAGGTGCTGCTCACCGGCCAGCATCGCGACGATCAGGCCGAAACCCTGTTGTTCCGCCTGCTGCGCGGAGCGGGCGTGCGCGGGCTTGCCGCAATGCCTGCGCATCGTACGTTGGCGGCGGGGCATCTGGTGCGGCCGCTGCTGGAGGTGGCCCGCGGCGAGCTGCAAGCCTACGCCCACCAACATCACTTGAAGTGGATCGAAGACCCTTCGAACGCTGATCCACGCTTCTCGCGCAATTACCTGCGCCATCATGTCTTTCCGTTGCTCACGCAGCGCTGGCCCCAGGCAGTCTCAAGTCTGGCCCGCACTGCCGAACACCTCAACGAAGCCCAGGGGCTGCTCGATGAACTGGCGCACATGGACCTGAACGCCGCCGATCGGCCTTCAGCGTTGCCCTGGTTGCTTTTGCCATCCTTGGCCCTGGCGCCCTTGCGCGAGCTTTCCGACGCCCGCCAGCGCAACGCCCTGCGTCACTGGCTGAACCCACTGACCTGCCTGCCCGACAGCGACCACTGGGCCGGCTGGTGTTCCCTGCGCGATGCCAGGGGCGATGCACAGCCCGTTTGGCGCCTGGCCGACGGCGAGTTACACCGTTGCGGCGAGCGCATCTGGTGGTTGCCTTCTATTTGGTCGGAATTCTCCGACGCATCGGTAAGCTGGCCCGATCCGCGAAATCCACTGGAGTTACCCGGCAATGGTCAACTCCGATTTGTCGGCGAGGCACCTTCAGGTTCTTTGGTGATCCGTTATCGGCAGGGCGGCGAAGTCATCGACGTGCCGGGGCGAGGTCGTCGCGACCTCAAGCGCCTGCTCAACGAAAGTGGCGTGCCCGGCTTTGTCCGTGGCAGATTGCCGCTGGTCTACCGGGGTGAGCAATTGCTGGCTGTCCCAACCATTGCGGGGCCATGGGCCGGCGCGGCAGATCACGGGCAATTACATTGGTTGCCGCAGACCTGCGATCAAGGTTTGAGCTGATAGCGCCTTTCCGGTAGACTACGCTCCCTTCTTGATACAACTTCTGTGGATTCGCCTGAATCGCAGCAGTTGCCGATTACCAAGCAGTCTTTGCTGGGCGATTCCAAAAAATGTGTAGCGATCAACGTACCGGTGTTCCATTGCTGGTCTGTCACAACGCGGCGGTTTTTTTGAAAGGTGCACTGTGATTAATGCAGGTGATCGGGGGCTTCGGCCTCTCTTCGCTTTCCCCGGCGGCTCGGACCGCTTTAACGCAGACTTCTAGGGTTTTTCATGACGCGCTACATATTCGTCACGGGCGGTGTTGTTTCTTCATTGGGGAAAGGCATTGCCTCCGCTTCATTGGCGGCCATCCTGGAGGCGCGGGGGCTTAAAGTCACCATGCTCAAGCTGGACCCGTACATCAACGTCGACCCGGGCACCATGAGCCCGTTCCAGCACGGTGAAGTGTTCGTCACCCATGACGGCGCCGAGACCGACCTGGACCTGGGCCACTACGAGCGGTTCATCCGCACGACCATGACCCAGAACAACAACTTCACCACCGGCCGCGTCTACGAGCACGTGCTGCGCAAGGAGCGCCGTGGTGACTACCTGGGTGCAACCATCCAGGTGATCCCGCACATCACCGACGAAATCAAGCGCCGCATCATCAAGGGCGCGGGCGATGCCGACGTGGCGATGGTCGAGATCGGTGGCACCGTGGGTGACATCGAATCCCAACCGTTCCTCGAAGCCATCCGCCAGTTGCGTTTCGAAGTCGGCGCCAAGCGCGCAATGCTGATGCACCTGACATTGGTGCCCTACATCGCGACTGCCGGCGAAACCAAAACCAAGCCTACCCAGCACTCGGTCAAGGAGCTGCGTTCCATCGGCCTGCAGCCGGACGTGCTGGTATGCCGCTCCGATCACCCGATCGATATTTCCTCGCGTCGCAAGATCGCGCAATTCACCAACGTTGAAGAACGTGCGGTGATTGCCCTGGAAGACGCCGACACCATCTACAAGATCCCGGGCATCCTGCATTCGCAAGGCCTGGACGATTTTGTGGTCGAGCGTTTCGGCCTGCAATGCAATGGCGCGGACCTGTCCGAGTGGGAAGCGGTGGTCGATGCCAAGCTCAACCCTGAGCACGAAGTCACCATCGCCATGGTCGGCAAGTACATGGAACTGCTGGACGCGTACAAGTCGCTGATCGAAGCGATGAGTCACGCCGGCATCAGCAACCGTACCAAGGTCAACCTGCGCTACATCGATTCCGAAGACATCGAGAACCAGGGCACCGCGCTGCTTGAGGGCGTGGACGCGATCCTGGTTCCCGGCGGTTTCGGCCTGCGTGGCGTGGAAGGCAAGATCACTGCCGTGCAATACGCTCGCGAGAACAAGGTGCCTTACCTCGGGATCTGCCTGGGCATGCAAGTGGCCGTTATCGAGTTCGCCCGTAACGTGATGGGCTGGAAAGACGCCAACTCCACCGAGTTCGATCACACCAGCGGCCATCCGGTCGTGGGCCTGATCACCGAGTGGGAAGACGCCACCGGCGCCGTCGAAACCCGTACCGAAAGCTCCGACCTGGGCGGCACCATGCGCCTTGGTGCGCAGGATTGCCTGCTGGAGCCGGGTTCGCTGGTTCACGATTGCTACGGCAAGGACGTGATCGTCGAGCGTCACCGTCATCGCTACGAAGTGAACAACAACCTGCTGCCGCAAATCAAAGAGGCCGGCCTGAAAATCTCCGGTCGCTCCGGCGATGGCGCGTTGGTTGAAGTGGTCGAGGCGCCGGATCACCCGTGGTTCGTGGCCTGCCAGTTCCACCCTGAGTTCACCTCGACGCCGCGCGACGGTCATCCGTTGTTCAGCGGTTTCGTCAAAGCTGCACTGACGCAACATCAGAAGAAGGCATAACCCTGATGGCCCAGAAGATCATTCGCGTAGGCGACATCGAAATTGCCAACGACAAGCCCATGGTGCTGTTCGGCGGCATGAACGTGCTGGAAAGCCGCGACATGGCGATGCAGGTCTGTGAGGAGTACGTGCGGGTTACCCAGAAACTGGGTATCCCTTATGTGTTCAAGGCCAGCTTCGACAAGGCCAACCGTTCGTCCGTGACCTCCTATCGCGGCCCGGGTCTTGAAGAAGGCATGCGGATCTTCCAGGACATCAAGCAAGCCTTCGGCGTGCCGATCATCACCGACGTCCACGAGCCTGAGCAGGCTGCCGTGGTTGCCGAGGTGTGCGACATCATCCAGCTGCCGGCCTTCCTGTCGCGCCAGACCGACCTGGTGGTCGCGATGGCCAGGACCGGCGCTGTGATCAATATCAAGAAAGCCCAGTTCCTCGCACCTCAGGAAATGAAGCATATCCTGAGCAAATGCGTGGAAGCGGGTAACGACCAGTTGATCCTCTGCGAGCGTGGTTCGAGCTTCGGCTACAACAACCTCGTGGTGGACATGCTCGGTTTCGGCATCATGAAACAGTTCGAATACCCGGTGTTCTTCGACGTGACCCACGCGCTGCAAATGCCCGGTGGTCGCTCGGACTCCGCCGGTGGGCGTCGTGCCCAGGTCACCGACCTGGCCAAGGCGGGCATGAGCCAGTCCCTGGCCGGCCTGTTCCTGGAAGCCCACCCGGACCCGGACAACGCCAAATGCGACGGCCCTTGTGCCCTGCGCCTGGACAAGCTGGAGCCGTTCCTGGCCCAGCTCAAGCAGTTGGACGAGCTGGTCAAGAGTTTTCCGACGGTAGAGACCGCGTAAGCGGCGTTTCTCCGGTAGAATTTCCCACGCTTTATGCTCAGGCCCCAGGCCTGGGCCTTGTCGTCTGCAAGCCTGCCCTGTTGTTCCACCCTTGCGGTCGGTCAAAAGATTTCCTTCAGCTGCGTCGTTTTCGTCAACTTTGGAGTGTTTACAACAATGGCAAAAATCGTCGACATCAAAGGTCGTGAAGTTCTCGACTCCCGTGGCAACCCCACCGTCGAAGCCGACGTGCTTCTCGATAACGGCATCATCGGCAGCGCCTGCGCGCCGTCCGGTGCTTCCACAGGTTCCCGTGAAGCGCTGGAACTGCGTGATGGCGACAAGAGCCGTTACCTGGGCAAGGGTGTACTCAAGGCAGTAGCCAACATCAACGGCCCGATCCGTGACCTGTTGCTGGGCAAGGACCCGCTGGACCAGAAAGCCCTGGACCACGCGATGATCAAGCTCGACGGCACCGAAAACAAAGGCAGCCTCGGCGCCAATGCGATCCTCGCCGTCTCCCTGGCCGCCGCCAAGGCGGCTGCCCAGGACCAGGACCTGCCGTTGTACGCGCACATCGCCAACCTGAACGGCACTCCGGGCGTGTACTCGATGCCGGTGCCGATGATGAACATCATCAACGGTGGCGAGCACGCTGATAACAACGTCGATATCCAGGAATTCATGGTGCAGCCGGTGGGCGCCAAGACCTTCTCCGAAGGCCTGCGCATGGGCACCGAGATTTTCCATCACCTCAAGGCTGTGCTGAAGGCCCGTGGCCTGAGCACTGCGGTGGGTGACGAAGGTGGTTTTGCACCGAACCTGGCGTCCAACGAAGATGCACTGAAAGTGATCTCCGAAGCCGTGGCCAACGCCGGCTACAAGCTGGGCACCGACGTGACCCTGGCCCTGGACTGCGCCGCCAGCGAATTCTATGAAGACGGTAAATACAACCTGTCCGGCGAAGGCCAGGTGTTCAACTCCGAAGGTTTTGCCGACTACCTCAAGGGCCTGACCGAGCGCTACCCGATCATCTCGATCGAAGACGGCCTGGACGAGTCCGACTGGGATGGCTGGAAAATCCTCACCGACAAGATCGGCGAGAAAATCCAGTTGGTGGGCGACGACCTGTTCGTGACCAACACCAAGATCCTGAAAGAGGGCATCGACAAGAAGATCGCCAACTCGATCCTGATCAAGTTCAACCAGATCGGCACCCTGACCGAAACCCTGGAAGCCATCCAGATGGCCAAGGCTGCGGGTTACACTGCCGTGATCTCCCACCGCTCCGGCGAAACCGAAGATTCCACCATTGCCGACCTGGCCGTGGGTACCTCGGCGGGCCAGATCAAGACCGGTTCCCTGTGCCGTTCGGACCGTGTGTCCAAGTACAACCAATTGTTGCGCATCGAAGAGCAATTGGCGGGTAAAGCCAAGTACAACGGTCGCGGCGAGTTTCGCGGCTAAGCGGTAAATGGTAAAAAGTCGGCGGATTGCGTCGGAAATCTCACGACAGTGGGCATTTCGGCGCTAATCTGCTGACTGACAAGCACAAGCCTGGTTTTTCCAGGCTTCGTGCTATCAGTTGCTGCAAAAGGTTTGCATGACGGTCTTTTTTCACTGGATACCCGGATTTCGATGCGCAGTCCCAATTGGTTGTTCCTCGTCTTGCTCTTGTTGCTGGCTGGCCTGCAGTACCGCCTATGGGTCGGTAATGGCAGCTTTGCGCAGGTGGAAGAGCTGACCCAGCAAATTGCCGACCAGCACGCCGAAAACGAACGTCTGCTGGAGCGCAACCGCGTCCTCGACGCTGAAGTGCTGGAGCTGAAAAAAGGTACGGAGACCGTCGAAGAGCGGGCTCGTCATGAGTTGGGCATGGTCAAGGAGGGCGAGACCCTCTACCAGTTGGCCCAATGAACGCTGATTTACCGGCCTTCTGGGCCGTGATTCCTGCCGCGGGCGTCGGTGCCCGTATGGCCGCGGACCGTCCCAAGCAATACCTGCAACTGGGCGGGCGCACTATTCTCGAACACAGCCTTGGCTGTTTTCTCGACCACCCTTCGCTCAAGGGCCTGGTGGTCAGTCTTGCTGTTGATGATCCTTATTGGCCCGCCCTGGCGTGTGCCACTGACCCGCGCATTCAACGTGCGGACGGTGGCTCGGAGCGCTCGGGCTCGGTGCTCAATGCGCTGCTGCATCTTAATGCCCTGGGCGCCAGTGATGATGACTGGGTGCTGGTGCACGATGCTGCGCGTCCCAACCTGGGCCGTGATGACCTCGACAAACTCCTGGCAGAGCTGGCGGATGACCCTGTGGGTGGCCTGCTGGCGGTGCCGGCTCGTGACACCCTCAAGCGCGTCGACAAGCGTGGTCGCGTGGTGGAAACCGTCGACCGCAGCATGATCTGGCAAGCCTACACGCCGCAGATGTTTCGCCTCGGCGCCTTGCACCGCGCCTTGGCCGACAGCTTGGTAGCCGATGCGGTGATCACCGACGAAGCCTCGGCCATGGAATGGTCCGGCCAGGCGCCGCGGCTGGTCGAAGGGCGTGCGGACAACATCAAGGTCACCCGCCCCGAAGACCTCGAATGGCTGCGTCAGCGCCGGGGTTATCAAGGGTCCTGACCTTTAGCGGTAGACTTGCCGCATCCCGGGCTGGGTTGTCAGCTCGCTGACCAATGCCTCAATGCTGTCGAATGGCTTCTGATCGATAGGCCAGCCGGACGCCTCGAGGAAGTACCGTCCCGCCTGGTTATTGATCCTGATATTGCGCAGTTCCCCACGTCGGGAACGATAGTCAATGTGGCTGGCCTCGCAGAGCATGAATTGGCCCGGTTGCGTCAGCAGTATCTCGGCCGACTTCACCACTCGACTGTGTGAAGGGCCGGGCTGTGGTTCCACTGAAGACTGCAAGACGGCAGGATCAACGCGCAACACCAGATTGGCTTTGACCGTGCCTTCCCCTTTGTGGAGGCCCAGGCTGGCAGTGCGCCCCGGATCGACTTCGATGCCTAAAGGTAGGGCGCCCACCCTGTCTTCTATCCGCAGGCCGATGCTGCCGGTGAGTTCTGCCAGTCCAGGGATACCCTTGAAGGTATTGGTATGGGTATCGCCCACCAGTGCGACCCATTTACCTGGTCTGTGCTTGAAGGTCTGGATCCACTGGATCACCTCGGTGGCGTAATAGTTCATCATCCGCTGGCGCAGGGTGCCCGTGCTGTCGCGGATATCGCGAAGTATGTAGCTCACGATGCAGTCGATCGGCTGAACCTTGATCCCGGCGTCTCGGGCTTTGCTCACGACATGTCTGAATGAGTAATAACGGTTTTGGGGCAATGGGTAGATCCCGTTCAGAAAATTTGTCAGCTCCTCGGCCATCGGTGCGTTCTTGGACCGGTAAAACGCCCTCAGCATCGGAATATGCACATCCGTCAGCAGATGTTCGAAGTAGAGGCGTTTGACGCCCTGGCTGGCGAGTAGCTGCATGTTGTCGATCAGAAAGGCTTTGCTCGATTCGGCGCTGTGACTTTCGCCGATCACGAGGCCATCACTGGCACGCAGCAATTTCTCGATAATGCTTTGCTGCGGCTCGTTCAAGCTCAAGCGCGGGAGTACCGGCTGCAGGGGTGAATAGGGCAGGCGGTTAAAGAAGATCGCCGAATCGCGGTTTAATTGGCTTCTTTTCTCGAAAAACAGTTTCCGGGTGCTGTTGATCGATTGTGCAGCCGTGCCGACGGGTTCGAAGTCTTCCGAAAACAAGCTGGTGTCAGTGAGCATTTCCACGAGCGTCTCGCGAACGTGCGCAGGCATCTCGTAGAGGCTGAAGAAGCTTACGTTCTCGGTGCCGCCGAACAGTGTGTAAACCCGTTGCCAGGCATTGCGAAATGCCCCGCCTCCGGCGAGCCCGGCACGTCGCCATTGCCGGTCGGCGCTTTGAACCGCGTAGAGACCGGTGGATTGGATCTTTTCCGGGGCTTCTGGGTTGTTCACGAATAACTCGAAAAGGCCCCCGTCATTCGGTTTTTTGTAGGTCAGGAAGGTCTCGCCCTGAATCTTGACGGTCTGCAAGCCACTGGGGGCGGTCGTAGCGACCAGGGGGCGAGTCTCGGTTTCGGCCGAGGCGGGGGCTTCAGTGATGACCTGGACACTGATCTGACCTTCCTCTGCCCGCGTGGCGTGGCCAAGCTCAGGTCGCAACATCTCAAGGTTGCTCACGCCTTTGCCGATGCCGCGGATAACCACCGGGAGCGCATTCAAGGCGCCGAACACAATGCGCTCAACGGCGTGGGGTTTGTCTTTGATCACGTCATCGGCGCCGATGGCCATTGCAGTCAAGCCCGATGTCACGAAGCAAAACTCCGCCAGCAACGCCGTGCCCATGGTCAACGCCACGGGGATCGCCAGCAGGCAGGCCTTTTCCAGTGCGTCGAGGGTGTCGCCCTTGAACGTGTCCAGGGGCGAAACAATGGTTTTTGCCGCCAGCCTGGCAATGCGAGCGCGGATCTGCCGTGCGATAAACGCAAATGGGTCACTTCTGAGCGCCGGATACATGGGGTTATTGATGTATTGCTCCGGGTCCCAATAACCGTTGTGCAACAAACTGTTGAAAAAACCGGGGGGGCTGGAAGATTTCGGGTACATCGCCATGCCGATCAATGCTTCCTCGACACCCCTGTAGAGCAGGCCGGAGTCTATCGAGTCGGGTTCAAAGTGATTGGTCAGGGCTTTGCGCCGGGTTGGATCCCCGGCCAGTTTCACCAGCGCACTGCGCATGTCCTTCGGGGTATTGAAGCCTTGGATAGGCGAGGAGTTTCCCGGGATGTACGCCAGCGTGATCTGGCTCTGTTTGTCGGTAATCGTGAGGATGTCGGTGGCTTCGAATTGATGGATGCGCAGCACCCGTACGGTCAGGTTTGCATCCGGTGAGTAGGGCGCCTGGAAGTCTTCCAGGGTCAGGTTGCCGGCGTCCTTGTCGACGCCGATACCTGCCGCTCGGGCGGCCAGCTGCCGTTCTGCCAGGGTGAGCGTGAATTCTGCGTACTGATGGAGGTAAGCCTTGGTGAATGCGATACGCATCAGGGTGGTGTAGTTGTCCCGATGCTCGTCCCAGAACAGTGTGACGGCCTTGTCGTAGGTCTGTTCGAAGTGGCTTGAGTCGATGACCCTCCTGAGAACGGCAGGCGCAATCGCCAATTGGGTAGTCGGATCGTAGACCTGAGGGTCGCTTTGCCGGTAGAGCGCTTCATAGCGCCTGGGCGGTATCCAGCCGGACGTGATGAACTCTTCGTTGAACATTTGCGGTATGCGGTTATCCATCAGGCGCGGCAGTTCGGTCACGATCGTGAAGTAAGGCGCGGTGGTGGAAAAACCCGTGGTGTTGATCATGCCGCCTGGGGCATGGGGTGCATTGCAGATCATGGCCTCGGTCAGGCTCATGGATTGGACGATCTGTGCGTTGTACGCCGCGTTGGGGTGGTCGGTGTTGTATTCAAGCGTGGTCAGGAATGTGGTGTCCGGATCCAGTGTTTCCTGGCTGAACGGTTGCAGATGCTCACACAGCAATTGGGCGGCAATGGCGCTGGGCACTGGAAAGTCCGCCAGGACCTTGCGGACAAAGTGATTGATATGCTGGAGCTGTTGGGCGTTGGACGTCATGGGCTTGCCTGGGTTTGTGCAGTCAAAGCGGCTATTGACCGCTAACCAGGCAATACACGGGCGGTAGTTGTTTATGCTCGATACACCGGATGGTCACCCAAGCCTTCCTTGAGAAAATCCACCAGCTTCCTGACTTTCGGCGACAAATGCCGTTGCTGCGGGTACAGCGCCCACACTGCGGTATTTGGCGGTTGGTGGGCCTCGAGCAACGACACCAGCGTCCCGTGTTGCAAATGCTCCAGCACGTAATAGTCCGGCAACTGGCATAACCCCACACCTTGCAGCGCCGCATCCAGCACCGCCTGCCCACTGTTGCAGCGCCAGTTGCCCTGCACCCGCTGGGAAAATTCGCGTCCGTCCTGGGCCAGCTGCCAGATATCCGAACTGCCGATCAGGCAGTTGTGCCGACTCAGTTCCGACAAGCTATGTGGCCGACCATACCGTTCGAGGTAGGAAGGTGATGCGCACAGGTACATGCGCCGAGGGGCCAGGCGACTGGCGACCATGCGCGAGTCCTGCAGGCGACCGAGGCGAATCGCCAGGTCGAGCCCTTCGTGCACCAGGTCCAACGGGCGGTTGCTCAGCTCGATATCGACCCGCAACTGCGGATAGAGCGCCATGAACCTTGTGACGAGGGGCACGATAAAACGTTCGCCATAGGCCACCGCGCAGGTCATGCGCAACATGCCCTTGGGTTCGCTGGTCAGGTCGCCTACTGCGCGCAGGGCTTCTTCGCGACCGTCCTGCAAACGTTGGCAGTGGTGCAGGAAGGTCTGGCCCGCTTCGGTCAGCGTCACCTTGCGCGTACTGCGATACAGCAGGCGCGTTTGCAGGCGTTCTTCCAGGCGCGCCACCTGGCGGCTGATATGGGACGACGACACCCCCAGGCGCTCGGCCGCTGCCGTGAATTGGCTGCATTCGGCCACGGCGACGAACTCATCGATGCCTTCCCAGCGGTTTTCCAACACGTTGATTGTCCCCGTATGGCAATAAAGTTTTGCTTTTGCCTGGATTATTAATCAATAAGCCATGGTTTACACTCATTCCATCAATGTTCAACTCCATGGAGAAACCCGGATGATCAAGTCCCGCGCCGCCGTAGCCTTCGAAGCCAATAAACCTCTCGAGATCGTGGAAGTCGATGTCGCCATGCCCAAGGCGGGTGAAGTGCTGTTGCGTGTGGTCGCCTCCGGCGTGTGTCACACCGACGCCTACACGCTGTCGGGCGCGGACCCGGAAGGCATCTTCCCGTCGATTCTGGGTCATGAAGGTGGCGCGGTGGTCGAGGCCATTGGTGAAGGGGTGACCTCGGTTGCCGTTGGCGACCATGTGATCCCGCTGTACACCCCGGAATGCGGCAAGTGCAAATTCTGTCTGTCAGGCAAGACCAACCTCTGCCAGGCCATCCGTGCCACCCAGGGCAAAGGCCTGATGCCTGACGGCACCACGCGTTTCTCCTACAAAGGCGAGCCGATTTTCCACTACATGGGCACCTCGACGTTTTCCGAGTACACCGTGCTGCCGGAAATTTCGGTGGCCAAGATTTCTAAAGAAGCGCCGCTGGAAAAAGTCTGCCTGCTCGGTTGCGGCGTCACCACCGGTATCGGTGCGGTGCTCAACACCGCCAAGGTCAAGCCGGGCGACACCGTAGCCATCTTCGGTCTGGGCGGTATCGGCCTGTCGGCGGTGATTGGCGCGGTGAAAGCCAAGGCGGGTCGCATCATTGCCATCGACATCAACCCGGCCAAATTCGAAATCGCCAGGCAGTTGGGCGCTACCGATTGCATCAACCCGAAAGACTACGACCGCCCGATCCAGGACGTGATTGTCGATTTGACCGATGGCGGTGTGGACTTTTCCTTCGAATGCATCGGCAATGTTCAACTGATGCGTGCGGCCCTGGAATGCTGCCACAAAGGCTGGGGTGAGTCGGTGATCATCGGCGTGGCCGGCGCCGGCCAGGAAATTTCCACCCGTCCTTTCCAACTGGTGACCGGTCGCGTCTGGCGCGGATCGGCATTCGGCGGCGTACGCGGACGCAGCGAATTGCCAAGCTACGTGGACATGGCCCAGACCGGCGAGATCCCGCTGGACACCTTCATCACCCACACCATGGGCCTGGAAGACATCAACAAAGCGTTTGACCTGATGCATGAAGGCAAGAGCATTCGTACCGTCATTCATTTTTGAAGCAGCGGTAAGTGACAAGCTACAAGCTGCAAGTGGCTGTACGCCTTCTTGCCGCTTGAAGCTTGCAACTTGCAGCTGGGAGAATTCCCATGCCCCTGGAAAATATTTCCTGCCAGAAAAGCTTCGGCGGCTGGCACAAACGCTATAAGCATCACTCCGATGTGCTTGATTGCGACATGACTTTCGCGGTCTACCTGCCGCCGCAAGCGGAGCAGGGCGGCAAGCTGCCGGTGCTGTATTGGCTGTCCGGCCTGACCTGCACCGACGAGAACTTCATGCAGAAGGCCGGCGCCCAGCGCATGGCTGCCGAGCTGGGCTTGATTATCGTGGCACCGGATACCAGCCCGCGCGGCCCCGGTGTTGCCGATGACCCGGACAACGCCTGGGACTTCGGCCTCGGCGCGGGTTTTTACCTCAATGCCACCCAGCAACCCTGGGCCAGGCATTATCGGATGCATGATTACGTGGTGCAGGAATTGCCGGCGTTGGTGGAAGCGCATTTCCCGGCTTCGGACAAGCGCGGCATCAGCGGTCACTCGATGGGCGGCCACGGTGCGTTGGTCTGCGCGCTGCGCAACCCCGGGCGTTACCAGTCAGTGTCGGCGTTTTCGCCGATCAGCAATCCGATGGATTGTCCCTGGGGCCAGAAAGCCTTTTCCCATTACCTGGGAGAGGAGCGCTCGAAGTGGCGTGAATGGGATGCCTGCGTACTGATCAGTGAAGCTTCGGAACAGTTGCCGCTGTTGGTGGACCAGGGCGATCGCGACGATTTCCTCGCCGTGCAGCTCAAGCCCGAGGCCCTGCAGCAAGCGGCCAAGGCCGCCGGCCATCCGCTGGAACTGCGCCTGCAACCTGGCTATGACCACAGCTACTTCTTTATCGCCAGCTTCATCGATGACCATTTGCGCCATCATGGTCGTGCTTTGCTCGGTTAATGTGAGGCAAAAGTAGGTAGAATCACGCCCTGAATTAAATCGGGGCGTTTTTTTATGCGTATTGGCCACGGCTACGATGTGCACCGTTTCGCTGAAGGCGATTTCATCACTTTGGGCGGCGTGCGTATCGCGCATCATCATGGGCTGCTGGCTCATTCCGACGGCGACGTTGTCCTGCACGCCTTGAGCGATGCGTTGCTCGGCGCAGCGGCGTTGGGTGATATCGGCAAGCATTTTCCGGACACCGATCCAACCTTCAAGGGCGCGGACAGTCGTGTCCTGCTGCGCCATGTCGTGGGTTTGATCCATGCCAGGGGCTGGAAAGTCGGTAACGTCGATAACACCATCGTGGCCCAGGCGCCAAAAATGGCCCCGCACATCGAATCCATGCGGGCCCTGATTGCCGCAGACCTGCAAATAGAATTGGACCAAGTCAACGTGAAAGCCACCACCACCGAAAAGCTCGGGTTCACCGGTCGTGAAGAGGGCATCGCCGTGCACTCCGTCGCCTTGTTGCTGCGCGCATGAACGAATTTGAATTACTCGGCCCGCGTGCCTATGGCGAGGCCTTGGGCAGCGCGGTGCTGAAGGCCACTGCCGAAGATTTCCAGGTAGACGAAGTGCTCGACATCCCGCTGACCGGCGAGGGCGAACACTTGTGGTTGTGGGTGGAGAAGCGCGGCCTGAATACCGAGGAAGCGGCGCGGCGTATCGCCAAGGCGGCGGGCGTGCCGTTGCGCACCGTCAGCTATGCCGGGCTCAAGGATCGCCAGGCGTTGACTCGCCAGTGGTTCAGCGTGCAACTGCCCGGCAAGGCCGACCCGGACATGAGTGCCGCCGAGAACGATACGCTCAGGATCCTGAAAACCGCCCGGCACAAACGCAAGCTGCAGCGCGGCGCCCATGCCGCCAACGGCTTCACCTTGCGCCTGACCCAGTTGGCCGGTGATACCGCCGCCCTTGATGCGCGCCTGCAATTGATTGCCCGGCACGGCATTCCCAACTATTTCGGCGCCCAGCGCTTTGGCCACAACGGCGGCAATGTCGTCGATGCCCGCGACTGGGCTGCGCGCAAGGCCTTGCCGGAACAGCGCAATGTGCGGTCGCGGCTGCTGTCCACCGCCCGAAGCTTTCTGTTCAACAAAGTGTTGGCGGCACGCGTCGCTGACGGCTCGTGGCAACGCGCCCAGGTCGGCGACCTGCTCGCCTTCACCGACAGCCGCAGCTTTTTCCCGGCCGGGGAGGCTGAATGCAGCGATCCGCGCCTGGCGATCCTGGACCTGCACCCCACCGGCCCGCAGTGGGGCGAGGGCGAGTCGCCGGCGAAGGGTCCTACGTACGAACTGGAACAATCTGTCGCCGCCGCAGAAGCTGACCTGCGTGATTGGCTAGTGAATGCGGGCATGAGCCAAGAACGTCGCATTCTGCGACTGCCCATTGGCGGGTTGACGTGGCATTATCCCGGGCCTGACATTCTGCAATTGGAATTCGTCCTGCCGGCCGGATGCTTTGCCACTGTATTGGTGCGCGAGCTTGTTGATCTGGTGCCGGTGGGGCCGACGGACAACCCATGCGTATTCTGATATCAAACGATGACGGTGCCACCGCACCCGGTCTCGCCGCGCTTCATGCTGCGCTGGCGGATTACGCCGAGTGCGTGGTGGTTGCCCCCGACCAGGACAAGAGCGGCGCCAGCAGTTCGCTGACGCTCGACCGTCCGTTGCACCCCAAGGTCCTGGCCAATGGCTTTATCAGCGTGAACGGCACGCCCACCGACTGCGTGCACCTGGCGATCAACAGCCTGCTGGAACACGCGCCGGACCTGGTGGTGTCGGGCATCAACCTCGGCGCGAACCTGGGCGACGATGTGCTGTATTCCGGCACCGTGGCGGCAGCCCTCGAAGGGCGCTTTCTGGGCGGGATCGGGTTCGCGTTTTCCTTCGCCTCCCGGCAACTGGATAACCTGGCCACGGCGGCGTATTACGCGCGCAAGCTGGTGGAGGCGCACGGTTCTTTGGACCTGCCGCCGCGCACCGTGCTCAACGTCAATATTCCCAACCTGCCTCTGGACCATATTCGCGGCATCCAGCTGACGCGGCTGGGGCACCGTGCCCGTGCGGCGGCCCCCTTGAAGGTGGTCGACCCGCGTGGCAGGGAAGGCTATTGGATCGCGGCGGCCGGCGACGCCGAGGATGGTGGCGAGGGCACGGACTTTCATGCGGTGATGCAAGGTTATGTATCGATTACCCCGTTGCAATTCGATCGCACCTTCAGTGATGCCTTCAGTGGTCTGGATGGCTGGCTGGAGGGACTGCGCTGATGGCTCGTGAACAGGACGACCTGCTGCGCCGTGGCATCGGGATGACCTCCCAGCGCACCCGCGAGCGTTTGATCCAGCGTCTGTACGAAGAAGGCCTGTCCAATGCGCAGGTGCTGGAAGTTATACGGCGCACGCCTCGGCACCTGTTTGTCGACGAAGCCCTGGCGCACCGCGCCTACGAAGACACCGCGCTGCCGATCGGCCACAACCAGACCATCTCCCAGCCCTATATGGTCGCGCGCATGAGCGAACTGTTGCTGGCCGCGGGCCCGTTGGACAAGGTGCTGGAAATCGGCACCGGCTCCGGCTACCAGACCGCCGTGTTGTCCCAGTTGGTCGAGCGGGTGTTCTCGGTTGAACGCATCAAGGTGTTGCAGGACCGCGCCAAGGAGCGCCTGGTGGAGCTGAACCTGCGTAACGTGGTGTTTCGTTGGGGGGATGGCTGGGAAGGCTGGCCTGCATTGGCGCCCTACAACGGCATCATCGTGACTGCAGTGGCCACCGATGTGCCGCAGGCGTTGCTGGACCAGTTGGCGCCTGGCGGCCGACTGGTCATCCCGGTGGGCTCCGGCGAAGTGCAACAATTGATGCTCATCATTCGAGAGGACGACGGCTTTTCCCGGCATGTGCTTGGCGCCGTGCGGTTCGTGCCGTTGCTCAATGGCCCGCTGGCCTGACATTTATTCCCTGTTAGTGAATTCCATAGACGCGGATGTGTCTTACAGCGGGGTCTATAGATTCAACAACGGTGGGAGCCGGCATTAAACACGATGAATTTTTCGTTTCAGCCGTGTGCCGGTAAAAAGCCAGTGCCCAGTTATACTTGCGTCATATTTCAAGCCTGATACGGGCGTTAATGTTCAGCCACCACAAAGGGAGCGGCGGGTGAGTCTCACAGGTCCTGCGCAGCGAATGAGTAAAACAAGCTTTCAGCGACTGGTGCTTGGCCTTGTCTTGAGTTCCTTACTGGCCGCCTGCTCGAGCACGCCATCCGGTGGTGCGCGGGTGGTCGACCGCACGAATGCGGCACCGCAAAAGCCGATGGTGACCACGGGCCAGTACGTTGTACGCAAAGGCGACACGTTGTTCTCGATTGCCTTCCGTTACGGTTGGGATTACAAGGCGCTTGCAGCTCGTAACAACATTCCCCTGCCTTATACGATACATCCGGGGCAGACGATTCGTTTCGACGGTCGCACCGGTTCGGCGCCTACGGCCGTTGTGACAAAGTCCGGTTCATCGTCTTCCTCTTCGAGCAAAACCACTGTATTCACGCGGCCGGCCGGCACCGCCTCGCCTTCGGTGGCGAGCAAGCCGGCGCCCGCGCCATTGCCTCCTGCGGGGCCTGCGCCGACCGGTTGGGGATGGCCCTCAAATGGTGTGTTGATTGGAAAATTCTCTTCAAACGGCAGTTTGAATAAAGGCATTGATATCGCCGGGGATTTGGGACAGCCTGTTTTGGCTGCGTCTGATGGGACAGTGGTGTACGCCGGGAGTGGTCTACGGGGCTACGGCGAGCTGGTCATCATCAAACACAGCGATACCTACGTCAGTGCCTACGGTCATAACCGCAGGTTGTTGGTTCGGGAGGGGCAGCAGGTCAAGGTCGGACAGACGATTGCCGAAATGGGTTCAACGGGGACAGACCGGGTGAAACTGCACTTTGAGATTCGCCGTCAGGGCAAGCCTGTAGATCCACTGCAATTCCTACCCCGTCGTTGATGTGTTGCCAGCCTGTTCCCTCACGTAGAAGGAACAGGCTCCAGCGTTGCCAAGGATAAAGGCGTCGCTTGAGCTTGAGGTCGAACTCACCAAAGGACTATAACAATGGCTCTCAGTAAAGAAGCGCCGGAGTTTGACATCGACGATGAGGTTCTCCTTATGGAGACCGGCATCGCTACGGAAACGATGTCAGATAATGAGAGGGCTTCACCCCCCTCGGTTCGCACCAAATCCAAGAACTCCTCCGCGTTAAAGCAACACAAGTACATCGACTACACCCGGGCGCTCGATGCGACCCAGTTGTACCTCAATGAAATCGGCTTTTCCCCTCTGCTTACCCCCGAAGAAGAAGTCCATTTTGCGCGTCTGTCGCAGAAGGGTGATCCGGCTGGGCGCAAACGCATGATTGAAAGCAACCTGCGCCTGGTGGTTAAAATCGCCCGACGCTACGTCAATCGCGGATTGTCGCTGCTGGACTTGATCGAGGAGGGCAACCTGGGCTTGATCCGGGCGGTGGAGAAGTTCGACCCTGAGCGGGGCTTTCGCTTCTCGACCTATGCCACCTGGTGGATTCGCCAGACCATCGAACGGGCGATCATGAATCAGACCCGCACGATCCGGTTGCCGATCCATGTGGTCAAGGAGCTCAACGTCTACCTGCGGGCAGCACGGGAGCTGACACAGAAACTCGACCATGAACCTTCGCCTGAAGAAATCGCCAACCTGCTGGAGAAACCGGTAGGGGAGGTCAAGCGCATGCTCGGCCTTAACGAGCGCGTGTCTTCGGTTGACGTCTCGCTGGGTCCGGATTCGGATAAAACCCTGCTGGACACCCTGACCGATGATCGTCCGACGGATCCTTGCGAACTGTTGCAGGACGACGATTTGTCCCAAAGCATCGACCAGTGGCTGTCGGAACTCACGGACAAGCAGCGTGAGGTGGTGATTCGCCGCTTCGGCCTGCGCGGCCATGAGAGCAGCACCCTGGAGGACGTAGGCCTGGAGATCGGTCTGACCCGTGAGCGGGTTCGGCAGATTCAGGTAGAAGGTCTCAAGCGCTTGCGCGAGATCCTGGAGAAGAACGGCTTGTCGAGTGAGTCGTTGTTTCAATAACGACCCTGCTTGAACGCTTGAATGTGGGAGGGGGCTTGCCCCCGATGGCGGCGCTTCAGTCGATATAGGCTTTGACTGACACACCGCTATCGGGGGCAAGCCCCCTCCCACATTTTCCCAGGCATAAAAAAACCCCGCTTTTGAGGGCGGGGTCTTTTCGACTAAGTCAGTACAAGTTAGATAACTTGAACTTCTTCAGCTTGCATGCCTTTCTGACCGCGGGTAGCGATGAAAGAAACCTGTTGGCCTTCTTTCAGGCTTTTGAAGCCGTCGGATTGGATAGCTTTGAAGTGAACGAACAGGTCGTCACCGGATTGTGGAGTGATGAAGCCGAAGCCTTTTTCATCGTTGAACCACTTAACGGTACCAGTTTGGCGATTAGACATGGTGTAACTCCTTGAACAAAGTTAACTGCGACTCAGGAAAAGCCCTGGCCGAGACTGAGTGCAAAGAGCAGGAAAAATTCTTGGAGATGGTTGGATCGAAATTCAACATATCGTGTAGAGATTCTCAGTGACACAAGCAACACAGTGACGCCACCTTAACCCTTTTTCCGGAACGTGCCAATGGTATTTCCGCAGGTTTCTCTAATTTCGTCACTGGCGGTGGTATTTATTGTCCCGTAAAACTGCGCCAGGAGCCCCGGCCCCGTTGGCTGAGGGTTATGGACACCGGTGCATTCGTCATTAAAAGCGGTGCGCCCTTTGAACCCCACCGCCGGCCCCGGTAAGATGCCCCACAGAATTTTTCCACCTCGCTATTCAGGACACCGCCATGAGCATCAAATCGGACAAGTGGATTCGCCGCATGGCGCAGGAACACGGCATGATCGAACCGTTCGTCGAGCGCCAGATTCGTGGCGAAGGCGACGAACGCGTGATTTCGTACGGGGTTTCCAGCTATGGCTACGACGTGCGTTGCGCCGATGAATTCAAGGTGTTCACCAATATCAACTCGGCGATCGTCGATCCGAAGAACTTCGACGAAAAAAGCTTCGTCGACGTCAAAAGCGATGTGTGCATCATCCCGCCAAACTCCTTCGCCCTGGCCCGCACCGTGGAATTCTTCCGTATTCCACGGGACGTATTGACCATCTGCCTGGGTAAAAGCACTTATGCCCGTTGCGGCATCATCGTCAACGTCACGCCGCTGGAACCCGAGTGGGAAGGCCACGTGACCCTGGAGTTCTCCAACACCACCACCTTGCCGGCGAAAATCTACGCCAACGAAGGCGTGGCACAGATGCTGTTCCTGCAGTCCGATGAGGCATGTGAAGTGTCCTACAAGGACCGTGCGGGCAAGTATCAGGGCCAGCGTGGCGTTACTCTCCCACGCGCTTGATAGAAAGCTCCTACGCTTAAAGGGAATTAGTCTGCAGAAAGTGACTCTATCTAGGTGTACTGCCTCGGCGCGTGTGAAACGCGTCGAGCCACGCTTGAGGAGTGCCCTATGAAGATCAATCCGCGAATCAGCGCAGAACTTGCCCGGCTTGAACCCAACCAGATTGGTGTTCTGGCCTGGTCCTTGATGGCCGACCCTGCTTATGCGGGCGGCATCCCCGGTCAACCTGAGCCGGACTATCCGCAACCTACCGAACCGGGTGAGCCGACCCTGCCGGATGAGCCACCACCCGCGCCCGTGGCCTGATCCACGCACGCCCAACCGGTGTTCACTGAACGGGCCATACCTGGTGATCGCCGATCACGAAGATTCGGCGCTCACTGTCCTGTTCCACTGCATACCCGCCGGTGAATGCGCCAAACGCCGGCAGCAGGCTGACGCGATCGCCTATCTGGAAGCACGGCAGGCGCAGGCTCTGCCGACCTCTGCCGCGCAAGCGATACACCGGATGGACATGCCCGGCCAGCACATGATGGCTGGGGTGGGCGTCCGGTTCGTGCTGCAGCGCGAACGGGCCCATCAAGAGGGGCTCGGGAACTACCTCAATGCCCAAGTCGGCAGGCGGGTCGCCAGCGCGCTGATCGTGGTTGCCGCGAATCAACGTGATGGGCAACTCGGCATGCCGCGCTCGCCAGGCCCTGAGCGCGCCCAGGGTGCCGCTGGCGTGGGAGCCGGGGCCGTGGAGGAAGTCGCCGAGAAAGATCACCTCATTGCAGGGAAACGCCGCCAGCAGCCGGTCCAGGCGCTGCAGGTTTTCGCTGGTGGTGCCCTGGGGGACCGGTTGCCCGAGGCTGCGGTAGGCCGAAGCCTTGCCAAAGTGAGCGTCGGCGATCAACAGGCTGTGGCGCGCCGGCCAGTACACCGCCTTGTCCGCCAGCAACCACAACTGCTCACCCTCAAGCGTTATCGAACAAGCCATTAACCTTTTCCTTTGTCCGCAATTTTTTCCAGATCCTTGACCATCCGCGCAATGCGCTCCGAGAGTTTTTCCGAACTCAGGCTTTCGCGCATCCGCTCCACCAGCAGGGGGAAGGCCAGCGGCGTAGGCCGTTGGATCACATGCAGGTCCAGTTGCAGCGCCGACAGGCGCAGCAATGTCTCCTCCAGGCGCTGAATGTCGAGTTCGTTGCGCAGGACTTCTTCCCCCGCCTGGGCCAGCAACAGGTTCTGCGGGTCGTATTGCTTGAACACTTCGAAGAACAACCCGCTGGAGGCCTGCACCTGCCGAGTACTTTTCGGCGCACCGGGATAGCCGGCGAACACCAGCCCGGCAATGCGCGCGATTTCGCGAAAGCGGCGCAGCGCCAGTTCACCGGCATTGAGGCTTTCTGCCACATCCGTCAACAGCTCCTGCGGGCTGAGCAGTGCCTCGTTGAAGATATCCGGCCAGTGCACCTCGGTGGCGCTCAGCAGCTCCAGCCCGTAATCATTGACCGCGATGGAAAAGGTCACGGGTTGCCGCCGGCTGACGCGCCACGCCAGCAAACTTGCCAGCCCCAGATGCACCTGACGCCCCGCGAAGGGGTAGAGAAACAGGTGCCAGCCCTCGCGTGACTTGAGAAACTCCGCCAGCAAGTGGTCGCGGGTTGGCAGGCCGGACCAGCGCAATTGTGTCTGCAACAGCGGCTGCACCGCACGCATTTCCGGCCCCTCGAAGCGACCCTGAGCCGCCGCGTCAAAGCGCTCGATCACCGCCTGCGCCAGCTCGTTGGAAAGGGGCATGCGCCCGCCATTCCAGCGCGGCACGGCGGCTTTTTTCGCGGTGCTGCGGCGGACATAGGCGGTCATGTTTTCCACGCGCACCAACTCCAGCAGGCGCCCGGCGAACAGAAAGCCATCCCCCGGCTTGAGCCGTGCAATAAAGCCTTCCTCGACACTGCCGAGGTTCTTGCCGCCGCCGCCCTTGCTCCAGTACTTCAGATGAATACTCGCATCGCTGACGATGGTGCCCACGCTCATGCGATGGCGGCGTGCCAGGCGCGCGTCGGGGACGCGCCAGATGCCCTGTTCGTCGGGCTCGACGCGGCGGTAATCCGGATAGGCCGTGAGCGACAGCCCGCCATGGCGCACAAAGGCCAGGGCCCAGGCCCAATCGGCGTCGGTCAGGTCGCGGTAGGCCCAGGCACCGCGTACCTCCGCCAGCAGCGCGTCGGGAGTAAACCCACCGCCCAGGGCCATGCTGACCAGATGCTGCACCAGCACATCCAAGGGTTTGTGCGGTGATTCGCGGGCTTCAATGCGCCGCTGGGCAATCGCATCCTGGGCGGCGGCGGCTTCCACCAGCTCCAGGCTGTGGGTCGGTACCAATGTCACCCGTGACGGCCGCCCCGGTGCATGCCCCGAGCGGCCGGCGCGCTGCATCAGGCGCGCCACACCCTTGGCCGAACCGATCTGCAGCACTCGTTCCACCGGCAGAAAGTCCACGCCCAGGTCCAGGCTTGAGGTACACACCACTGCCTTGAGTTGGCCTTCTTTCAACGCACGCTCCACCCAGTCACGGGTTTCCCGCGACAGCGAACCGTGATGCAGCGCAATCAGGCCGGCCCAGTCCGGCCTGGCGTCGAGCAATGCCTGATACCAGATTTCCGATTGCGCGCGGGTGTTGGTAAATACCAGGCAACTGCTGCTCGAATCCACTTGCGCCACGACTTGCGGCAGCATTTTCAAACCGATATGTCCGGCCCAGGGAAAGCGTTCGGCAGTGGGCGGCAGCAGTGTGTCCACTTGCAGCTGTTTGGCGGTTTGCCCCTGCACGTTTATCCCGCCACCCTGTGGGACCAACACCTCCAGCGCGTGCGCCTGATTACCCAGGGTTGCGGAAATACCCCACACCAGCAAATCCGGGTGCCAGCGCCGCAGCCGCGCCAACGCCAATTGCAGTTGCACACCGCGTTTATTGCCGATCAGTTCGTGCCACTCATCCACCACCACCATGCGCAGATGCCCCAGGCTGACCTCGCTGTCGGCGCGCGCGAGCATCAGCGTCAGGCTTTCCGGCGTGGTGATCAGCGTGGTGGGCTGGCGGCGGGTCTGGCGCGCACGTTCGCTGCTGCTGGTGTCGCCCGTGCGCAGGCCGACGCTCCAGGGAATCTGCAATGCCGCCAACGGCGCCTCGAGGGCGCGCGCGGTGTCGGCGGCCAACGCACGCATGGGCGTGATCCACAGCACGGTCAGGGGGGCGGCCGCAGGCTTGCGCTTGCCGGTAGCGGGTGGGCGCGTTACGGCGAAACGATTGAGGGCTGCGAACCACAGCGCGTAGGTTTTACCCGCGCCGGTACTGGCATGCAATAAGCCTGACTGACCCTCCTTGACGGCCTTCCACACGTCTTTCTGAAAGGCGAACGGGCGCCAGCCGCGGGTGGCAAACCATTGTTTGGCGAAGTCGACGGGTTTTGCCATGCGGCAGCGGACGCTCTGGAGGCTCTAATGCACAGACCCCCCAGGCGCCCCAAAGGTTTACTTCAAGTTGCCGCTCAGGAATTGCTGCAGACGCTCGCTCTTCGGATTGCCCAGCACGTCCGCCGGCGCACCTTGCTCTTCCACCAGGCCCTGGTGCAGGAACAGTACCTGGCTTGAGACTTTGCGCGCGAAGCTCATTTCATGGGTCACCATGATCATGGTGCGGCCTTCTTCGGCCAGGCCCTGGATCACTTTCAACACTTCACCCACCAACTCCGGGTCCAGCGCCGAGGTGGGTTCATCAAACAACATCACCTCGGGCTCCATCGCCAGCGCGCGGGCAATTGCGACCCGTTGCTGCTGGCCGCCGGAGAGAAACGCCGGGTATTGATCAGCCACCCGCGCGGGCAGGCCGACTTTATCCAGGTAGCGGCGGGCGCGGTCTTCGGCGTCTTTCCTGCTGCACCCCAGCACGCGGCGCGGGGCCATGGTGATGTTTTCCAGCACGCTCATGTGGCTCCACAGGTTGAAGTGCTGGAATACCATAGCCAGCCGCGTGCGCAAACGTTGCAACTCGGCATCGTCGGCCACACGCATGCCGTGGCGGTCGCTGACCATGCGGATCACTTGACCATCCAGGGTCATGGCGCCGTCGTTGGGGGTTTCCAGGAAGTTGATGCAGCGCAGGAACGTGCTCTTGCCCGAGCCGCTGGCGCCGATCAGGCTGATCACGTCGCCGGTGTTGGCCTTGAGCGAGACACCTTTGAGCACTTCATTGTCGCCATAGCTTTTATGCAGGCCTTCAACGGTCAATTTGTACATGGGGCGTGCATCCTCAAGGCGAAAGTAGGTAGCCGCTGCGGTAGGCCTCTGCGCCGGCGACATGGCTGATCACCATCCCGGCGGTGGCCATGCGTCGCAGCGAGCGGGCGTAAAGCAGGCCGGCATTGCGGCAATGCACGGGCGTTACGCGGTCGGTGATGGGGTCGATGATTTCGGCGATAAGCTGCCCGGCCTCCAGGTATTCCCCCGGCAAGGCGTGGAACACCAGCAAGCCGCCCACCGCTGTGGTCACAGGCTCCACGCCCGCCAGGGGCGTGGCCGGGTAGGGCAGTGCGGGCGGTGGTGGCGCGTCGCCTTCAATCGCGCCGAGGTGGGTCAGGTAATTGATGATCGCCTGGCAGTCCAGGGCCGCGAGGCCGTGGTTGACATCGCCTTGGCCGCGCAATTCGACGGTCACGGAAAAGCTGCCCATGGGGATCGGGAAGCGCGTGCCGAAGCGTTGCTGCAACTGCCACCACACCAGGGTGAAACATTCATCAAAGGACTGCCCGCCGGAATCGGTGGCCAGCAGGTTGGCCTCCGACCCCAGGTAACGCGCCAGCGGCTCCACCTGCGGCCAAGCCTCGGGCGTGGTGTAGAGGTGCGCCACGGCTTCGAAATCACAGTGCAGGTCCAGCACCACGTCGGCATCGCACGCCAGGCGCTGCAGCACCAGGCGCTGGGATTGCAGTTGAGTCGACGCGGTTTGCGCGGCCAGAGCGGCGGATAACGCGGTGCGGATCAACCGGGCGTTATGTTGGGGATCACTGCCCAGCAAGTCTTCAACCTGATCGCCGACGGCGTCGCTGAGGTCGACAAACAGGCGATTGAAGTTCTGTCCGCTTTCCAGCTCGTAGCGGCCCAGGGGGACGTCCATCAGCACCTGTTCCAGCCCCACTGGGTTGGCGACCGGCACCAGGACGATTTCGCTGCGCACGCGCCCGGTCGCCGCCAACTGTGCCAGGCGCGCCTTCAAGTGCCAGGCCACCAGCATGCCCGGCAGTTCATCGGCGTGCAGTGAGGACTGGATGTAGACCTTGCTTTGCGCCTGCTCCGGGCCGAAGTGGAAACTGTGAATCTGTCGCGCCGTGCCGGGCACCGGCGCAATCAGGTCATGTTGCTGATGACGCATGAGCGCTCCTTAATGGCTCGGCCCGAGAAAGGCCAGCCAGCGGCGTTCCGCCAGTCGAAACAGGCCAACCAGGGCAAAGGTCACGGCCAGGTAGATCAATGCCGCGATGCCGAATGATTGAAAGGTCATGAAGGTGGCCGAGTTGGCGTCCCTGGCGACTTTGAGGATATCCGGAATGGTCGCGGTAAACGCCACCGTGGTCGAATGCAGCATCAGGATCACCTCGTTGCTGTAGTACGGCAACGAACGGCGCAGTGCCGACGGCATGATCACATAGGCGTACAGTTTCCAGCCGCTGAGGCCGTAGGCCTTGGCCGCTTCGACTTCGCCGTGGGCCATGCTGCGGATCGCCCCGGCGAAAATTTCCGTGGTGTAGGCGCAGGTGTTGAGGGCGAAGGCCAGGATGGTGCAGTTCATCGCATCGCGAAAGAACCCATCGAGTACCGGTTGCTCACGCACGGCGGCAAGGCTGTAGATGCCGGTGTAGCAAATCAGCAACTGGATATACAGCGGCGTGCCGCGAAACAGGTAGGTGTAGAACTGCACCGGCCAGCGCACCAGGCGCCTGCGCGATACCCGGGCGATAGACAATGGAATCGACACCAGGAAGCCGATCACCAATGCCGCGCTGAGCAGCCACAGGGTCATGGCCAGGCCGGTGATGTGCTGGCCGTCGCTATAAAGGAACGGGCGCCAGTATTCCTGCAAAAGCTCGATCATCGCACGGCCTCCCGTGAACCTGCGGCGTAGCGACGTTCAAGACGGCGCAAGACAAAATTGGAGGCGCTGGTGATCAACAGGTAGATCAGCGCGGCCAATACCAGGAAGTAGAACAGTTGATAGGTGCTCTTGCCGGCATCCTGGGCTGCTTTCACCAGATCGGCCAGGCCGATGATCGACACCAGCGCGGTGGCCTTGAGCATCACCATCCAGTTATTGCCGATGCCCGGCAGGGCAAAGCGCATCATTTGCGGGAAGGTCACGTAGCGAAACCGTTGCCCGCGCTTGAGCCCGTAGGCGGTGGCGGCTTCCAGCTGACCACGGGGCACCGCCAGGATCGCGCCTCGAAAGGTCTCGGTGAAATAAGCACCGTAGATAAAGCCCAGGGTGATGACCCCGGCGCTGAATGGGTCGATCTCGATGTATTCCCATTCCATGAAGTCGGTGAGGCCGGTCAGCCAGGTTTGCAGGCTGTAGAAAATCAGCAGCATCAGCACCAGGTCGGGGACGCCGCGAATCAATGTGGTGTAGAGCTGGGCGGGGATACGCAGCAGGGGCAGGCTGGACAGTTTGGCGCTGGCGCCGAGCAGGCCCAGCAACACGCTGACGGCCAGGGACAGCACCGACAACTTGATAGTCATCCAGGTGCCTTGCAGCAACAGCGGGCCGAAACCCTTCAAGCTGAACGCGCTCAGCCCGAGGGTTTGCAACAAATCTTCGAACATAAATCAGGACCTATGGCGATAAAAAAGCGCCCCTTGAAAAAGGGGCGCCCCAGGCATTATTTGCCGCTGTACAGGTTCAGATCGCCAAAGTGTTTTTTCTGGATGGTGGCGTAGGTGCCATCATCGTGTAACGCTTTGATACCTTTATCCAAAAGCGCCTTGAGCTCAGTGTTACCTTTTTTGATACCGATCGCGGTTTTCGAAGGCAGCAGTGGGTCGTCGATGGCGGCGCTGACTTCGTAGCCGGCACCGGCCGGCGACTTGAGGAAGCCCAGTTCGGCTTGCAGCATGTCCTGCACGGACGCGTCGAGGCGCCCGGACGTCAAGTCGGCATACACCTGGTCCTGGTTGGCGTAGGCCTTGGTGGTCACACCGGCCTTGTCCAGCACGGCCTTGGCGTAGGCTTCCTGGATGGTGCCTTGCTCATAGCCCACGGATTTGCCCTTGAGCGATTCAGGCGTCGAATAACCTGCACCTTTTTTGAACACCAGCGAAGTAGGGCCCGAGAACAGCTCGTTGGAGAAGTCGATCGCCTTCTCGCGCACCGGGGTCACGGTCATGGAAGAAATCACACCGTCGAACTTGTTGGCTTTGAGGCCCGGAATCATGCCGTCAAAGTCGCTTTCAACCCATTTGCACTTGACCTTCAGCTCCGCACAAATGGCATTGCCCAGGTCAATATCGAAGCCCACCAGGCTGCCGTCGGCGGCCTTGGATTCGAACGGTGCGTAGGAGGGATCGACACCGAAACGCAATTCCTTGTATTCCTTGGCGGTTGCAACACCTGCAGCCATGCACAGAGCCAGTGCAGAAAGGGTCAGCAATGCTTTTTTCATTATGTGTTCCCTGGAAACCAAGATAAGCGCTTGTGGCGCGTTTAGGACTGTTACTGAACGGTGTCAGACGCAGCACAAGTAGCAATTTCTGCACCATAGTTCCGAATGATCGTTTTAAAAGGTGGGATAAGGGATTTATTAGTGTAGGAAATGCCCACTAATGTGCATTCGGAAAAGGTCGCACCATTACAGGTCATATGGGGATTCCAATGTGGGAGGGGGCTTGCCCCCGATGGCGGTGTGTCAGTCAGAGCATCTGTGTCTGACCCTCCGCTATCGGGGGCAAGCCCCCTCCCACAGTTGATTTTTGTCAGGCCAACAAGTCCTGCAGCGTGGCGAGACTGTCGGCTTCTTCCACCGGCTTATCCTGGCGCCAGCGCAACATCCGCGGAAATCGCACTGCAATGCCGCTCTTGTGCCGCTTGGACAGGGCAATCCCTTCAAAGCCCAACTCAAACACCATGCTCGGCGTGACGCTGCTGACCGGGCCGAATTTTTCCACGGTGGTCTTGCGCACGATCGCATCGACCTTGCGCATCTCTTCGTCAGTCAGCCCTGAATAGGCCTTGGCGAACGGCACCAGTGTGCGCTCGCTGCCCGGCGGGCCATCCCAGACCGCGAAGGTGTAATCGCTGTACAGGCTCGCGCGCCGGCCATGGCCGCGCTGGGCGTAGATCAACACGGCGTCGATGCTGAACGGGTCGACCTTCCACTTCCACCACAGGCCCATGTCTTTAGTGCGGCCCACGCCGTAAAGGCCTTTGCGATCCTTGATCATCATGCCTTCGACGCCGAGGCTGCGGGAGGCTTCGCGTTGCACGGCCAGCGCTTCCCAGGTTTGCCCCTCGAGCAGTGGCGAGGGCAGCAGCACGGGTTGGTTGCACTGCGCGATCACGCGTTCCAGCTGCGTACGGCGTTCAGCCAGGGTGTGGTTGCGCCAGTCGTCGCCCTGGTATTCGAGCAGGTCGTAGGCGAGCACCGCCACCGGTGCATCCTCCAGCACTTTTTTACTCAATGTCTTGCGGCCGATCCGCTGCTGCAGCAGGGCGAAGGGTTGCACCGCCTCTTTCCAGACCACGATTTCACCGTCGATCACCGTGCCGTCCGGCAAGCCGCTGACCAGGCTGTGAAGCTCGGGGAAACGCTCGGTTACCAGTTCTTCACCGCGCGACCAGACCCACAAGCGACCCTCACGCTTGACCAACTGCGCGCGAATGCCATCAAACTTCCATTCCACTTGCCAGTCGGCGGGAGAGCCGAGCAGCGCGTCAAACTGCTCCACTGGTTGCGCCAAGCCATGGGCGAGAAAAAACGGATACGGCTGCCCGCCGCGTTGCGCATGCTCGTCGGATGATTCGGCGGCAATCAGCTTGAGATAGCCTGCGGCCGCAGGGCGATTGGACAGGTCGGTGTAGCCCACCAGCCGTTGGGCCACGCGCTTGCTGTCGAGCCCGGCCATGGCGGCAAGCGCGCGGGTCACCAGCAGTTTGGACACGCCCACGCGAAAGCTGCCGGTGATCAACTTGATGCACACCATCAGGCTCGGTTGATCCAGTTGCGCCCACAGCGCCGGCAGGCGCTCGGCCAGTTCAAGCGGCGCAAGGCCACGCAGCGGTAACAGTTTGTCTTCCAGCCACACCGCCAGTCCATCTTCAGAGGTGTAGGTGGATTCGGGTAACAGCAAGGAAATGGTCTCCGCCAGATCGCCGACGGACTGGTAGCTTTCTTCGAACAACCATGGCTCGATGTTCGCCGCTTGCGTCGCCATGTCCCTGAGCAGGCGGGACGGCACCAATTGCCGCGGGCGCCCGCCGGAGAGGAAGTACACCGCCCAGGCCGCATCCTCTGGCGGTGCCTGTCGGAAATACGCTTGCAGTGCCGCCAGCTTGGCGTTGCTGGAGGTCGTGGCATCGAGGTTGGCGTACAGCTCGGCGAAGGCTTTCATGCGCTGGCCTCTTCTTCGTCGTCGCCGTATTCGGTGCTGAAACCTTGGGCATCCAGGCCTTTCTCGCGCAGATGGCGCACCAGCACGCCGACCGAACCGTGGGTGACCATCACCCGCTCGGCGCCGGTCTGCTCAATCGCCCACAACAGCCCGGGCCAATCGGCATGGTCCGACAGCACAAAGCCGCGATCGACCCCGCGCCGCCGCCGCGTGCCGCGCAGGCGCATCCAGCCGCTGGCGAAGGCGTCGCTGTAGTCGCCAAAGCGACGTATCCAGGTGCTGCCACCGGTGGAGGGCGGGGCGATGATCAGGGCCTGGCGCAGCAGCGGGTCGTTTTTTTTGAAGTCGCCGGCGTATAGCGTTTCGGGGATGTAGATACCCGCTTCGCGGTAGACCCGGTTCAACGGCTCGACGGCGCCATGGCTGAGGATCGGACCGATGCTGGCATCGATACCGTGCAGAATCCGTTGTGCCTTGCCGAAGGAATAGCAGAACAACACGCTGGCTTTGCCGGCGGCGATATTGGCCTGCCACCAGTCGTTGATACCGGAAAAAATCTGCGCCTGCGGCTGCCAGCGATAGATCGGCAGGCCAAAGGTGGATTCGGTGATAAAGGTGTGGCAGCGCACTGGTTCGAAAGGCGCGCAGGTGCCATCGGGCTCGACCTTGTAATCGCCCGACGCGACCCAGACCTCGCCCTGGTATTCCAGGCGCACCTGGGCCGACCCGAGCACATGCCCGGCCGGGTGGAAACTCAACGTGACGCCGTGGTGCACGAGTTGTTCGCCGTAGGCCAGCGTCTGCAAGTTGATGTCCTGGCCGAGGCGCGAGCGCAGGATGCCTTCGCCGGGCGCGGCGGCCAGGTAATGCTCGTTGCCGGTGCGGGCGTGGTCGCCGTGGGCGTGGGTGATGACGGAGCGTTCCACCGGGCGCCAGGGATCAATGTAGAAATCCCCGGCGGGGCAATAGAGGCCTTCGGGTCGGGCGATGACGAGGTCCATGGGGTGACCGGGGAGATGGGCTTGTTACTTATGAGGCGGGGGGCTGTGCAGAAGTTCTATCAGAATGCATGGGGTCCAAATGTGGGAGGGGGCTTGCCCCCGATGACAGAGTGTCAGCCACTGATGCAGTGGCTGATCTATCGCTTTCGGGGGGCAAGCCCCCTCCCACATTTGAAAACCGGGTTATTTGCCAGGTGTGAGGGTTAGCCGGCTTTTGCCATACACCTTGTCAAAGTTCTGCGGCTGCATCGGGAAGCTCAGGTATTGCGCCTTGAGCGACGGATCGATGCCGTTGGCATAGTTCGGGCTGGCCGGGTTGCCGGACTGGCCGGTGCCGCCCTGGCCCATCATCGGTTCGGGCTGGCCGAAGTCGACAATCATGCGCAGCGCTGACGTCTGGGCCACATTGAAATCCTGCCCCCAGTTGTACGGTGCCGGGTTCAGGGTGTTGTGGTCGCCACCGCTGGCGAAAGGCCCGCGGATGACCTGGCCGCTGGCGTTTTTCCAGGTGGTGGTATGCAGCTTGCCCCATTGCCAGGCCTTGTGATCGGCGCCCAGCAGGCTGTCGCCGGTGCTGATCGCAGCGGCCAGGGTGCGAGCGAGAATCGCCGGCTTGTCTTCTTTTTGCGGTGTGCGCGTGTCATCCCAGAGCGGGCTGTCTTCACGGCCCAGCAAATGGTCTGCGATGGCGGAGTAGGACAGGCTGGTGTTGCTGACAAAGGCTTTCCAGCTGGCGCTGTGTTCCGGGCCGAGTTTGTCGAGGAAGATCTGCCTGGCGCTTTCCTGCAGGAATAGTTCGTAGACCGCGGCGTCGGCGGACGTCGGTGCAAGGCGACCATCAAAGGCCATCAGGCGGCCCAGTGCTTCACGCGCCTTGGCCTGTTCGGCGGCGGGCAGCGCGTCGATTGCCTGTTTCAGCGGCTGGGCCATGCCCGGCGCCTGGAACATCCCCTTGAGTTTGGCGGCAAACAGGGTGGTCTGGTCGTATTGCATGGCGATCAGGCTGCGGCTGTCGTGCTTGCCGGCGTTGGCCAGTTGCGCCAGGCGCTCGCTGCGCTCCGGCGCGTCCCAGGAATTGGACAGTTGCATGCCATAGCCACGCGGGGCAGTGCGCTGGTTGGCGGTGCCGATCCAGCCTTGAGCCGGATCCTGGTCATAGGGGTGCAGCATGGCGTCGGCGTAACCGTCCCAGTCAAAGCGCGTGTCCCAGCCCGGCGAGGGCAGCAGGCCTTGGCCTTCGCGGCGGTTGGGGAAGCGGCCGGTGACTTGCCAGCCAATGTTGCTGGCGTCGGCGAAGATCATGTTCAGCGCAATGGCGCGAATTTCACGGGTAGCGTCCGAGGCCTTGCCGGCGTTCTGCGCGCGGGACAGGTCGAAGAACGCATCCAGGCTCTTGTCGTCCTTCAAATCGGCGGTTTGCAGGGCCAGGCCAAAACCGCTGGTGAGCGCCTGGCTGCTGTTGAGCAAGGCGCCGTGACGGGTTTCGTACACCACGTCGCGAATCGAGCGCTGGCCTTTGATGAAGAAGGTCTCGTTACGCACGCCGGCCGGTAGCCATTTGCCGTTGTTCTCGTAGTACAGCGCGCTGCCCTGGCGTTTGACCTTTTCCAGGAACAGGTCCTGGGTGTCGCCCTTGACCGCGCTCATGCTCCACGCCACCTTGCCGTTGAAACCCGACAGCAGGGTCGGCAGGCCGGCAATCGACGCGCCGACCGCCTGATATTTCGGCGCACGGATCTGCACGTAGCTCCAGGGCGTTGGTGCTTGCGGCTGGGCGGCGATATCGTTGGCCAGCAGGCTTTTGCCGCTGCGGCTGCGTTGCGGCCCGATGGCCCAGTTGCTCGACGTGGTCACGCCCAGGGCATTGAGGCTGTTGAGTTGCTGGCTGACGGTGTCCAACCCGGCAAGACCGGTGATCTGGCTCAGGTTCACGCCCTTGAGCTTGTCGGCCTCGGCCAGCGGGATCGCTTCGTCCGGCGCGCTGGGGATAAGCCAGGCGAGCTTGTCGACGCCGACTTTTTGCGCCAGCACCAGCGATGAGATTTCTTCCTGCAGGTTGCTCGACTCACTGAAGTTCAGCAGGCAGAACAGCAGCGCCGAATCTTCCGGTTTCCAGTATTCGGGTTTGTAGCCGGTCTGGGCCAGGTCGGTCGGCAGCTTGTCGCGGTAGCGGAACAGGTAGGCGTTGACGCCCCGCGCGTAGACTTCAAAGAAACGCTTGAGCCGCGGCGACGAAGCGTTGTACAGCTCGCCGGCGCTCTTTTTAAGGTTGACTGCGCGCATGAAGCGGTCGACATCAAGGACCTCGGGCCCGGACATTTCCGCCAGGCGGCCCTGGGCCAGCAGCCGCAGAGTGACCATCTGGGTGATCCGGTCGCTGGCATGCACATAGCCGAGGCTGAACAGCGCGTCGTGGAAGGTGTTGCTTTCGATCAGCGGCATGCCCTGGGCATTGCGGCGTATCGACACGTTTTGCGCCAGGCCCTTGATCGGCTCTACGCCGGCTGCGGGGGGCAGGGTGTCCTGGGTGTTCTGGAGCTGGCAACCGGACAGGCTCAACGCACTGACCACTGCCGCGGCAACGCCGAACCGGGGAAGAAAATGTGTAAGGGCTGGCGAGGCCATGGCAAAGCTCCTGCGGGGGGTAGCGTCATTAAAGGCGCTACGTTAGTGAGCGCGGCGAAACGACGCAAGCGGGAGTTGTGTAATTGCATGAGTACTCATGTGGAAGGGGGCTTGCCCCCGATAGCGGTGGGTCAGTCACAAATAGGCGGACTGACACACCTTATCGGGAGCAAGCCCCCTCTCACATTGAGTGTCGAGTGGCTTAAGCGCCGTGGCACTTCTTGAATTTCTTCGCGCTGCCGCACGGGCAAGGATCGTTGCGACCGACGTCTTTCAACGCATTGCGCACCGGCTCCTGGTGAGCGTGGCCGCAGTTCGGGCCGTGGACATGGCCGTGGTCGTGATCCTGGTGATCGTGATCGTGGTTGCAGTCGGGACCATGGACATGGGGTTGCTGAGTCATCGATGTCGCTCCGGAATAAAATCGCCGGGGATTATCTCGCCATTGTGAGCCACCTGCACGTCATTACCGATGAATAATCCGGTTTTCAACTCGCCTTCAAGACGATAGGGCACGGGGCGCTCGGGGTTTTTCAGCATTTGCACCACATCGCGTATTCGCGGCCACAGGTTGGTCCGCACCGACACCCGGAAGTATTTATGGCCGCGCGGCGGTACGGTCAGCCATTCGTTGGACTCGCCTTCGGTCAGCACCAGGTCGCCGAGGGTGACCTTGTAGATCAGGCCGCGCACGGTCAGGTCGGCGTCGTCGCGGTTATCCACGCGAAAGTAGAGCTTGAACTTCTGCTCCAGCAACTTGGCGCGCACCACTTCGACCTTCACCAGTGATACGTGGGGCGGCGGCGAGTCGTCCTCGAACCAGGAGGCGCAGCCGCTCAGGCCCAGGGTTAACGCCAGCATCAGGCTGAATGTGCGAAGCATTGGCGTTATCCCTGTCAGGTCGTTAAAAATAGGCGGAACAGCACTTCTTGAACTTCTGCCCGCTGCCGCACAGGCATGGGTCATTGCGCCCGGCCTTCACGTCCACCGTCGGGTCGATGAAGTACCAGCGCCCCTCATTCTGTACGAAAGAAGACCGCTCGCGATGGCTATGTTCACCGCTGCTGTCGTGCCAGCGCGCCGTGAAGGTCACGAAGGCATGTTCCGGTTGGCCGCCGAAGACCTCGGAATTTTCCACCTCCAGCCCAAGCCAGGTGCTCTGCGCACTCCAGGCGCTAATGGCCTCGCGGTCCAGGCCGGCCTGCTGCGCCGGCAAGGTGGTTGCCACCAGATAGTCGACCAGGCCCAGCACATAGGCGCTGTAGCGCGAGCGCATCAATGCGCTGGCACACGGTGCGGGGTGGCCGGCGTGGTAATGGCCGCAGCAGGCATCCAGCAGATTGCCACTGCCGCAGGGGCAAATGGATGTACTCATTGTGTTACCACCAATACTTGCCAAAATTTTCCGGGTTGGCCCAGAAGCGGGCGTTGAGCCAGTCGGGTACTTGTTTATAGTCAAGCAGATCATAGGTAAACAGCGTCAGCACCTGCTCATCGCGCTGGAAACGCTCACCGGCCTGCAGGGCGAGGGAGAAAAAATCGGTGTCCTTCCAGTCGCAGGCGCCCAGGTCCACCAGCACCGCGATGCGGCTGGCATTGAGGTTGCGAATGCCGCCCAGCAACGTCAGACCCTGGGATTTGGGCAGGTGTTCAAGGCAATCGACCACCAGCGCCAGGTCAAAACGCTGCGCCGCCAGTTCCGCGGGCAGCGGTCCGGGTGGGGCAATACTGACACGCACGTCGGGATGCGCCGTTTTAAACGCATCCAGTGCGGGAAACTGGCTGGCGCCCAACAGCAACAGGCGTTTGGGGGCGTGCAGGTCCAGCAACGCGGCCAGCGCTTGCTGGGGTGTACGGGAAGAAATTCCAGCGGTCATTTAAGATCCTCACATCAGGACTCTAGAGACTAGCGCGGCTGGGCGTGCTGGCCTAGCGCCGCAGTGCCGATAGCGCCGGTGCCTGAGCCGGGCCTTCTGAAGTTTTTTGATCCTTCACTGGCAAATCGCCTGTAGAAGTCGTTACTGTGCGTCCAAAGAAAAATTCGGAAACACTCGGGAGCCCCATGATGCGTAAGGTTTTTCTGCTGGCCCTGTTGGTCAGCCCCATTGCCCTGGCCCAGAGTGTCAGCGTTGAAACCCATTCGTTGATGCGCCTGCCCAGCAGCACCAGCGTGTTGCAGCTCGAGCGCCTGGACGTGGCGGACTACGGCACCCTGTTGATTCCGGCCACCATCAGTCAGATCGCGGTGGAGGAACTGCATCTGGGGCGTGAAGCACGTATCGCCATCGTCCCCGGCACTACCGCGCTGCAGTTGCAGGTGCGCCAGGCTCAATTGGATCAGGGCAGCCAGATCACCTCTCGCGGCGCGCCCGGCACCCATGAAAGGCCAGCCAAGCCGGGGCGCGACTTGACCTTGCGTATCGAGTCGCTGACTGCAGAAGCACTGTCGGTGGATGCCCGCGGTGGCGCCGGTGCCCAGGGTTATGCCGGCCTGGATGGCGCCAATGGCGTCGATCCGGGTTGCACCTGGGGTTCTGCCGGGCGTGGGTTCAATGGCGATAACGGTGGCGATGGGTTGCCGGGTGCGTCGGGTGCGCTAGTGCGCGTGGAGTTACCGCAGAGTTTCCCGGCTGATCAGATCAAGGTCTTGGTGGACGGCGGGCCTGGGGGCTTGGCCGGTGTCGCGGGTAAACCCGGCAAGGGCGGTCAGTCCAAGGGCTGCCTGGTGTACCGCGCCGATGGCGGTGAAAAAGGCCGCTCGGGGTTGGAAGGGCAACCGGGGCCGGCGGGGCCTGCTGGAACAGTGACTATCCAGCGGCTCTGAGTCGTCCGTTCTGACGCCATCGGGGGCAAGTCGAATCGTCGCACCGCCCCTCCCACATTGGAATGCGATCAAAGGTGGGAGGGGGCTTGCCCCCGATGGCGGACGACAGGTCTACTCAGAACATCGGCCGAGCCGAAGCAATCGCCACCACCACCAAGCCCACCATCAAATTAATCCCCACCAGCCTGCGAATCTGCCCCAATGCAGCCGCGCCCGCCGGCCAATCCTCAGCCGCCACCGCCGCCTTCAACGCCGGAAACTTCAACGCCTGGATGCGGATAAACAGCGCCGTCATCACCAGATACAAACCCATCATCACCTGCACATAGCGCGGCGCCGTTTCAAAACCGTTGAAGCGCAGGTGCAGCAGGCCGACGCCGCTGATCGGCAAAATCAGCACCGCCACCCACACCCATACAAAAAAACGTTGAAACACATTTGCCCACAACTTGAGCCGGGCAGGGCCCTCAAGGGCCGCCATGGCGGCGGGGCGCAGGATCATCCAGGCGAAAAACATGCCGCCGACCCAGATCAGGGCGGCCAATACATGCAGGGTGTAAGCGAGGCTAAACGCGGTCATTGTGGTACTCCGTTCTGCGCGGGATTAATTAGCGGGGTATGATAGCGGCCGATCCGAACCACTGAAAATTTATCCAGCGTTTTTTGCGCCCGACTATCCATGATCAGCACTGAACTCAAAACCACGATCCAGGGCGCCTACTCGCGTTTTCTCGAAGCCAAGAGCTTGAAACCGCGTTACGGCCAACGCCTGATGATCGCCGAAGTGGCCAAGGTCCTCGGGGATATCGACACCGACGACGAAGGTCGGCGCAGCGGCGACCCTGCGGTCGTGGCCGTCGAAGCCGGCACCGGTACCGGCAAGACCGTGGCCTACAGCCTGGCGGCGATCCCCACCGCCAAGGCCGCCGGCAAACGCCTGGTGATTGCCACCGCTACCGTCGCCCTGCAGGAGCAGATTGTCTACAAGGACTTGCCTGACCTGATGCGCAACAGCGGGCTGAACTTCACGTTCGCGCTGGCCAAGGGCCGTGGCCGCTACATGTGCCTGTCCAAGCTTGACGTGCTGCTGCAGGAAGGCCACGCGCAGACCGCCACGGCTTCGTTGTTCGAAGAAGAAGGCTTCAAGATCGAAGTCGACGAAGTCAGCCAGAAACTGTTTACCAGCATGATCGAAAAACTGGCCGGTAATAAATGGGACGGCGATCGCGACAGCTGGCCCACCGCCCTGGAAGACTCCGACTGGGCGCGCCTGACCACCGACCACAGTCAATGCACCAACCGCCATTGCCCCAACTTCGGTCAGTGCGCCTTCTACAAGGCCCGCGAAGGCATGGGCAAGGTCGACGTGATCGTCACCAACCACGACATGGTGCTGGCCGACCTGGCCCTGGGCGGCGGCGCCGTACTGCCGGACCCGCGCGACACCCTGTATGTGTTCGACGAAGGTCACCACCTGCCGGACAAGGCCATCGGCCACTTTGCCCATTACACCCGCTTGCGCTCTACCGCCGATTGGCTGGAAACCACCGCCAAGAACCTCACCAAGCTGCTGGCCCAGCATCCGCTGCCCGGCGACCTGGGCAAGCTGATCGAACAGGTGCCTGAGCTGGCGCGGGAGATCAAGACCCAGCAGCAGTTCATGTTCAGCGCCTGCGAGCAGGTGGCCGACTTCAAGCCCGGCGAAGACGTGGAAGGCCGTGAGCGGCCGCGCCACCGTTTTGTCGGTGGGATGATTCCCGAGCATATGCGCGAAATGGGCATTGAACTGAAGAAGGGCTTTTCCCGCCTGACCGACCTGTTCACCCGTCTCACCGACTTGCTCAAGGAAGGCATGGATGGCGAGGTCAATATCGGCATCGCCAGTAACCAGGCCGAAGAATGGTACCCGCTGTTCGGCAGCCTGCTGTCCCGCGCCCAGGGCAACTGGGAGTTGTGGACGGCCTTTACCGTCGAAGACCCGGAAGACAACCCGCCGATGGCGCGCTGGCTGACCCTGGCGGAAAGCGGTGCGCTGTTCGATATCGAGGTCAATGCCAGCCCGATCCTCGCCGCCGAGATGCTGCGCCGCAACCTGTGGAACGTGGCCTACGGCTGCCTGGTGACCTCGGCCACGCTGACGGCGCTGGGCACCTTCGACCGCTTCCGCATGCGTGCCGGCCTGCCGAAAAAGGCCGTCACTGCGGTGGTGCCGAGCCCGTTTCATCACGCCGACGCCGGCGTCCTGCGGGTGCCCGACCTCAAGGCCGACCCAAGGGACGCGGCGGCGCACACGGCGGCGATCATCCGCGACCTGCCCGAACTGGTGGAAGGCTCGCGAGGCACCCTGGTGCTGTTTTCGTCGCGTAAACAGATGCAGGATGTGTTTGATGGCCTTGACCGCGACTGGCGTAAACAGGTGTTCATCCAGGGCAACCTGTCCAAGCAGGAAACCTTGAACAAACACAAGGCGCGGGTCGATGGCGGTGATTCCAGCGTGTTGTTTGGCCTGGCGAGCTTTGCCGAGGGCGTGGACTTGCCCGGCGCCTACTGCGAGCATGTGGTCATCGCCAAGATCCCGTTCTCGGTGCCGGATGATCCGGTCGAAGCGGCGCTGGCCGAATGGATCGAAGCCCGCGGCGGCAACCCGTTCATGGAAATCTCGGTACCCGATGCGTCGCTCAAGCTGGTGCAGGCCTGCGGGCGCTTGCTGCGCACCGAGCAGGACCGGGGCACCATCACGTTGCTCGATCGCCGCCTGGTCACCCAGCGCTATGGCAAGGCAATCCTGAATGCCTTGCCGCCGTTCAGGCGCGAAATTTCTTAAGCCACCGTGGGCGAACTCGCCCACTTCGTGGTCTATCTCATGTATGTCATCAGGCCATTCACCGGCCGTCTGGGAGAACCTTGTTCGTATGATTCGCACGCTGCCCGCTCTTTTTGCCCTGCTGTTCGCCGCGCCCTTGATGGCCGCGCCGGCCGGGCAACAAACGCTGTTCAACTTCGTCCGGCCCGCCGATGTGGTCAAGGTGGCGACCCAGGACGCCAGCCTGCCGCAATACAACGCCGAACAAACCCCGGAGGGCGAAGTGCTGCGCCGCATCACCTTCAGCCCGGCGGCCGAGCCGAGCCTGGTGCTCAGCCCGCAAACCGGCGTGTGGGACTGGTCGCAATCGGGCGCCATGAGCCTGCGCATCCAGAGCGCGATGAATTGGGCGTTGACCCTCTACGTGAAAGTACAAAGTGCCGACGGCAAGACCCTGGTCAGTCGCATCGACCTGCCGGCCGGCCCGGCCCAGACCTTGCTGGTGCCACTGCAAGCCAACTCGCCGCTGAGCCAGGGCATGAAGGCCGGCCCGCCGATGCCGATGACCGTGGACGGCCAGCGTGTGTTACTGGCCGCCAGCACCGGGGAAGTCGACCGCAGCCAGGTGGTGTCGGTGACGCTGTCGATGATCAAACCCGATGCCGCCCAAAGCATCCTGCTGGAGCGCTTTGGCGTGCAGGATAGCGAGCCGGTGATGAAGGCCGCCTACAGCGAACTGGTGGACGCTTACGGTCAGTCCACCCGCGCGCGCTGGCCGGAAAAAGTCAGCAGTGACGAGCAGCTCAAGGCCGCAGCCGCCAAGGAGCAGCAACAACTGAAGGGGTGGATCGCCGAGCGTGACAAATCCGCCCTGGATCAATACGGCGGCTGGAACAAAGGCCCGGCGTTCGACGCCAGCGGCTTCTTCCGCACTGAAAAGCGCGACGGTCGCTGGTACTTGGTCACGCCGCAAGGCCATCCGTTCTACTCGCTGGGTGTCAACACCGTGGCTGCGGACAACAGCCAGACCTATGTGGCGGGGCGAGAGTGGATGTTTGCGGCGCTGCCCAAGGCCGGTGAACCCTTCGACAAGTATTACGGCAGTGGCGACAACCGTACCGGCAACGGCGCGGGCGAAGGTCGCGGTTTCGGTTCGGGACGCTGGTATGATTTTTATGGCGCCAACCTGCAGCGCACCTATGGCGGTGACGGCTTCGATCAGAAACGCTGGGTGACCCATACCCTCGACCGCCTGCAAGCCTGGGGTTTCAACACCGTGGGCAACTGGAGCGATCCGGACCTGGCCACGGCTGACCGTGTGCCTTACACCTTGCCGCTGTCGATTGTGGGTGACTACGCCAGCATCAGCACCGGCACCGACTGGTGGGGCGGCATGCCCGACCCGTTCGACCCACGCTTCGCCATGGCCACTGAGCGCGCCGTGGCCATTGCCGCTCGCGATCATCGCGACGACCCGTGGCTGATCGGCTTCTTCGCCGACAACGAACTGGCCTGGGCCGGCCCTGGCGACGATGCAAAATCGCGCTATGCCCTGGCCTACGGCACCTTGCGCATGACCACCGACGTACCGGCCAAGCGTGCTTTCCTCAAGCAACTGCGCGACAAGTACCGCAATGAGGACGGTCTGTCGAAAGCCTGGGGCATCCACCTGGCCGGCTGGGAGCTGATGGAAGACCCCGGCTTCGAGCCGCCGATGCCCAGCCCGGAACACCCGGAAATCGAGGCCGACTTCAAGTATTTCCAAAAGACCTTCGCCGATGCCTACTTCAAGACCATCTCCGACTCGCTGAAATGGCACGCGCCCAACCAACTGCTGCTGGGCGGACGTTACGCCGTGAGCACCCCTGAAGCCGTGGCGTCCTGTGCACAGTATTGCGATGTGCTGAGCTTCAATATGTATACCCTCAAGCCCCAGGACGGTTATGACTTCGCCGCCCTGCGCGCACTCGACAAACCAGTATTGATCACCGAGTTCAACTTTGGCTCCAACGACCGTGGCCCATTCTGGGGCGGCGTGACGCAGTTGGCCCGTGAAGAAGAGCGGGGCGCGGCCTATGCCGCCTTCCTCAAGCAAGCCATGGCCGAGCCTTCGATTGTCGGCGTGCACTGGTTCCAGTACCTGGACCAGCCCGTGACCGGACGCCTGCTGGACGGTGAAAACGGCCATTTCGGCCTGGTTGGCATCACTGACGTGCCCTTTCAGGGCTTTGTCGAGAGCGTGCGTAAAAGCAATCTCGCGGCGGTCGACCAACTGGGTAAGGAGGCTGAAAAAGCCAGGGCCGCCGGTGCGTCCCGCGAGAGTGAAGGCGGCCGCTCGGGCCAGGCCGGCAAAGGTGCGGGCCAGGGCGCCGGGCACGCTGGCGGGCACTCCGGAAATGGGCATTGATTCGCCGTTGACGGGTTCACAAATCCCGCAATGACTGGAACAATGTCGGCCACTTTTCATGCGGTTTTCTCGAGGTCGCTCCGGTGCAGATTCAGGGTCATTACGCGCTCCAGTTCGAAGCGGTACGTGAAGCGTTTGCCGCATTGTTCGATGACCCTCAGGAGCGCGGTGCCGGGCTTTGCATCCAGGTCGGCGGCGAGACGGTTGTCGATCTGTGGGCCGGCACCGCCGATAAGGACGGCGCCGAGGCCTGGCACAGTGACACGATCGTCAATCTGTTCTCCTGCACCAAGACCTTCACTGCCGTCACCGCCCTGCAGCTGGTAGCCGAAGGCAAGCTGAAGCTGGATGCGCCCGTGGCCGATTACTGGCCGGAATTTGCCGCAGCGGGCAAAGCGTCCATTACCTTGCGCCAGTTGCTCTGCCATCAGGCCGGGCTGCCGGCGATCCGCGAGATGCTGCCCACCGAAGCCTTGTACGACTGGCAGTTGATGGTCGATACCCTGGCGGCCGAAGCGCCGTGGTGGACACCCGGCCAGGGCCATGGCTACGAGGCAATCACCTATGGCTGGCTGGTCGGTGAACTGTTGCGCCGTGCCGATGGGCGCGGGCCTGGAGAGTCTATCGTGGCGCGAGTGGCGCGGCCGCTGGGGCTGGATTTTCACGTGGGCCTGGCGGACGAAGAGTTTTACCGTGTCGCCCATATAGCCCGCAGCAAGGGCAATATGGGCGATGCTGCGGCACAACGGTTACTTCAAGTAATGATGCGTGAACCCACGGCAATGACTACACGTGCATTTGCCAATCCGCCGTCTATTCTGACCAGCACTAATAAACCCGAATGGCGGCGTATGCAGCAACCCGCGGCAAATGGTCACGGTAATGCACGCAGCTTGGCCGGCTTTTATAGTGGTTTATTGGACGGTAGTTTGCTGGAAAGCGACATGCTCGAACAATTGACCCGCGAGCACAGTATCGGGCCGGATAAAACCTTATTGACCCAAACCCGTTTCGGCCTGGGTTGCATGTTGGATCAACCGGAGTTGCCCAATGCTACGTTCGGCCTTGGTCCGCGCGCATTCGGGCATCCGGGGGCAGGGGGTTCGGTAGGGTTTGCCGACCCTGAGCATGATGTAGCCTTCGGTTTTGTGACTAATACCCTGGGGCCCTATGTACTTATGGACCCACGGGCCCAGAAGTTGGTCGGAATATTGGCCGGTTGTCTATAAACCCCTTGCTGTTTCACAATTTTTTGTTACAAAGGCACGTATAAGAAGACGCTGAACGCAATGATGTAACTTCAATGTTCTTTAAGCGTCTGGTTAACGGGGCACGTGGCCCCTTGGTTTTTTCTCATTTTGTGGATATCTCATGTTATCGAACAAGTCCTTGGCACTGGCGCTGTGCCTCACTATTACCGGCTGTGCACAAACTCCACAAAATGATGCCGAAGGTGGGCACTGGTGGTCATTTGGATCAGATAAGGCTGCTACCAAGGACGCAGTGACCCAGACCGACGCCAAGCCGGACGCCAAGCCCGCTGTCGATGCCAAGCCCGCTGCCGACGCCAAGCCTGTCGCGCCTGTCGCCGCAGCGCCTGCTCCGGCAGCCAAGAGCGACACCGGCTTCAACTGGTGGCCATTCTCCGCCAAGAGCGCCGACGACAAGGCCGCCGAGGCCAAGGCCGACCTGAAAGCCGACCTCCAGGCCGCCACCCCGGCTCCCGTGGCCAAGACCGACACCGAAGCCCACTGGTGGTGGCCGTTCGATACCAAGCCCAAGCCGCTGGCCAAGGTCGATGTGACCAACGTGCAGATGCCCGATCCAAAAATCACCCAGGCCTGGCTGGACGATTACGAGCCGCGCCTGCGCGCCGCGATCAAGGACAGTAACCTGCAATTGGAGCGTCGCGACAACGTACTGGTGGTGATTGCCCCGGTAGACGGTTCATACAACCCGAAACGCCCGGCGATGCTGCTGCCGGTGACCCTGGGTCCGTTCACGCGCGTCGCCAAGGCCGTTGAAGCCGATCCAAAGACCGCCGTACTGGTTCTGGGCCACGTTGATGCAACCGGCAGCGCTCCGGCCAGCCAGGCGCTGAGCAAGGAACGTGCGCAGTCGATCGCTTCGATTTTCAGCCTCAGCGGCTTGAAGCAGGACCGCCTGATGCTGCGGGGCATGGGCGACCTGATGCCGCGCGCCGCCAATGACAGTTCCCAGGGCCGTGCGCTGAATCGTCGCATGGAAATCATGTTCACTCAGCGTACAACTATGTTGGCGCTGCTGAGCCAGTACAACTCGGGCAAGACTCCGCCTGTGGCTGAAATGGTCGCCGTGCAGGATGTTCCCGCACCGGCCCCGGCGGCAAAAGCCCCAGCCAAGAAAGCGCCGGCCAAGAAAGCCGCCGCCAAGCCGGCTGCCAAGTCAGCCGCTAAAAAGGCCCCGGCCAAGCCGGCTGCGAAGAAACCGGCTGCGACCAAAGCCAAGGCTGCTGCACCGGCGAGTAACGACCAGGCGAAAAACTGATCCGTTGAACCACAAGGATAAAGCCGCATGACCCAGGCACTGGCCGATATGCGCCGTGACTACACACGGGACGGTTTGAGCGAGGCCCAGGCCCCGGACGAGCCGTTTGCCTTGTTCCACCAATGGTTCGCCGATGCGGTGAAAACCGAGCAGGCACCGGTGGAGGCCAATGCCATGACCCTGGCGACGGTCGACCAGGACGGTCGGCCGCACTGTCGCATCCTGTTGCTCAAGGGCCTGGATGCACAGGGCTTTACCTTCTTTACCAACTATCAGAGCGCCAAAGGTGAGCAACTGGCGGCGCGGCCGTTCGCGGCCATGACCTTTTTCTGGCCGACCCTCGAGCGCCAGGTGCGTATTGAAGGGCGCGTGGTCAAGGTTACGCCTGAAGAGTCGGATGCTTATTATCAGGTGCGCCCCCTGGGCAGCCGCCTGGGTGCGTGGGCATCGCCGCAGAGCAAGGTCATTGGTGATCGCGAAGAACTGCAGCAACTGCTCAAGGCGACTGAAGAACGTTTCAGCGACACCCAACCCGATTGCCCCGAGCATTGGGGAGGCTATCGTTTGTTGCCGGAGCGCATCGAGTTCTGGCAAGGCCGCGCCAGCCGACTGCATGATCGCCTCAACTATCGGCTGCAAGCGGGCCAATGGACGCGCGAGCGTCTTGCGCCTTGAGCGTCGCCTTTCGTCATCTCATCTGAATCATGTCCTGAGCGCCGAAGTCTTTATGTACGAGATTTCGGCGTTTTCGGCTGTACGACTACACTGATCAACCAGGCTATGGCATGGTGCGGCTTAGCTACCGCTCGTCGAATCCTGTGGTACCGACAGTCTGTACTCAGGCTGAATGAAAGCACTTTTTTGCCTGGCTTGCCGTGACAGGCGCCAAGCCGCAGCGTTTAATGAATACCTGTCCTTTGGAGTTGATGCTATGCGTAAGTCTGTTTTACTAGTTGCCTGCTTTACTACCCTGTCCTTGCTGTTGGGTGGCTGCGCCTCGAGTCTGACCGGCGACTCCTACTCCCGTGACGAGGCGCGTCGCGTACAGACCGTTCGCATGGGCACCATCGAATCCCTGCGTCCGGTGAAAATCGAAGGCACCAAAACCCCAATCGGCGGCGCTGCGGGTGCAGTCATCGGCGGCGTTGGCGGCAGCGCCATCGGCGGCGGCCGTGGCAGTATCGTCACCGCTGTGATCGGCGCGGTGGCCGGCGGCCTGCTGGGTTCGGCCACCGAAGAAGGCCTGACCCGCACCCAGGGCGTGGAAATCACCGTTCGCGAAGACGACGGCAGCATGCGCTCCTACGTACAAGCCGTGCAGGAAAATGAAATTTTCCGCATTGGCGACCGTGTACGCATCATGACGGTTGACGGTACCAGCCGCGTTACCCGCTAAGCGGTCAGCGAAAGGCAAAGAAAAACCCCAACCGGGTGACTGGTTGGGGTTTTTTGTTTAATGGGCCGTGATCTTACCGTCTAAGAAATCCTAATTGCACATAATAAAAAACCGCCTTAGTAGGGCGGTTTTTTATTGCAGGCCCACTTTGCAGGGGCTTGCGGTCTCACGGGAGCACTGACGTGTTCACGATACTACTGCTTTTTCAGCGCACGGAGCAAGGCTTGAGGATCAGTGGTTTTCATTGATGTAATGATCTTTTTTGTAGAATTTAATCTGCAAAAACCAGCAACAGCTCCATGGTGTAATCAGCCTTTGTCTGTCACACCTTGGCGCGACAGTTGGGCTAGTATCGCCGTCGTTCTGCGCTCTTCGTGAAGTAGGTTGGCCGGGTTCGCGCGCAAATTTTGGACCGACTGCCACGGGCTAGTAATCCGTGCCGGATTGATGCACGAGGACCATAAACCCGGCCCGCCTCACAGGAGCACTGACGTGCACCCGAAGGCCCACGTGTTCCGGTAAGTGCGCTGGAGGTAAGGCCCAATGCTTGGAGGGCCGAGTATGTCTAAGTTTGCACGACGTACGTGGAACCTCGTAGTGAATGCCCTGCGTGTTTATCACGTATGGGTATTCCTGCGGGACAGCTTCGATGACCTGTAAGGTCTGAGAAGTGGAGCCGCCTCGATTCAGTTCGAGGCGGCTTTTTGCTGTTTGGCTATCACCTGCTAGGAAGTGACGGCTTTCCTGCGACTCGCCATCGCCGTCACCGCATAACCGATACAGGCCGCCAATATTGAACCGGTCAGAATCCCCATGCGATCCTCGCCGGCAAACTCGCTGACACCCGGTACGAACGCCAGTGAGCCGACAAACAGGCTCATGGTAAAGCCGATACCACACAGAATCGCTACCCCCAGCACCTGGCCCCAGTTAGCGCCGCTGGGCAGTGAGGCGATGCCGGTCTTGATGGCCAGCCAGGTCAGGCCGAACACACCGATGGTCTTGCCGATCAACAGGCCGGCGGCAATGCCCATGGGCACGTGGTGGGTAAAGCTCTCGAGGCTGACGCCGGTGAGGGACACCCCGGCGTTGGCAAACGCGAACAACGGCAGGATGGCGTAGGCCACCCATGGGTGCAGGGCATGCTCCAGGGTCAGCAGGGGCGAGGTTTCGGCATTGCGGGTGCGCAATGGAATGCAGAACGCCAGGGTCACCCCGGCCAACGTGGCGTGCACGCCGCTCTTGAGTACGCACACCCACAGGATCAGGCCGATGATCAGGTACGGCCCAAGCTTGACCACGCCCAGGCGGTTCATCGCGATCAACGCGATCAGGCAGGCCGCTGCGCCGGCCAGGGAGGCCCCGGACAAGTCGGCGGAATAGAACAGCGCAATGACGACAATGGCGCCCAGGTCGTCAATGATTGCCAGGGTCATCAGGAACAGTTTCAGCGACACCGGCACACGCTTGCCCAGCAGTGCCAGGACGCCCAGCGCAAAGGCGATATCCGTGGCCATCGGGATCGCCCATCCGGCGAGGGCCGCAGGGTTGTCCTTGTTCAATGCCCAGTAGATGAGCGCGGGTACGACCATGCCGCCGATCGCCGCCGCACCCGGAAGCACCACCTGCGACGGTTTGGACAGGTGACCGTCGAGCAGCTCGCGTTTGACCTCCAGACCGATCAGCAGGAAGAACAACGCCATCAGGCCATCATTGATCCACAACAAGGCGGGCTTGGCGATTTGCAGCGCGCCAACCTGGGCCACCACGGGCGTATCGAGAAAGGCGCCGTACAGGTGCGACAAGGGTGAGTTGTTGATAATCAGCGCCAGGGCGGCAGCAGCGATCAGCAACAGACCGCTGGCGGCCTCCAGCTGGAAGAAACGGGTGAAAGTGCTACGCAGAGGCAAGGGATGCTCTCCAATCCAGGTTCAATAGGTGCGTACCCTAACCCGTACCGTTAGTTGTTAAAACAAAAGTTATATTCTTATTTGTTATAAGCATTCGGTAGAGCTGGCGTTGCGTCTAAGCCTAGCAATTGTGTGTCCAATTGAGTCGTTACTGTATCTGTGTGCAGTGTAGGAAACCCCCTAATATCAGGCCAAATCCTTAGAGAAGTCTCGTCATGAGCGACCACCGTCCCTGGGCCCGCGAAGCCATTCGTATCATTGAAGCGGATTTTCAGCGCAGCGCCGACACCCACCTGATCCCGTTGCCATTGCCGGGCTTGCCGGGTATCGAGTTGTACTTCAAGGATGAGTCCAGCCATCCGACCGGCAGCCTGAAGCACCGGCTGGCGCGTTCGCTGTTCCTGTACGCGTTGTGCAACGGCTGGCTGAAGCCGGGTGCACCTGTGATTGAGGCTTCCAGCGGTTCGACGGCCATTTCCGAAGCCTATTTCGCGCGCCTGCTCGGCCTGCCGTTCATTGCGGTGATGCCCGCCACCACCTCCCAGGAAAAGATCGCCCAGATTGCCTTTTATGGCGGCAAGAGCCACCTGGTGCAGGACCCTACGCAGATCTATGCCGAGTCCGAACGCCTGGCGCAGGAAAGCGGCGGGCACTTCATGGACCAGTTCACCTACGCCGAGCGCGCCACCGACTGGCGCGCGAACAACAACATCGCCGAGTCGATCTTCCAGCAGTTGCGTTTCGAGCAACACCCGGAGCCCAGTTGGCTGATTTCCAGCCCCGGGACCGGCGGCACTACCGCGACCCTGGGACGCTATGTGCGCTATCGCCAGCATTGCACCCGTGTGATGTGCGCCGATGCCGAACGTTCGGTGTTTTTCGATTATTACCTGAGCGGCGACGCCAGCCTGCGCCTGGACTGTGGCTCGCGGATCGAAGGCATTGGCCGGCCACGGGTCGAGGCCTCATTTTTGCCTGCAGTGATCGATGCGATGGTCAAGGTGCCGGATGCGCTGTCCCTGGCAGCCATGCATTACCTGGCCGAGCGGTTGGGGCGGCGAGTGGGCGGCTCCAGCGGGACGAACCTGATCGGTGCCCTGGTGGCTGCGCAACAGATGAAAGCGGCGGGGGAGTCGGGGTCGATCGTGGCAATTCTATGTGATGGGGGAGAGCGCTATGCCACCACTTACTACGATCAGGCGTGGCTGGCGGGGCAGGGGTATGACTTGCAAGGGTTGATCGCAGCCGTTGCGGCAAGTGTCGAGCAGGGTGAGTCACTGCCGGACAGCATTCTGCGCGCCAATATCTGACACACCGCAAACCAAATGTGGGAGGGGCGGTGCGACGATTCGACTTGCGCCCGATGGCGGCCTTGGGGCTGGCCGGGATGCTGGATCAGACTGAGTACATATCCGTTTCTGCGGTAACGGCTGCTACTGGTTCCGCTTTTACAGCGGCTCACTTTTGAAAAGCGCAAAAGTAAGCAAAACGCTCTTGCCCCACCACTCGGCACCTCGCTTGGGCTCGGTGT
>NZ_CVTN01000065.1:505785-523082 GCF_900004915.1 Pseudomonas sp. 31 R 17
CTGCGTTCGGCCAGCGTGGTTTAACGGGGCGCCTGAGATCAAGATCAAAAGCAGATCAAGATCAAGAGCGGCTCGCTTCGCATCGTGGTTACGGGTGGGCGCTGCTGAGTTGTGTAGACACCTATGGCTATCGAGGGCCCCCTCCCACATGTTCTCAGGCTTCGATGCCCAGCATGTCCCGGGCCAGGGCCTCGGCAATCCGAATGCCATCGACGCCCGCCGACAGGATGCCCCCGGCATAACCCGCGCCTTCACCGGCCGGGAACAAGCCTTTCACGTTCAGGCTCTGCATCGATTCATTGCGGGTAATGCGCAGCGGCGATGAGGTGCGGGTCTCGATGCCGGTCAAGACCGCGTCGTGCAGCGAGTAGCCTTTGATCTGCTTCTCGAACGCCGGCAAGGCTTCGCGGATGGCTTCGATGGCGAAGTCCGGCAGGGCCAGGGCCAAGTCACCCAGGGATACCCCCGGCTTATAGGACGGTTCCACGCTGCCGATAGCCGTGGACGGCCTGCCTGCGATGAAGTCGCCGACCAACTGCGCCGGGGCTTCGTAATTGCTGCCGCCGAGCACGTAGGCATGGGATTCCAGGCGCTCCTGCAGTTCGATACCGGCGAGCGGTCCGCCCGGGTAGTCCACTTCGGGCGTGATGCCGACCACGATGCCTGAGTTGGCGTTGCGCTCATTACGCGAATATTGGCTCATGCCGTTGGTCACGACGCGATTGGGCTCCGACGTCGCGGCCACCACGGTGCCGCCGGGGCACATGCAGAAGCTGTAGACCGAGCGACCGTTTTTGGCGTGGTGCACCAACTTGTAGTCGGCGGCGCCGAGTTTCGGGTGCCCGGCGTATTTGCCCAGGCGTGCGGCGTCGATCAGTGACTGTGGGTGCTCGATCCGGAAGCCCACCGAGAACGGCTTGGCCTCCATGTACACGCCACGGCTGTGAAGCATGCGGAAGGTGTCGCGGGCACTGTGGCCCAGGGCAAGGATCACGTGCCTGGAGAGAATGTGCTCGCCGCCGTCGATGACCACGCCATTCAACTGGCCATCTTCGATCAATACGTCGGTGACCCGCTGTTCGAAGCGTACTTCACCGCCCAGGGCGATGATCTGCTGGCGCATGTTTTCCACCACGCCGGTCAGGCGGAACGTGCCGATATGCGGTTTGCTGACATACAGAATCTCTTCCGGCGCACCGGCCTTGACGAACTCGTGCAGCACCTTGCGCCCGTGGAATTTCGGGTCCTTGATCTGGCTGTACAACTTGCCGTCGGAGAAGGTCCCGGCGCCGCCTTCGCCGAACTGCACGTTGGACTCGGGGTTGAGCACGCTTTTGCGCCACAGGCCCCAGGTGTCCTTGGTGCGTTGGCGCACTTCCTTGCCACGCTCGAGGATGATCGGCCTGAAACCCATTTGTGCCAGCAGCAGCCCGGCGAAGATTCCGCAGGGGCCGAAACCGACCACCACCGGCCGTTCGACCAGGCCTTGCGGTGCCTTGCCCACCACGTGGTAGCTGACATCCGGCGCCGGATTGATGTTGCGATCATCGGCAAACTTGAGCAGCAGGGCGGCTTCGCTCTTCACATTCAAGTCGACGGTGTAGATGAAGCACAGCTCCGAGGACTTCTTGCGGGCATCATAGCTGCGCTTGAACAGGGTGAAATCGAGCAGGTCATCACTGGCGATGCCCAGGCGCTGCACGATGGCAGGCCGCAGGTCCTCTTCGGGATGGTCGATTGGCAGCTTGAGTTCGGTGATTCGTAACATGACGGGATCCGGTAGGCGGCGGGCAACAAGGCCGGCTGTTTTGCAAACCGGCGATTATAAGCCCCAATAGGGTTTTTCCGTCAGGTTAAAACAGTGCGGGTGACGATCAGTCGTCCCGCGAGCCGCCGAATGCCGCGCACCCACGCTGTACCTGGCCGTTGACACGCAGTTCGGCGCTCATGTGTTGCAGGCTGCCGCTCACGCTGTCGACGCAGCGCTGCGGGGCGACCCACAATTCGATGTGCTGGTGATTGGCGTCGGTCATCAGGTTGAAGCGCCCATCACCCAGTTGCTCTTCGACATAAGGCACCGCCAGAGGCGGCTGGCCTTCGCGTTCCAGCACCATGCCCTTGGCCGTGACGCTCATCGCCCAGGCCGGCTTATGGCCGTTTGCCCGCAGGATCATGCGTTTGAAGTCCGGGTCGTTGCAGGCCGATGTCGAGCGCTCGACGCGATACAGCTGTTGCAGGTCCACCGAGCCCTGGGTGCCGCTGGCGACGCCGGAAAATTTGCCACGCAAGTCGGCGAACAACGTGCCTTGCTGACCGGCCAGGGAGGCGGCTTCCTGCAGGATGCTGGTGCCGGCGGTATCGCTGACCACGTAGTTGCGCTGGTCCTGGCAGGGCTGGAACAACAGCTTGCCGTCAACCGCCGTCAGTTCGCCCTGCATGCGGGTCAGTCCGACAGTGGACAGCTTGGCCGGCTCGCTGTCGAACATCTGGCAAGCGGCGAACAAAGGGAACAGGGCGAGCAGGGTAAGGGTCGAGGCGGCACGCATTTTCGGTCTCCAGACAAGTGCCGTCACGTTACGCAGGCTCGCGCCGCATCACAAGCCCGCAGCCCAGCTTCAGGCGATTCTTACAAACCTGAAACTTAGCCCACGATAAACGTCTGACCGGTCTGCAAGCCCTCGACACTTTTTGCGTAGGCTAAAGCCACTTCGGCGCCGGCCACCGGTTTGAACCCACGGAAATAGGGTGCGTAGCTGCCCATGGCTTCCACCAGTACCGTCGGGCTCACGCTATTGATACGCAACCCCCGGGGCAGTTCGATGGCTGCTGCCTTGACGAAGGCGTCCAGTGCGCCGTTGACCAGTGCCGCCGACGCGCCGGTGCGAATCGGATCACGGTTCAGAATGCCGCTGGTGAAGGTAAACGACGCGCCGTCATTGGCGAATTCCCGGCCGATCAACAACAGGTTGACCTGGCCCATCAGCTTGTCACGCAAGCCCAGTTCGAAGTCGGTTGCGCTCATCTCGCCCAACGCCACGAAGTTCACGCTGCCTGCCGCGCAGATCAGCGCGTCGAACGTGCCGGTCTGCTCGAACAGTTTGCGTATCGAGGCGCTGTCGCTGATATCGACCTGGAAGTCGCCGCTGTTGCGGCCGATGGCAATCACGTCGTGACGCTGCGCCAGTTCGGCCTTGACCGCCGAACCGATCGTGCCGCCGGCACCAATCAAAAGGATTTTCATCGTGCTGTTCCTCCGGGAGTGAGATGAAGGTTAAGTCTAGAGTGGCTTTTTCCATGGATAAACGCGCTAATGGGCAACTGTTGGTTTTCAATTGGAAACAATCGATGAGCGAAATGGACGATCTGGCGGCTTTTGCCGTATTGATCGAAGCCGGCAGTTTCACCCTGGCGGCCGAGCAACTGGGCTGCAGCAAGGGGCAATTGTCCAAGCGGATCAGCCAGTTGGAGGGGCAGTTCGGCGTGGTGTTGTTGCATCGCACCACGCGCAAGCTGAGCCTTACCGCCGCGGGTGCGGCGCTGCTGCCCCAGGCACAGGCGCTGGTGGTGCAGGTGGAACGTGCGCGTCAGGCCTTGGCGCGGCTCAAGGATGACCTGGCCGGTCCAGTGCGTATGACGGTTCCGGTTTCCCTGGGAGAAACGTTCTTCGATGGCTTGTTGCTGGAGTTTTCCAGGCAGTATCCGCAGGTGCAGATCGAACTGGAACTGAACAACAGCTATCGAGACCTGGCACGGGACGGGTTCGATCTGGGCGTGCGCTCAGGGGCCATCGAGAACGAGCGCCTGGTGGTCAAGCCGCTTTTGGCCTGGCACGAGATGACCTGCGCCAGCCCGGCCTATCTGCAACAGCACGGCGAACCGCTGCGCCCGGCGGACCTGGCGGGCCATACCTGTCTGCTCAACAGCCACTACAGCGGCCGCGAGGAATGGCTGTATCACCAGCAGCATGAGCTGTTGCGTGTGCGGGTGAGCGGCACCTTCGCGTCTAACCACTACAACCTGTTGAAGAAGGCCGCGTTGGTGGGCGCCGGTATCGCGCGGCTGCCGTCGTACCTGTTGCCGACGGAACTGGCCGAGGGCCGATTATGCGCGCTGTTGCGTGACTATCAGACGCGCAGCCAGCCGATGTATCTGGTGCATCCCTATCAAGGTGGCCTGCCGCGACGCACCCAGGTGCTGGCCGACTACCTGGTGGACTGGTTCAAGCGCAGCGGTGCAACCCTGGATCGCCTTCAGCGGTAGTGCCGAGCGATCCAGTGGTCGATGGACAACCGGCCCGGGCCCTTGGCCACCAACAGTAATAACAGCGCAATCCAGGTGCCATGGGTAGGGTAGGCGTCTGGATAGACGAACAACTGAATGGTCAGGGTCATGCCAATCAAGGCCAGGGCCGAGAATCGCGTGGCCAACCCCAGCAGGATCAGCGCCGGGAAAAAGTGCTCGGCAAAGGCTGCCAGGTGCGCGGCGACGTCGGGGGACAACAGCGGGACGTGATATTCGCTGCGAAACAAGGGCAAGGTCGAGGCGGCAAGCCGGGGTTCACCCAGTTCGAAGGTGCCGTTGATCAGGTCGATGGCAAAGCCTTCAACCTTGGTTTGCCCGGACTTCCAGAACACCGCCGCAATGGAGAAGCGTGCGATAAAGGCGATCAGGCTATAGGGGATTTTTTCGAAAAGGGCGATGGCCTGGGTCAGCAGGCGCGCAGCGGAACGGTTCATGGCGATACCTTTTATTCGAGGTGCAGATGAGTGATGGCGTCGTGGCTGATCAACAGCGTCAGGCATTGATGCAGGTCGAACTCGGACGAGGCCTGCAAGGCATGCTCCACTGCCATTTCCAGCCCCGTGCCTTGGTTCAGGCAGTTGATAAAGCTCACCGAGCCGCTGTCGATGGCGAACGTCTTGACCGCTAACCCCTGGCGCAACACCACCGCATTTTGCGCAGGCCAGGGGCTGAAACCGGTGACATCGCCGTCATTCTGGTGAGCGGCCCATACCGCCACCACCGCATAGGGCGAGCGCAAGGTGGCGAGCGATGGATGCAATTGCAGGCTCGACTGCCCCAGATTTTCTTGACCCTGCAGGTGTTGAAGAATGTGCTGCTGGCACAGCGTCGGCGTGTCGGCTGCGTGATAGGCACGTACCCGCAGGCGCTCCAGCCTTGCGATATCCGCCAGGTAGGGCACGCTGTCGGCCGGTTCGAATGCCTGGATAAAATCGGCGAGTCTGCTGCCGTACTCGTTGATCAACGGGCTGGTAGGCGGGTTAGCCTGTACGAAAAGGCTGGCCATGGCGCGGAAGAATTCATCGCCCACCAGTTGTAATGTCACCGGGTAACTGGCTGCCAGCGCATTGATCAACGAGCCCTGGACATTGTTGCGGTACACCGCAAAGCGGCTGGCGGGGTCGGCGCCGTTGCTGCTGAACAGGCCATCCGGGCAGCCACCGTGTGCCGCGAGCAGCGCATCGGCGAACGCGCTCTGAACACTCATGACATCACCTGCGCCAGGCAACGTTCGGCTTGCCGTGCCTCGGCGTGCAGCACACTGAAGGCCGGCACCTGGTTATCACGCTCGATCAGTGTGGCCACCGGCCCCGTGCGTGTGAGCACCTGTTCGTAGAGCCGCCACACCGCATCGTCGATCGGCGCACCGTGATCATCGATGAGCAGTCGATCGCCCAGGCTGTCGGAATCTTCGGCAAAGCCGGCCAGATGTATCTCGCCGACGGCATGCAACGGTAGTGCATCGATGTAGGTCAGCGGGTCACGCTGGTGATTGACGCACGACACGTAGACGTTATTGACGTCCAGCAGCAACCCGCAGCCGGTGCGCCGGACGATTTCGCTGATGAAGTCGGTTTCGTCCAGGGTGGAGCGCTGGAACTGCACGTAAGTTGATGGGTTCTCCAGCAGCATCGGCCGCTTGAGCGTGCTTTGCAGCTGGTCTATGTGCGCGCAGACACAAGCCAGGGTTTGCGCATCGTAGGCCAGGGGCAGCAGGTCATTGAGAAATACCGGGCCGTGGCTGGACCAGGCCAGATGTTCGGAAAACGAGTGGGGTTGATAGCGATCAATCAGCCTGACCAGTCGCGCCAGGTGCTCAGGGTCGAGTGGACCTTCGCCGCCGATGGAGAGCCCAACGCCGTGCAACGACAGCGGGTAGCGTTCGCGAATCAACCCCAGGTAGTGGTGAAAAGGGCCGCCGGCAACCATGTAGTTTTCGGCATGCACTTCAAAGAAACCAATGTCGGGTGAAGTTCCGAGCACCTCAGTGAAGTGCTCGTTCTTCAGTCCCAGTCCGGCCCGACGCGGCAGGCCGGGTACCTGAGCCTGGGAGACGGCTTGCAGGGATGAAAGGGTCATCATCAGTACTCAGGTTACGCGGGGTTTCAGGACTTTGCTTTGAAGGCTGCTTCCTGGCCGAAACCGGTAGGCGAGGTGGTGCTTGGGGTCTTGAGGCAAGTACCGGCTGGGACCAGTTTCCAGGCGTTGGCCTGGTCCTTGGTTTTGGACGTGCCGGCGCAGGAAGTGCCGGCGCCGGCGGCGCAGTCGTTCTTGCCGGCTTCGGCGACACCGAAGCATTTCTGCATGTCGTCAGCGGCGTGGGCGGTGGTGGTCAGGGCAGACAGGCTCAGGGCTGAACCAAGGGCCAGGACGAGGGTAGCGGCGGACAGTTTGGTGGTCATGGTGTGTCTCCAGCAGTGGGTTGAGTTGGCAGGCTCGATTGCCTGCTTGCACCACTAGAGAGAGGGGGACTGTGTTCGTTACAAGACCAGCCAAAAAAACTTCAAATGACGCAAAACAAAATGTGGGAGGGATCAAGCCCCCTCCCACATTTAGAGCCAGCTCCGGATCTTAGCCGCCCAGGTACGCCTCCCGCACCTTCGGATCGGTCAGCAACTGCTCGCCCGTGCCCTGCATCACCACCCGGCCGTTCTCCAGAACATAGGCGCGGTCGGCGATTTTCAGTGCCTGGTTGGCGTTCTGCTCCACCAAAAACACCGTCACGCCGTCCTTGCGCAGTTGTTCGATGATGTCGAAGATCTGCTGGATGATGATCGGTGCCAGGCCCAAAGATGGCTCGTCCAGCAGCAACAGCTTGGGCTTGCTCATCAACGCGCGGCCGATGGCGAGCATTTGCTGCTCGCCGCCGGACATGGTGCCGCCGCGCTGGCTGAAGCGTTCCTTGAGACGGGGGAACAGGTGCAGCACCTTGTCCATCTGCTCCTGGTAGTCGCCCTTGTCGGTAAAGAACCCGCCCATGGCCAGGTTCTCCTCCACGGTCAGGCGCGAGAATACGCGACGGCCTTCCGGTACCACCGCAATGCTCTTGCGCATGATTTCGGCGGAGTGCTTGCCCACCAGTTCTTCACCCATGTAGCGGATGCTGCCGCTGTGGGCCTGGGGCGAGCCGCACAGGGTCATCAGCAGGGTGGACTTGCCGGCACCGTTGGCGCCGATCAGGGTCACAATCTCTCCCTGGCGCACTTCCACGTTGACGCTGTGCAGGGCCTGGATCTTGCCGTAGAAAGTGCAAACGTTTTCGAATTGCAGCATTTTACGCTTCCCCCAGATAGGCTTTGATCACTTCGGGATTGTCGCGGATCTGCTCCGGCGTCCCGTCGGCCAGCGGCGTGCCCTGGTTGATCACCACGATATGGTCGGAAATGCTCATGACCAGTTTCATGTCGTGTTCGATCAACAGCACGGTGGCGTTGTTTTCCTCACGCAACACGCCGATCAGTGCCTTGAGGTCTTCGGTTTCCCTGGGGTTCAGGCCGGCCGCCGGTTCGTCGAGCATCAGGATCCGCGGGCGGGTCATCATGCACCGGGCGATTTCCAGGCGACGTTGCTGGCCGTAGGCGAGGGTGCCGGCCGGACGGTTGGCGAACTCGGTGAGATTGACCTTGTCCAGCCAGTATTCCGCGTACTCCATGGCCTCGCGCTCGCTCTTGCGGAACGCCGGGGTCTTGAACAGGCCTGCGAAGAAGTTGGTGTTCAGGTGACGGTGCTGGGCGATCAGCAGGTTCTCGACCGCCGTCATGTCCTTGAACAAACGCACGTTCTGGAAGGTGCGCACCACACCCTTGCGGGCGATCTCGTGACCGGCCAGGCCCTGGATCGGCTGACCGTCCAGCAGGATATTGCCGCCGCTCGGCTTGTAGAAACCGGTGAGGCAGTTGAACACCGTGGTCTTGCCGGCGCCGTTCGGGCCGATCAGCGCCACAACCTGTTTCTCCTTGACGGTCAGGGCAACGCCATTGACCGCCAGCAAGCCGCCGAAGCGCATGCTCAGATTTTCGACTTTCAGGATCTCGCGGCTCATTTGCGCAGCTCCATGTGTGGACGTTGCATGGGCAGCAGGCCTTGAGGGCGCCAGATCATCATCAGCACCATGAGCGCACCGAACATCAACATTCGGTATTCACTGAAATCGCGCATCAGTTCCGGGAGCAGCGTCATTACCACGGCAGCCAGAATAACGCCCAGTTGTGAACCCATTCCGCCCAATACGACAATCGCCAGAATGATCGCCGACTCGAGGAAGGTAAACGACTCAGGTGTAACCAGCCCCTGACGGGCAGCAAAGAAGCTGCCGGCAAAACCGGCGAATGTCGCCCCGAGGGTGAATGCCGAGAGTTTGATGACTGTCGGGTTCATACCCAAAGCACGGCAGGCGATCTCGTCTTCACGTAATGCCTCCCAGGCTCGGCCGATCGGCATGCGCAGCAAGCGATTGATCACGAACAAAGTCGCAAGCACCAGCAACAGCGCAATCAGATAGAGAAACACTATCTTGTCAGATCCGCTGTAAACCAAACCGAAGTACTCATGAAACGTTTGTCCGCCATCAGGCGCAGTTTTATCGAGCGGAAGACCGAAAAACGTTGGCTTGGGAATGTTGCTTATGCCGTTCGGCCCGCCGGTGAGGTCGGTCAGGTTGCGAAGAAACAGACGAATTATTTCCCCGAAGCCGAGCGTCACAATTGCCAGGTAGTCGCCGCGCAGTCGCAACACTGGGAAACCCAGAAGGAAACCGAAGGTGGCAGCCATCATTCCGGCAATTGGCAGGCAGATCCAGAAGCCCCAGCCGAGGTAGTGCGACAGCAGTGCGTAGGTATAAGCGCCAACAGCGTAAAAGCCTACGTAACCCAGGTCGAGCAACCCCGCCAGGCCCACCACAATGTTCAACCCCAGCCCAAGCATCACGTAAATCAGGATCAAGATACCGATATCCACCGCACCTCTGGAGCCAAAAAACGGCCATACAAGGGCGGCGGCGATCAGGGCGATGATGATGTAACGCTGCGTACGCGGGAGGGTCAGGAATTGGCTGACCTTGGGTGAAACCAGCGGACCACGATTGCGTTTGAATAACCCACCAAGCTGGTGGGTAAACAGTACCCGCAAAAACATCAGAACCGAACACACCGCGATGATGCTCAACGTCAGCGGCCCGGTACCATGCACTTCCAGGTTGATCCCGACAATGCTCAGCTTGAGGCCGAGTACCGGAAAGGCCACGGCCCATACCAGCAAGGCGCTGAAAAACGCCGATTTAAGATATCTGCTCATACTTTCTCAACCTCCGGACGGCCCAGGATGCCGGTCGGACGGAACAACAACACCAGAACCAACAAGCCGAATGCCACCACGTCCTTGTACTGGTCACCGAAGATATCGGCGCCGAAGGCTTCGGCCACGCCCAGCACCAGCCCGCCGAGCATGGCGCCCGGGATGCTGCCGATGCCGCCCAGTACCGCCGCGGTAAAGGCCTTGAGGCCCACCAGGAAGCCGGCGTTCGGGTTGATCACGCCGTACTGCATGCTCAGCAACACGGCAGCGACGGCTGCAAGTGCGGCGCCGATCACGAAGGTCAGGGCGATGATGTTGTTAGTGTTGATGCCCAGCAGGTTGGCCATCTTGATGTCTTCGGCGCAGGCCCGGCAGGCGCGCCCCAGACGGGAGCGGGAAATGAACAGCGTGAGGCCGAGCATGGCCACCAGGGTGACGATGAAGACCAGGATCTGCATGTAGGAAATCAGCACTTCCTCCGCACCACCGGGACCGAAGGAAATGCTCCCCGGAATCAGGTTGGGAATCGACTTGTCCTTGGAGTCCTGGGACAGCAATACGGTGTTCTGCAGGAAAATCGACATGCCGATGGCGGAAATCAGCGGGATCAAGCGGTTGCTGCCGCGCAAGGGGCGGTAGGCAACACGTTCGATACTGTAGCCATAGGCACTGGTCACGACGATCGACGCCAGGAACGCAGCGGTCATCAACAGCGGCAGGGAGTGGATACCCATCATGGCCAGCCCGGCAAGGGCGATGAAGGCCACGTAGGAACCAATCATGTACACCTCGCCATGGGCGAAGTTAATCATTCCAATGATGCCGTAAACCATTGTGTAGCCAATGGCTATCAAGGCATAGGTGCTGCCAATGGTCAGGCCATTAACCAGCTGTTGGAAAAAATGATAGATCTCAGGCATTACAGCGCTCCTAAAAACCCGATACGCATTTCACTGGTGGAGTCATGTTCCGGCCCTGTGCTGTGTTCTGTGAGCACATTTGCACAAAGCGTTTGCCAGCGAACCGCTGGTGACGGTTTTAAGATTTTCAGGTGAGCCAGCGCCCGGATCGCGGGTGACAGGCCCATAAACCTCGTAAAACAAAGCCCACTGCTCTCACAGTGGGCTTGTTGGACCAGTAACGCCTGGCTTACTGAGGGGAAACTTCGGTTTTTGGTTTGCCGAAGTGCCATTCATAGACCACGAACTTGAAGTCCTTCAGGTCGCCCTTGGCGTCGAAGCTCAGTTCGCCGGTAGGGGTCTTGAAGGTACCGGCGTGGATGGCTTCGGCCACCTTGGCGGTGTCTTCGCTCTTGGCGGCCTTGATACCGCCGGCGATCACTTCGATGGCCGAGTAGGCCGGGAACACGAACGGACCGGTCGGGTCCTGCTTGTTCTTGGCAAACTCTTCAACGATGGCTTTGTTGGCAGGGTCGGTGTCGAAGGATTTCGGCAGGGTCACCAGCAGGCCTTCGGAAGCGCCCTGGGCGATTTGCGAGATGGAGTCGTTACCGACGCCTTCAGGGCCCATGAACTTGGCGTTCAGGCCTTTTTCCTTGGCCTGGCGCAGGATCAGGCCCAGCTCAGGGTGGTAGCCGCCGTAGTAGACAAAGTCGACGTTGGCTTGCTTGAGTTTCTGGATGATCGAGGAGAAGTCCTTGTCACCGGCGTTCAGGCCTTCGAAGACGGCAACTTTGACGCCTTTTTCTTCAAGGGTTTTCTTCACGGCGCTGGCGATGCCTTCACCGTATTGCTGCTTGTCGTGCAGTACGGCAACGATTTTCGGCTTCACGTGGTCGGCGATGTAGTTACCGGCCGCCGGGCCTTGTGCGCTGTCCAGGCCGATGGTGCGGAAGATCAGCTTGTAGCCACGGGCGGTGATTTCCGGGCTGGTGGCTGCCGGGGTAATCATGATGACGCCTTCGTCTTCATAGATATCCGACGCGGGCTGAGTGGAGCTGGAGCAGAGGTGACCGACCACGAACTTGACGCCGTCATTGACCACTTTGTTGGCGACGGCAACGGCCTGTTTCGGATCGCAGGCGTCATCGTATTCCTTGGCTTCAAGCATTTTGCCGTCTACGCCGCCCTTGGCGTTGATGTCGGCGATGGCCTGCTTGGCACCCATGAATTGCATGTCGCCGTATTGCGTTACGGGACCGGTCTTGGGACCCGCGATGCCGATCTTGATGGTATCGGCTGCGAACGAATGGCCGGCAACCCCAGCCAGGACCATAGCGGCAAACAGTTTGGAAATCTGCTTAGTAGCCTTATTCATAGTGCTCCACTCTTACTGTTGTATTTTTTATAGTTCTAGCGGCCTTGTGAGCTGCAGAACCGGATCGGATATCGCGGATATCCCCCCGGCATTGCCCTGGCAACTGTACCGGTACAGTGTAGAGCGCCGGTTGATCGCTTGAAAAGCTGGCTGTCGGGGGCAAAACCGGGTTGTGTCGCTTAAATGAAAGAAAAAGACAGAATTGCGCCGGGGTTATGCCAGTCTTTCAAGCATTCCCTGGCTTTCCCGATGCTTTCAATCGCTACCTCATTTGCTACTGGGTTTTTCTGAATGAGCCACGACGCTATGATTGCGCCGATTTTTTACTCAGGTGAACTCCCATGACGCAAGAACCTAGCACCCTCTATGCCAAGCTGCTCGGTGAAACCGCCGAAATTTCCTGGAAGGAGCTCGAACCGTTCTTTGCCAAGGGTGCCCTATTGTGGGTCGATGCCGGGCTGGATTTGATCGAAGCGGCCGAGGCGATGGCCGAAGACAATCGCGATAAAGTCGCTGCCTGGCTGGCTGCGGGGAGCGTTGGCGAAGTGTCTGCGACGCGGGCGTTGGACCTGGTCGAGCGTGACCCGGGCCTGTGGGCGGTGGTGGTCTCGCCGTGGATTTTGATCCAGGAAAGGGCGGCATAAGAAAGTCGTGATCAAAAAGGGTGCACCACTCGCGCTTGGGCAAGTGTGTAGCGGAGTAACCGCTTGGCCAGTGATGGCACCTTGCCGTAGAGAAAGGTCACAGCCTGACGGTGACGTTAACGTCACGGGAACAGTTGGGAAGCCGGGGTAAGTGCCGGGAAATTGTTTCAAGGTATTGGGCGTGGCCGCGTCAGCGAATGGGCCTCACCGTGGAAGGCGGGCTCACGCGCGCCGGTGCAGGTGCCTTGGGCGAAGCCGCGTCTTTATTGGCGGCTGCGCTGAACGTGTGCAGCGGGTTGCGTATCTGCATGCCCTGCATGACGCCGATGATTTCGCTGAAGGCCACCGCCGGGCTCAGCAGATAACCCTGAATGAAATCGCAGCCATGCTGCAGCAACAGTTCGAATTGCGCCTGGGTTTCCACCCCTTCGGTCACCACTTCCAGATGCAGGGTATGGGCCATGCCGATAATCGCCTGGACGATTTCGCTGTCGGCGGTGGACTTGGGAACATCCTGGATAAACGAGCGGTCGATCTTCAAGGTGGTGAGCGGCAGTCGCTTGAGGTAGGCCAGCGATGAATAGCCAGTGCCGAAGTCATCGATGGCCAGGGACACGCCCAGGGCGCGGATCTGCCGCAACAAGGCCAGGGTGCTGCTGATATTGCCCATCAACGCGTTTTCGGTGACTTCCAGCTCCAGGCGATTGGCGGCAATGCTGGCAAAGCGCAGGGCGGCTTCGATTTCGTCCGCCAGTTCATCCCGGGCCAGGTTCAGGGCCGAGCAGTTCACGGACATGGTCAGCTCGGTGTAGCCGCGATCAGACAGCAGGCTCAGGTCATGACAGGCCTGGCGCAAGACCCAGTGGTCCAGTTCGGCAATCAGCCCGTTGCTCTCGGCAATCCCGATAAACCGGTCCGGCGCCAGCAGGCCGTGTTGCGGATGCTGCCAGCGCACCAGGGCCTCCAGGCGCGTGACCTTGCCGAGCTTCATGTCGAAGATCGGCTGATAGAACAGCACCAGCTCGTTACGCGTGCGCAGGGCGGCGCGCAGTTCTTCTTCCAGTTGCAGCTCCAGAAAGGCGCGGGTTTTGAGGTTGGAACTGAAGAAGTGCAAGCTGTTGCGCCCGGCGTCCTTGGATTGGTAAAGCGCAAGGTCAGCGGTTTTCAGCAGTTCCTCACAGGTCTGGCCGTCGTCGGGAAACAGGCTGATGCCGATGCTGGTGGTCATGACCATGCGCCGGCCGGCCAGCTCGATGGGCTCTTTCATCTTTTGCATGATGCGCTGGGCCATGTGCCGCGCTTCGTCGCGATGATGGATATTGATCAGGATGCAGAACTCATCCCCGCCAAAGCGCGCCACCACGTCGGCATGGCTGCGCACCGAGCTTTTGATATGGCTGGCCAGCACGGTGAGCAGTTGATCGCCGGCGTCGTGCCCAAGGCTGTCGTTGATACGCTTGAAATGGTCGATATCGAGGAAGATCACCGCCATCATGCCGTTGGAGGCGGTTTTTTCAGCGACCTTTTCCGCAAAGATCTGGTTGAAGCCGCGCCGGTTGAGCAAGCTGGTCAGCGCGTCGTAATGGGCGACCTGCTGCAACGAGGCCCGAGCCTGGTCCAGTTCGCTGAGCAGCGCGTTGACCCGGCGCAGATCGCGTTCCTTGTGCTGCAGTTTTTTGTCCGCCAGGGCGGCGCTGATGCTGCTGCCGATCACCAGCAAGGTAATCACCGCCACCGACAGGCCCAGTTGCATGGGGTTGTTGTCCACCGGCAGTGACAGATTCACGCCGTTGGGTACCAGCAATTGCATGGCCGCCATGCCGGTGAAATGCATGCTCAGGATACCGGCGCCCAGCACCAGGCTGGCGGCGTATTTGAGCAGTTGGTGAAACACGCCGGCACCATTGCGCAGGTAGCTCGACAGCAACAACGCCGCCAGGCTCGCGCCGATGGCAATCGCCACCGACGCCATGAACAGCCCGGATTCGAAGTACACCTGGGCCTGTGAGCGCATGGACGACATGCCGACGTAGTGCATCAGGGCGATGCCCAGTCCCATCCACACCGAGGCCAGCACGTACTGGTGCAAGCGCAGGCGCGCGTGACTGAGGGTCTGCATGGCGAACAGCGAAGCGATCAGAGCGATGACCAGCGAGACGAAGGTCATGAGCAATTCGTAATGAATGGCGATGGGCGCCTGGAATGCCAGCATGCTGATGAAATGCGTCGACCAGATACCGCCCGCCAGGCAACCCGCGCCCAACCAACGCCAGCGGCGGCGGGCGGTGGGGTCTTCCACATGGCCGACGCGTTCGGCCATATCCAGCGTGCCGAAGCCCGCCGCGCAGGCGACCAGATAAGCCAGCAGCACCAGAAAGGGGTTATGACTGCAATTGAGTAATAAGTGCCCGTTGTCTGGAAGCTCGGTGAAAAAGTGCAGCCCCAGCCATTCCATAGCGTGTCCCGTCATAGCGTCCCGTCACTGCCTCAGGCGGTGACCTATGAGATCGAGTATAGAAGCCTCGCGGGATTTGCCATGAATAATGGCACTTTGATTCAATTCTTTTTGCATGGCGCCCATAGCGTTTGATGCTAAGCGCTGATGGGCAGATCCAGTTCGAAAGGTCGTTCCTGGAGGGGCGCCAGACCGAAAGCGGCGCGGGCGGTATCGCAGTCGACGTTATGCACGCCCTGGCTCCACGAGGCGTCAAATTCGCGGCAGGGGCTTGAGCGCTGTTCATAGATGGAACAGCGCGTGCCTTTGCCCACTTCACCCTCGAGGCTGCAGCAGCGTGCGGGCTTCTGGTCGGTGCCGATCATTGCCACGCGGGTGGGGTTGATCTGCACCACCAGGTCGTCGGGCACCGTACCGCCCGATGAGGCGCATTCGCCCCAGAAGAAAGACACGCGAAAGTGTGAACAGCAGGCACCGCAATTCAGACACGGACTGGCTTCGGACATGGGCGTCATCGATTAAGAGTAGGGAAGGGGAACTGCGGGAAGGCTCGCCATTCTATCTGGGCCGTGGCCGTTGGGAAGGGGGGCGCATAGATATATTTTCGTAGGGAAAGTCCCGTAATTTCGGGGATATCACGCCCTATCAGCTTTACGAATCATTACAGACAAGTGCCGCCGGCCTGACTATGTTGCAGCTACTGAGCAGGATGCAGTGGGCATCGCAGCTCTCATAACAATAAAGAGACGGACCCATGCAGAACTCGACCCAAGCGGCGAATGCCTGGCGCATTCTGTTCCTGCTGTTCCTCGCCAACCTGTTCAACTTCTTCGACCGCACCATTCCCGCGATCATCATCGAGCCGATCCGCATGGAGTGGCATCTGAGCGACTTCCAGCTCGGCATCATCGGTACCTCTTTCACCATCGTTTATGCCATCGCCGGACTGCCGCTGGGGCGCCTGGCCGACACGGGTTCGCGCAGCAAACTGATGGGCTGGGGCCTGTTTGCCTGGAGCGGGCTGACGGCGGTCAATGGCCTGGTTGGCAGTTTCTGGAGCTTCCTGCTGGTGCGCATGGGCATCGGCATCGGGGAAGCCAGCTATGCCCCCGCCGCCAATTCGTTGATCGGCGATCTGTTTCCCGCCCACCGCCGCGCGCGTGCCATGGGGATCTTCATGCTCGGCCTGCCGTTGGGCTTGTTGCTGGCATTCTTCACCATCGGTGCGATGGTCAAGGCGTTCGACAGCTGGCGCGCGCCGTTCTTTATTGCCGCCGTGCCGGGGCTGATCCTCGCGGTGTTCATGTTCTACATCAAGGAGCCCAAGCGCGGCGCGGCGGAATCGGTGCAAGTGTCCCAGGAACGCGTCGACCGTCCGATCCGCCGTGTGCTGGCGGTGCCGACGTTCCTGTGGCTGGTGCTGGCCGGGCTGTGCTTCAACTTCGCCACCTACGCGTGCAACTCATTCCTGGTGCCGATGCTGCAACGTTACTTCCTGATGCCTTTGCAGGAGGCCGCGGTGGCCACCGGTGTGATCGTCGGCCTGACCGGTCTGGTGGGCCTGACCCTGGGTGGCTGGATTGCCGACAAGATCCACCAGCGGGTCGCCAATGGCCGGCTGCTGTTCGCCGCGTGCAGCCTGATCATCTCCACGGTCACCACCGCCTGGGCCTTGCATGCCGGGCGTATCGAGATCGGGGTGTTCGTCTTGCTGTTCAGCGTGGGCTGGTTGTTTGCTTACAACTTCTATACCTGCGTGTACACGGCGATTCAGGACGTGGTTGAACCGCGTCTGCGGGCCACGGCGATGGCGTTGTTCTTTGCCGGCCTGTATTTGCTGGGTGGGGGGATGGGGCCGATTGTGGTGGGCGGGCTGTCTGATCATTTTGCCCATGCAGCGATGTACGCGGCGGGGGCCGAGCAGATGACCGAGGCTTATAAGGCGGTGGGGTTGCATGACGCCATGTACCTGATCCCGGTGGCGTTGTTTCTGACCATGCTGTTTCTGTTTCAGGCTTCGCGCAGTTTTGTGCGTGATGCCAGGCGGATGAAGGAGGGGTTGGGTGCGGTGGAGGTGCCGGCTGCTGCGGCGACTGCTTGAGACCGAGGTGAGGCTATCGGGGCCCCCCCCCACATTTGATTTGTGAGCGCAGTTAAGTGTGGGAGGGGCGGTGCGACGATTCGACTTGCCCCCGATGGCGGCCTCAGGGCCGACCGGGATGTTGGATTAGACCGAGTACATATCCGTTTCTGCGGTAACGGCCACTTAGGGTTCCGCTTTTACAGCGGCTCACTTTTGAAAAGCGCAAAAGTAAGCAAAACGCTCT
>NZ_CVTN01000065.1:523132-583474 GCF_900004915.1 Pseudomonas sp. 31 R 17
GATTCAAGCCTGCGTTCGGCCAGCGTGGTTTAACGGGGCGCCTAGGATCAAAAGCAGATCAAGAGCAAGAGCGGCTCGCTTCGCATCGTGGTTAGTGTTGGCGGCTGTAGGCTGCGAAGTTGTGTAGATACCTATGCGCCGATGAGGCGCTGAAGGCTTATAAAAAAGGCCCGCATTGTGTGCGTAATGCCGTTCAGTTAAGGCTCTTTGTAGGAGCGAGCTTGCTCGCGAAAAACCACAGGCGCCGCGTTCAATCAGGAATCACGCGTTATCGTTGACGTTTTTCGCGAGCAAGCTCGCTCCTACAGAGGGCGATGTACGCTTAACTGAACGGCATTACGCATTGTGTGCGGGCCGTTCTTTTTCAGCAGGCAGTGATCAACCGGCCACCAGCACTCGAATCGCTTCGAGGCGCAACGCGGCCTTGTCGAGCATGGCCAGGCCTTGCTCGCGCTGGTTGCGCAGGGCGACCAACTCGCTGTCGCGGACGGTCGGGTTGACCGCTTGCAGGGCGGTCAAGCGCGCCAGTTCTTCGTCGGTGTCGGCTGCCAGGCGACGCTTGGCCTCGGCCACGCGCTCGGCGTGACGCGGGGCGATTTTCTCTTCGCCGGCGTTGATGCGCGGCGTCAACTGGTCGCGCTGGGCCTGCACGAATTTGTTGGCGCTGGCACGCGGCACGCTTTCCAACTGGTCGTTCAAGGTCACGAACGACACGCGGCCGGACAGGTCATTGCCGTTGGCATCCAGCAGGCAGCGCAGCGCTGCCGGGGGCAGGTAGCGACCCAGTTGCAGCGAGCGCGGGGCAACCACTTCGCTGACATACAGCAGTTCCAGCAAGACGGTGCCCGGCTTGAGCGCCTTGTTCTTGATCAGCGCCACGGCGGTGTTGCCCATGGAGCCGGATAGCACCAGGTCCATGCCGCCTTGCACCATCGGGTGTTCCCAGGTGATGAACTGCATGTCTTCACGCGACAGCGCCTGGTTGCGGTCGTAGGTGATGGTCACGCCTTCGTCGTCGCCCAGGGGGAAGCTGGCGTCGAGCATCTTTTCGCTGGGTTTCAAGATCAGCGCGTTTTCCGAATGGTCTTCGCTGTCGATGCCGAAGGCGTCGAACAGGGTTTCCATGTAGATCGGCAGGGCGAACTGGTCGTCCTGCTCGAGGATGTCCTCGACCAGCGCATCGCCTTCACCGGCGCCGCCGGAGTTGAGTTCCAGCAAGCGGTCGCGGCCGGTGTGCAGTTCCTGTTCCAGACGCTCACGCTCGGCACGGGCCTCGTCGATCAGCGCTTGCCACTCGCCGTCGTCGGCGTTCTCCAGCAGCGGCAGCAGGCGCGGGCCGAACTGATGCTGCAAGGCGTTGCCGGTCGGGCAGGTATTGAGGAACGCGTTCAGCGCTTCGTGGTACCACTGGAACAGGCGCTCTTGCGGGCTGGTTTCCAGGTACGGTACGTGCAGTTCGATCACGTGTTTCTGGCCGATCCGGTCCAGACGGCCGATGCGCTGTTCCAGCAGGTCCGGGTGGGACGGCAGGTCGAACAGCACCAGATGGTGGGAGAACTGGAAGTTGCGGCCTTCACTGCCGATTTCCGAGCAGATCAGCACCTGGGCGCCAAATTCTTCATCGGCGAAGTACGCTGCGGCGCGGTCGCGTTCGAGGATGTTCATGCCTTCGTGGAACACCGTGGCCGGGATGCCGGAACGTACGCGCAAGGCGTCTTCCAGGTCCATGGCGGTTTCGGCGTGGGCGCAGATCACCAGGACCTTGGTGCGCTTGAGCATTTTCAGCTGGTCGATCAGCCACTCGACACGCGGGTCGAAGCGCCACCAGCGGTGCTCTTCCTCGATGTCCGGTTGTGCCTGGAAGCTGACTTCGGGGTACAGCTCGGCATGTTCGCCCAGCGGCAACTCCATGTATTCGTCCGGGTTCGGCAGCGGGTAGGCGTGCAGCTTGCGCTCCGGGAAGCCTTGTACGGCGGCGCGGGTGTTGCGAAACAGCACGCGGCCGGTGCCGTGACGGTCGAGCAGCTCACGCACCAGGCGTGCGCTGGCTTCGGTATCGCCATCGTTGACGGCGGTGAGCAGGGCTTCGCCTTCGTTGCCAAGGAAACCCTGGATGGTTTTGTGCGCGGCAGGCGACAAGCGGCCCTTGTCGAGCAGCTCCTGCACGGCTTCGGCCACCGGGCGGTAGTTCTCGCTCTCGGCGCGGAAGGCGTGCAGGTCGTGGAAGCGGTTCGGGTCGAGCAGGCGAAGGCGCGCGAAGTGGCTGTCCTGGCCCAGTTGTTCCGGGGTGGCGGTGAGCAGCAGCACGCCGGGAATCACTTCGGCCAGTTGTTCGACCAGCGAATATTCGGCGCTGGCCTTGTCTTCATGCCACACCAGGTGGTGGGCTTCGTCGACCACCAGCAGGTCCCAACCGGCCGCGAACAGTGCGTCCTGGGCCTTCTCGTCGTCCACCAGCCATTCCAGGGCGACCAGCGCCAGCTGAGTGTCTTCGAACGGGTTGGTGGCATCGCTTTCGATAAAGCGTTCTTCGTCAAACAGTGCAACCTGCAGGTTGAAGCGGCGGCGCATTTCCACCAGCCACTGGTGCTGCAGGTTTTCCGGCACCAGGATCAGCACGCGGCTGGCGCGGCCCGAGAGCAACTGGCGATGGATCACCAGGCCCGCTTCGATGGTCTTGCCCAGGCCCACTTCGTCGGCCAGCAATACCCGCGGCGCGATACGGTCAGCGACTTCGCGGGCGATGTGCAGTTGGTGCGCGATCGGTTGCGCACGCACGCCGCCCAGGCCCCACAGCGAGGACTGCAGTTGGCGGCTGGTATGTTCCAGGGTGTGGTAGCGCAGCGAGAACCAGGCCAGCGGGTCGATCTGCCCGGCGAACAGGCGGTCGCTGGCAAGGCGGAACTGGATGAAGTTGGACAGTTGGGTTTCCGGCAGGGTGACCTGCTCGTTCTGCCCGTTGAGGCCGTGGTAGACCAGCAGGCCGTCGACGTCGTCGACTTCCTGTACGGTCATTTTCCAGCCTTCGAAATGGGTGATGCTGTCGCCCGGTGAAAACCTCACGCGGGTGAGGGGCGCATTCCGTAGCGCATACTGGCGAGTGTCGCCAGTGGCCGGATAGAGCACGGTCAACAAGCGGCCGTCCTGTGCCAGAACGGTGCCTAACCCCAGCTCTGCTTCGCTGTCACTAATCCAGCGTTGCCCCGGTTGATACTGCTGCGCCATGCTGCCTGACTCCCGCCGTGAAAAAGCCGACTATCTTAACGGAACAAGGCCCCACGCCCAAGGACTCTGACGAAAACTACTGGGTTGGTGCGCACGCCCGCCGGCTAAATCGACGGGTGGCGGGCACTCACAACTGTCGACTGGGTCACAGCTTGGCGAGCGCGCGCTCAAGTCGCCCTGGGGCGCGCCGACAGCCTGTTGATCAGGAGAATCAAGATTATGTTGCCACCCATGCTGCCCGTCAGTGTCGCGCCGGTCACGTCGCAACTCGATCCGGTGCGCCAGAAGCCGGATATCCCGCCCGTCGTGCCGGTTCAACCGAGCTCCAACGAGAGCACTATCGACCTGAAAAAGGGCGATGCGGAGCAGTCGACCTTTCTGCTGCGCGAAGAACAACGCCGCCAGCAAGAGCAGCAAAAACGTCAGCGTGAGGCCGGCGACGACCCTGAGCAGCACCTGCCGATTCCCGGCGATCTGCTCAACGCCGACAACACCGTGCCCGTGGCGCCGCTGATTGAAGACGCGCCGCGTCAGGGCTTGTGGGTCGACATCGAGGTTTAGTCGCGCAGTGCTCGCAAAGCCCCCAGCAGTAACGCGCAGTCCCGGTCGTCGTTGAGTGGGCTGACGGAGATTCGCGCAATGCTGTTCAACCCGCGCGCTTGCATGTCCAGTGGTGTGTAGGCCACACCGTTGGCGCCGATGTTGATGCGCTGCAAGCCCAGGCGCTGCTTGAGTTCGAAGGCGTCCCAACCGGTCAGGTTGAAGGCGATCAGTCCGGACTGCAGCGTGCCCATGTCATGCAAGGAAATCCCCGGGATCTGGCGCAGCCCTTCGCGGATTCGCGCGCTGGTGCGCGAGACGCCTTCCCATACCTGCTCGATCCCCAGTTGGTTGATCTCCTGCAAGGCATTGCCGAGTCCGGCCAGCAAGGCAAAGGACGCTTCGCTGGTTTCGAAGCGCCGCGCGTCGTTGCGCACATCGAAACCTGCGGCGGTCCAGGGGGCTGAAAACACATCGCGCTGGGCAGGATTCAGGCGCTGCAAAAACGCCGGCCTTACATACAACAGTGCCGTGCCCCGTGGCCCGCGCAGGTGCTTGCGGCCGGCGCACTTGAGCACATCGCAGTGCAGCGCCTGTACATCCACAGGCACCTGGCCGAGCGCCTGGCCAGCGTCGATAAAGTAGGGGATGGCATGACGCCGCGCCACTTCGCCGATGGCCTGGGCAGGGTTGATCAGGCCACCGTTGGCCGGCAGCCAGGTGAGGTTGATCAACTTCACGTCGGCGTCGATCATCGCCTCCAGCGCCACCGGGCACACTGCGCCGGCCGCGTCGCAGGGGATGACGTCGATTCGGGCACCTGCTTGCATGGCCATTGCCATGCTCGCCAGGTTACCGCCCCATTCATGGCGGCCGACCAAAATGCGGTCACCTGGCTGCCATGGGCCCAAGGCCTGGAACGCCAGGTTCCAGGCCGTCGAGCCACTGCTGGCGAAGGCAATCGAGGACGCGGGCGCATTGAGCAATTGCGCGGCGGCGTGACGGGCCTGCTCCACCAGCACGGCGCCATGCTCGCCAGCTTCCATCGGACCGTCCCGGGCTTCGCGTTGCAGTTGCGCGACGATGGCGTCGAGGGTGGCCTGGCTGGGCAGAGAAGCACCGGCATGATTGAAGTGCACGGTGCCGGCCCGGCAGCCGGGCGTGGCCGCTCGCAGTTGTCGGATGGCCAGCGGGGTCACGGTTGCAACTCGACAATGGCGTCGACTTCCACGGCCACGCCCGCCGGCAAACTGCTCACGCCGACGGCGGTGCGCACATGCTGGCCCTTGTCACCAAGGGCGTTGACCAACAGGTTCGACGCGCCATTGGCGACCGTGCTCTGGCGCTGGAAATCGGCGGTGCAGGCGATGAATACCCCCAGCTTCACGATGCGCACCACGCGCGACAGGTCATCGCCCAGGGCATCGCTCAGTTGCCCGAGCAGGCCCAGTGCCGCGAGTTCTGCGGCCTGGGCGCCTTGTTGATCATCCAGCGTGTCGCCGACGCGGCCGACGTAGGCAGGCGTGCCATCGAGCAGGGGGATTTGCCCGGAAATGAAGAGTTGGTTGCCGCTGACGACATGGTTGATGTAGTTGGCCGCCGGTTGGCTGGCAGTCGGCAGTGTCAGGCCAAGGGCGTGTACGCGTTGACGGATGGAGTCGCTCATGATGCAACCTCTTGAGGGGGAGGTTCCAGCATGTTGGCTGCACGAGTGGCCGACAAACGGATAGATCTCAATCGACGCATCGAAAAAAATCATGCGTCGGCGCAGGTTTCCTGCAGCCACTGAATGAAACATGCTGCCGCTTCGCTCGGCGGGCTGTGGGGCGTGATCAGCCAGTAGCCGATCTCACTGTGGTAAGGCGGCCAGTCGAATGCCTCCACCAGGCTGCCGTCGCGAAGCTTGCGCTGGATCAGGCGATGGCGGCCCATGGCGATGCCCTGGCCGGCCACGCTGGCTTCGACCACGATGTTGTAGTCATGCAGCATCACGCGAGGGTGGCGCTCGAGGTCGACCTGATAATGCTGCGACCAATCCGTCCACTCGAACGGGCGGTGTGAGGTGGCCATCAACAGCGGGCTATCGTGGGATTGGCCGGCCTTGAAGGCCGGGCTGCATACCGGTGACAGGGTTTCGGTCATCAGTCGCGTGGCGTGCACGTCGGGCCAGTCGCCCTTGCCGTAACGGATGGCCAGGTCAACCTCGGCACCGGCGACGTTGGCCAATTGAATGGCGGGCAGCAATTCAACCTGGACATGCGGGTAGCGATTGAGAAACTCGGCCAGACGCGGCGCCAGCCACAGCGTGGCGAAGGACGCCAGCAAGCCGACGCGCAACAGGCTGGGGCCGGGTACTGCTTTTTGGTGGCGGGTGGCGGTTGCAATGGCATCCAGGGCCGGGCGGATTTCGTTGTAGTAATGCTGGCCGTCCACCGTCAGATCTATCGCACGTGTGCGCCGGATAAACAGCGGTTTGCCCAAGTGTTGCTCAAGTTTTTGCACGTGGTGGCTCAGGGCGCTCTGGGTTACCGACAACTCATTTGCCGCCTTGATAAAGCTCAAGTGCCGTGCCACAGCCTCAAAGGCGCGCAGGGCCAGCAACGGAGGAAGGTCCTTGTGCAGTGCCACCGGGTTGCGTCTCCTGGGAGGAAGGAAAGGGTCGATTCTGGTCGATGCCCTGCATTTTGTCGCCCGCTGATTTGCCGTCGGGCGCGGGAGACCGCATTATTGGGCATTCCCGCCATTACGTAAGCCAAGCCATGAGTGACGACGACAAGCTGATCGACCTGAATGCCGAACGCGCCAAGCGCGTGCATGACCTCAATGACAAACGCCTGAACGAAGTGCGTCAGGCGTTTGAACAGGCGATGCCCCTGGGTAAAGCCAAGAAGAAGTCGAAGAACAAGCCGAAAAAACGTTGAATCAACTTGCCTGGATTGATCCAGGTCAGTTATTGCCCTTCTTTACGCCCCGTCGCGGGCGACATTGATCCCTGTCAATTTTCCATTCCGCCTTCTCCATTAACTTAGCCCTATCGCAACAGGGCAAGTGCAGGAGGCCGGTCATGTTTATCGATAATGTGGTATTTGCCGGAGTGCTGACCGTAAGCCTCATGGTGCTGTTTTTTGTTGGATTCGGATTTTTTATCTGGAAAGACGCGAACAAGCGTAAAAAACCCTAGGTTTTTCCGGATTACAGGGCACGCAAGGCATTTTGGGCGACTTCGGTCGCCCTTTTTTTTTGCCTATCGTTCCCACGCAGAGCGTGGGAGCGATCATCAGGCCATAAAAAAAGGTGCGATTCTCGCGAATCGCACCTTCTTCATTGCAGGCGACTGATCAGCTGCCCAGCGCCCAGGACGCCAGCCAGAACAACCCGGCCGAGAGGCCTACGGTTGCCGGCAAGGTCAATACCCAAGCCATCAGGATGGTCTTGACGGTGCCGCCTTGCAGGCCGCTTTTGTTGGCGACCATGGTGCCGGCCACGCCGGAAGACAACACGTGGGTGGTGGACACCGGCAGGGCGAAGATATTGGCGAAGCCGATCATGGTGGCGGTGGTGATCTGCGCCGACATGCCTTGGGCATAGGTCATGCCTTGCTTGCCGATCTTCTCGCCGATGGTCAGTACCACGCGTTTCCAGCCGACCATGGTGCCCAGGCCCAGGGCCAGTGCGACCGCGAGAATCACCCAGAACGGCGCGTACTCGGTCGTGGCGGTCAGGTCCTTGCGTAGCTTGTCGAGGTCGGACTTTTCACGCGCATCCAGGCCAGGCAGCTTGCCGACTTTCTTGGCGGTATCGTCCAGGCAGAGCAGGTAACGACGTACTTCGATGCGCTGGTCGGCACTCAACGCGTGGTAGTCGGAAACACCTTTGAGCGTATCAACCAGCGCGTTGATGGTCGGCTCGGTCTGCTGCGGGTTGCATTGGAACTTGCCCGGCAGATCGTCCTTGACACTTTTGCCCAGGGCCAGGAACTCGCCGAGCGTGGCATTGTTGCGCTGGTAGAACTGGCTCAAATGCACGGTGGCATCGCGAGTACGTTCGATCTGGTAGGTGGTGCTGCCCAGGTCGAGCACGAACTGCGCCGGCACGATACCGATCAGCACGAGCATGATCAGGCCGATACCTTTTTGCCCATCGTTGGAGCCGTGCACGAAGCTCACCGCCATGGCCGAAATCACCAGCACCAGGCGGTTCCAGAACGGCGGGTGCTTCTTGTCGTCAAGCTTGCGGCGCTGGTCCGGGGTCTTGTGCATCTTCGACAGCGGGCGCCACCACTTCAGGCCGATCAGCACCAGGGCTGCGACGAGAAAGCCGGCCATCGGCGAGAACACCAGGGACGCACCGATATCGATCGCTTTCTGCCAGTTCACACCGTCAGCCAGGGGAATATCGTTGATCAGGGCGTTGGCCAGGCCCACACCGAGGATCGAACCGATCAGCGTGTGGGAGCTGGAGGCGGGGATACCGAAGTACCAGGTGCCCAGGTTCCAGGTGATTGCCGCCGCCAACAATGAGAAGACCATCGCCAAACCATGGCCGGTGTTCACATTGATCAGCAACTCCACCGGCAACAGATGCACGATGGCGTAGGCGACACCCACACCGCCGAGCAACACGCCGAGGAAGTTGAACACCCCGGAGAAGAACACCGCCAGGTGCGGCGGCATGGCCTTGGTATAGATGACTGTGGCCACCGCGTTAGCGGTGTCATGAAAGCCATTGATGAACTCGAAGGCGAGGACAAAGGCCAGGGCGAGCAACAGGCTCACTAGAACCCAAGCATCCAGTCCGCTGAATAAATCGATCATGAAGGTTTTCTGACCCGGTCGTAAGGGGGCGCGATTATGCCAGAAAACCGCGGTAATCGATGCATTAGCTGCTCATCGGTAACAATCTGGCGTGAAAAAAACCGGCCTGCGCAGGCGCATCCCAGGGTTTTCGGGGCTTTGGCAAGTGCTTGATTTGTAAAGCCAGGGCGCGAAAAAACACGGTTTCGACACAAAAATGTCATGTGTGAAACATTTGTATGAAATTTCGTTAGCAGCAGTAGGGCGCCGACCAGTGGTTTTGAAGGTCGCTGCCCTTCGCAGGTGATGACCGGCGCCGACCGTAAAGCCTGGAGGCTCAACTCGCCCTAGGGCTCTTCGGCCTTGAGTTCTTGCTCGATCTTCTGGATTTCCTGGGCGAACGCCTGGTCCAGCAGGCTGGCGCGCTTGCGCCAGGGCTTACGTTCCGGCTCAGGCTGGGCGGCGTAGGTGGTGACTTCCCCGCCGTAAACGTCCTTGTAACGTTGCTCCTGGCGCTCAAGTTCCGCGCGCAGTTCATCTTTCGTCACAGTGTTACCTAATTGAGTTGGGTTTAATAAGGGTACAACTTCATGCCAAAAGGCGCCTCGGGTGTACATACTTCAACAGACGCCCTGTTCAAGTTTAAGTAGGGACCTGAGATCGCTTTTTCAATCCACTGCTTTAATCGACCCTGCGCACGGGATGCGGCGCCGGGCGAGCTCCGATCCCAATAACCGAATTGGGCTGACCTCTGTACAGGCTGCATTATAGCGACGCATTTGAAGAACGCTATCGGCATAAATTTAAAAAGTCTCAACTTCATGTGCGAGTTTTGTTACATCACAGCGTAAGTATTGGCTGAACATATACCCCCAAAACAGCCGTTTTTTACCGGGCAACGCGCTGTAGCGGGCTCGGCAACCGAGAATTGCGATAATCGCATCATCGTCCGATAATCGCCCAATGTTGCCGCCCTTGCCTTGTGCATCGCTAACCGTGCGGCTTGTAATAGCAGCCAGCCCTTCTGTGGTTGAAAACAAGAAAAAGGATCCCTGAAATGAACGATCAATTGCGCAACTCCTTCGCGTCGGTGGCGCCGCCGATCGTGGCATCACCGGCCAAGCGCATCCAGGCGTTCACCGGTGATCCGGACTTCATGACCTCCCTGGCCCGTGGCCTGGCCGTGGTGCAGGCGTTTCAGGAGCGCAAGCGTCACCTGACCATCGCCCAGATCAGCCATCGCACCGAAATTCCGCGTGCCGCCGTGCGCCGCTGCCTGCATACCTTGATCAAGCTGGGGTATGCCACCACCGATGGCCGTACCTACTCGTTGCTGCCCAAGGTACTGACCCTGGGCCACGCCTATTTATCGTCGACCCCCCTGGCCGTGTCGGCCCAGCCCTACCTGGATCGCATGAGCGAACAGCTTCACGAGGCCTGCAACATGGCGACCCTCGAAGGCGACGACATTCTTTACATCGCCCGCTCGGCCACCACTCAGCGCCTGATTTCCGTTGACCTTTCCGTGGGCGGGCGCTTGCCGGCGTACTGCACCTCCATGGGCCGCATCCTGCTGGCCGCCCTGGATGACGCTTCGTTGCAGGATTACCTTGACCACGCCGACCTGCAAACCAAGACCAGTCGTACCTTGACCACGCCCGAAGCGTTGTTCGAATGCCTGCAACAGGTGCGTCAGCAGGGTTGGTGCATCGTCGATCAGGAACTGGAGCAGGGCCTGCGTTCGATCGCCGTACCGGTTTACGACGCATCCGGCCAGGTGTTGGCCGCGCTCAATGTCAGCACCCATGCCGGGCGGGTCAGCCGCAGCGAGTTGGAGCAGCGGTTCCTGCCAAGCATGCTCAGCGCCAGTCGCGAGCTGAGCATGCAACTGTTTGCCTGAGTGTTCGGTGACCGCACAGAACCCGGCGTGATCAATTGACGCTGTTTCCCCTGGCTTATTAATGTGCGGCAGCGCTTCAGGGCGCGCTCCAATAATAATGGCGACCCCAGGTCGCTGGCCCGCCATCGGTGTGGAATAAAAATAATGAATCAGCCATCTGTCGGTTCTACCCTGGACGTGCAGTCCTTCATCAATGCCCAGCCCTTGTCACGTTACCAGTGGCGCGTGGTGATCCTGTGCTTCCTGATTGTCTTCCTCGACGGCCTCGACACCGCCGCCATGGGCTTTATCGCACCCGCGCTGTCCCAGGACTGGGGCATCGACCGCGCGAGCCTCGGCCCGGTGATGAGCGCCGCGTTGATCGGCATGGTCTTCGGCGCGCTGGGTTCCGGCCCGCTGGCCGACCGCTTCGGGCGCAAAGTGGTGCTGGTGGGCGCGGTGCTGGTGTTCGGTGCCTTCAGCCTGGCTTCGGCCTACAGCAGCAATGTCGACCAACTGCTGGTGTTGCGTTTCCTGACGGGCCTGGGGCTGGGCGCAGGCATGCCCAACGCCACCACGCTGCTCTCCGAATACACCCCCGAGCGGCACAAGTCGCTGCTGGTGACCAGCATGTTTTGCGGCTTCAACCTGGGCATGGCCGGTGGCGGGTTTATCTCGGCCAAGTTGATCCCGGCCTTCGGCTGGCACAGCCTGTTGCTGATCGGTGGCATCCTGCCGTTGATCCTGGGCGCGGTGCTGCTGGTCTGGTTGCCGGAGTCGGCGCGTTACCTGGTGGTGCGCAACCGTGGTACCGACAAGGTACGCAAGGCCCTGTCCCCGATTGACCCCGGCATTGTCGCCCAGGCCACTCACTTCAGCGTGCCGGAGCAAAAGACCGTCAAGGCGCGCAACGTGTTCGCGGTGATTTTTTCCGGTACCTACAGTGCCGGCACGCTGTTGCTGTGGCTCACTTATTTCATGGGCCTGGTGATTGTCTACCTGCTCACCAGCTGGCTGCCAACCCTGATGCGCGACAGTGGCGCCAGCATGGAGCAGGCCGCCTTTATCGGGGCGTTGTTCCAGTTTGGCGGCGTATTGAGCGCCGTCGGCGTGGGCTGGGCGATGGACCGGTTCAACCCGCACAAAGTGATTGGCACCTTCTACCTGTTGGCGGGGGTATTTGCCTACGCGGTCGGGCAGAGCCTGGGCAATATCACCCTGTTGGCGACCCTCGTGCTGATTGCCGGGATGTGCGTCAACGGTGCGCAATCGGCGATGCCCTCCCTGGCTGCGCGCTTCTACCCCACCCAGGGCCGCGCCACCGGCGTGTCGTGGATGCTCGGCATTGGCCGTTTCGGCGCGATTCTCGGTGCGTGGATGGGCGCGACCTTGCTGGGCCTGGGCTGGAACTTCGAGCAGGTGCTGACGGCGCTGGTGATTCCGGCGGGGTTGGCCACCGCAGCGGTGCTGATCAAGGGCATGGTCAGCCACGCCGATGCGACCTGACGTCTGGCACAATTCAAAATGTGGGAGGGGGGCACGCCCTGATGCCTGTCTGTAGGAGCGAGCTTGCTCGCGAAAAACGTCAACGATAACGCGTGCTTTCTGAATGAACGCGGTGCCTGTGAGCTTTTCGCGAGCAAGCTCGCTCCTACAGACTGGTATTAGGGCAAGCCCCCTCCCACAGTTGATCGCGCTGTTCAGAAAAGTTAGCCCCGCAACAATGCGTTCGATAATCGAACGCTGAGTCGATTATCGGATTGTTTGGCCCATTCCCCCGGCTTAATCTTCAAGCACTTCGGCGCCCCCCTCAGCGCCTTTTTCGATCAACACCGGGAGCCCAACCCCATGGCTGAAATTCTCACCCTGCGCGATGCGGTCAAGCGCTTCGTGAACGACGGCGATACCGTCGCCCTCGAAGGCTTCACTCACCTGATCCCCACCGCCGCAGGTCATGAAATCATTCGTCAGGGCAAGAAAGACCTGACGCTGGTGCGTATGACGCCTGACCTGATCTACGACCAGTTGATCGGCGCCGGCTGTGCGCGCAAGTTGATTTTCTCTTGGGGCGGCAACCCGGGCGTGGGTTCCCTGCATCGTCTGCGCGACGCGGTGGAAAAGCAGTGGCCGCAGCCGCTGGAGATCGAAGAACACAGCCATGCCGACCTGGCCAACGCCTACGTCGCCGGCGCCTCCGGCCTGCCGTTTGCGGTGCTGCGGGCCTACGCCGGTTCCGACTTGCCCAAGGTCAACCCGCTGATCAAGACCGTCACGTGCCCGTTTACTGGCGAAGTGCTGGCGGCCGTCCCGTCGGTACGCCCGGATGTCACGGTAATCCATGCGCAGAAGGCCGACCGCAAGGGCAACGTGCTGCTATGGGGCATTCTTGGCGTGCAGAAGGAAGCGGCCCTGGCGGCCAAGCGCTGCATCGTCACCGTCGAGGAAATCGTCGACGACCTGAACGCGCCGATGAACAGCTGCGTATTGCCGACCTGGGCCCTGACCGCCGTGTGCCATGTGCCCGGTGGCGCGCACCCGTCCTACGCCCATGGCTACAACGAGCGGGATAACCGTTTCTACCAGGCGTGGGACCCGATTGCCCGCGACCGTGGGACCTTTACCGCCTGGATCGACGAATACATCCACGGCACTGCTGATTTCAGCGAGTTCCAGGCCAGGCTGGCCAGCGCGCAGGAGGCCAAGTAATGACCTATTCCACCAATGAAATGATGACCGTCGCCGCCGCGCGCCGCCTCAAGAATGGCTCGGTGTGCTTCGTCGGCATCGGCCTGCCGTCCAAGGCGGCCAACCTGGCGCGCCTGACCTCCTCGCCTGACGTGGTGCTGATCTACGAGTCCGGCCCGATTGGCGCCAAGCCCTCGGTGTTGCCGCTGTCCATCGGTGACGGGGAGTTGGCGGAAACGGCCGATACCGTGGTGCCCACCGGCGAAATCTTCCGCTACTGGCTGCAAGGCGGGCGCATCGACGTCGGCTTTCTCGGCGCGGCTCAGGTCGACCGTTTCGGCAACATCAACACCACCGTGGTCGGCGATTATCACCAGCCCAAGGTACGTCTGCCGGGTGCCGGCGGCGCGCCGGAAATTGCCGGTTCCGCCAAAAGCGTGTTGATCATCCTTAAACAGTCGTCCCGTTCGTTTGTCGACAAGCTGGACTTCATCACCTCGGTCGGCCACGGCGAAGGCGGGGATTCGCGTAAGCGCCTGGGGCTGCCGGGGGCCGGTCCGGTCGGCATCATTACCGACCTGTGCATCATGGAGCCGGAGGAGGGCAGCCATGAGTTCGTGGTCACTGCCTTGCACCCTGGGGTGACCCGCGAGCAAGTGGTCGCGGCGACCGGCTGGGCCATTCGTTTTGCCGACCAGGTCGAGGTGACCGCCGAACCGACTGAGGTTGAGCTGAGCGCCCTGCGTGACCTCGAAGCACGCACCGCAGCCGCCCATGGCCAAGCACCGGGAGAAGCCTGATGCGCGATGTCTTTATCTGTGACGCCATTCGCACCCCCATCGGCCGCTTCGGCGGCGGCCTGTCCACGGTGCGCGCCGATGACCTGGCGGCCCTGCCGATCAAGGCGTTGATCGAACGCAACCCAACGGTGGAGTGGAGCGCCGTGGATGAAGTGTTCCTCGGCTGCGCCAACCAGGCCGGTGAAGACAACCGTAACGTGGCACGCATGGCGCTGCTGCTGGCGGGCCTGCCGGAGAGCATTCCCGGCGTGACCCTCAACCGCCTGTGCGCTTCGGGGATGGACGCCATCGGCACGGCCTTTCGCGCGATTGCCAGCGGCGAAATGGAGCTGGCGATTGCCGGCGGCGTCGAGTCGATGTCCCGCGCGCCGTTCGTGATGGGCAAGGCCGATGCGGCGTTTTCACGCACCATGAAGCTGGAAGACACCACCATCGGCTGGCGTTTTATCAACCCCTTGATGAAAGCCCAATACGGCGTCGACGCGATGCCGCAGACCGCCGATAACGTCGCCGACGACTACAATGTTTCGCGCGCCGACCAGGATGCCTTTGCCCTGCGCAGCCAGCAACGTACCGCTGCCGCGCAGGCCGCCGGCTTCTTTGCCGAAGAGATTGTGCCGGTGCGGGTGGCCCATAAAAAAGGCGAAACCGTGGTGGAGCATGATGAGCATCCACGGGACACCACCCTTGAGACCCTGGCCAAACTCAAGCCGGTCAACGGCCCGGACAAGACCGTCACCGCCGGCAACGCGTCGGGCGTCAACGATGGTGCTGCTGCGCTGATTCTGGCCTCGGCCGACTCGGTGAAAAAACACGGACTCACCGCCCGCGCCAGGGTGTTGGGCATGGCCAGTGCCGGCGTCGCCCCGCGCGTGATGGGGATCGGCCCGGTGCCGGCGGTGCGCAAGCTGGTGGAGCGCCTCGGTCTGGCGGTCACCGATTTTGACGTGATCGAACTCAACGAAGCCTTCGCCAGCCAAGGCCTGGCCGTGCTGCGCGAGTTGGGGATCGCCGACGACGCGCCGCAGGTCAACCCCAACGGCGGCGCCATCGCCCTGGGGCATCCCCTGGGCATGAGCGGTGCGCGGCTGGTACTGACAGCCCTGCACCAGCTGGAAAAAACCGGCGGGCGCAAAGGCCTGGCGACCATGTGCGTGGGCGTGGGCCAAGGCCTGGCCCTGGCGATTGAACGCGTCTAACAACAGAGGATTGCTGCATGAATGACAAGCCCGGTTACCGGCGCCCGCACGCGGGCACTCAACCTGACTACCTGCACCCGGCCTACCAGTCGACGAACTTGCGTTCGCCCTCGCAGCCGTTGGTGTTTCTGCCCCATTCGTTGTCGGAAATCACCGGCCCCACCATCGGCGCCGAGCGCGTCAGCGAGAAAGACAACGACCTGACCGCCCAGCACGAGGGCGAGCCCCAGGGCGAACGCATCATCATTCACGGGCGAGTACTGGATGAAAACGGCCTGCCGGTGCCGGGCATCCTCGTGGAGATCTGGCAGGCCAACGCCGCCGGTCGCTACAACCACGAGCGCGACCTGCACGATGCGCCGCTGGACCCGAACTTCACCGGCACCGGGCGCACCGTCACCGACGCCGAGGGCTGGTACCAATTCCAGACCATCAAGCCCGGCGCCTACCCGTGGGGCAACCACCACAACGCCTGGCGCCCGGCGCATATCCACTTTTCGCTGTTCGGACCCAGCGTGCTGACGCGGCTGGTCACGCAAATGTATTTCCCCGGCGACCCGCTGCTCGAATACGACCCGATCTACAACTGCGTGCCGGACACCAGTGCCAAGCAACGCCTGATCGCAAGCTTCGATCTGGAAAAAACCATTCCTTCCTATGCCCTCGGCTACCGCTGGGACATCGTCCTGCGCGGCCGCGACGCCACGCCGATGGAGAAATGAGATGAGCCTTTACGCAACCACGTCCCACACCGTCGGGCCGTATTACCACATCGGCCTGACCTGGCTGAACCGCGAAGACCTGACGGTCGCCGCCACCCTGGGCGAACGCGTGGCGATCAGCGGGCAGGTGGTGGACGGCAACGGCGATGTGGTCAACGACGCCATGCTTGAGGTCTGGCAGGCCAACGCCGCCGGCAAGTACGACCACCCGGAAGACGAGCAGGACAAAGCGCTGGATCCCAACTTCGAAGGCTTTGGCCGCGTGCCGGTGGATGCCGAGGGGCGCTTCCGCTTTACTACGATCAAGCCGGGCAGTGTGCCCGGGCTTCAAGGCACGACCCAGGCGCCGCATCTGGTGGTGCTGGTGTTTGCGCGGGGGTTGGTGAAGCACTTGCTGACGCGGATTTATTTTGACGGTGAGGCGTTGAATGGGGATGACCCGTTGCTGGCGTGTGTGCCGGCGCAGCGTCGCGGTACGTTGATTGCCAGGCAGGATGCGGCGGGGGTTTATCAGTGGGATGTGGTTTTGCAGGGGACAGACAGGGAAACGGTGTTTTTCGATTATTGAGTTGGCTTTAGGGCCCTATCGGGGGCAAGCCCCCTCCCACATTTGAATGTATTCACAAGTCCAAGTGTGGGAGGGGGCTTGCCCCCGATGGGGCCCTTACAAGCACTCCATAGCCAAAAGTCTGCTTGCATGACACGGTTGTTGCAAAGTATGTCTAGGCTATAACCGTTCCCACTGAGTAAAAACCATGACAACAAAAACCAGTCACTACACCGGAGAAGAACGTAGCAAACGGATTTTTGCGATTGTCGGTGCTTCCTCCGGCAACCTGGTCGAATGGTTCGACTTCTACGTCTATGCCTTCTGCGCCATTTACTTTGCGCCGGCCTTTTTCCCCTCGGACGACCCCACCGTCCAACTGCTCAACACCGCCGGCGTGTTCGCCGCCGGGTTCCTGATGCGTCCGATCGGCGGCTGGCTGTTTGGCCGGGTGGCCGACAAACATGGCCGCAAGAATTCCATGATGATCTCGGTGCTGATGATGTGCGCCGGTTCCCTGGTCATCGCTTTCCTGCCGACCTACAAGGATATCGGCGCCTGGGCCCCGGCGCTGCTGCTGGTGGCGCGGCTGTTCCAGGGGTTGTCGGTGGGGGGCGAATACGGCACCACCGCGACCTACATGAGCGAAGTGGCGCTCAAGGGCCAGCGCGGTTTCTTCGCCTCGTTCCAGTACGTGACCCTGATCGGCGGGCAACTGCTGGCGGTGCTGGTGGTGGTGATCCTGCAGCAGATCCTCACCGAAGAAGAATTGCGTGCCTGGGGCTGGCGCATTCCGTTCGTGATCGGCGCCATCGCGGCGGTGATCTCCCTGTTGCTGCGCCGCACCCTCAAGGAAACCACCAGCAAGGAAATGCGCGAGGACAAGGACGCCGGCAGTATCGTCGCGCTGTTCCGTGACCACGGCAAAGCCTTCATCACCGTGCTGGGCTACACCGCCGGCGGCTCGCTGATTTTCTATACCTTCACCACCTACATGCAGAAATACCTGGTGAACACCGTCGGCATGCACGCCAAGACCTCCAGCTACATCATGACCGGCGCGCTGTTTCTGTACATGTGCATGCAGCCGCTGTTCGGCATGCTCGCCGACAAGATCGGCCGGCGCAATTCCATGCTCTGGTTCGCCGGTCTGGGCACGCTGTTCACGGTGCCGATCCTGCTTACCCTGAAAACCGTCACCAGTCCGTTCCTGGCTTTTGTGCTGATCACGCTGGCACTGGCGATCGTCAGCTTCTATACCTCCATCAGTGGCCTGGTCAAAGCCGAGATGTTCCCACCCCAGGTGCGTGCATTGGGCGTGGGCCTCGCGTATGCCGTGGCCAACGCGGTGTTCGGCGGTTCGGCGGAAGTGGTTGCGTTGAGCCTGAAGTCCATCGGTATGGAAAACACCTTCTACTGGTACGTCACCGCGATGATGGCCGTGGCGTTCCTGTTCAGCTTGCGCCTGCCGAAACAGGCGGCGTACCTGCATCACGATTTGTAAGGAATGAGTTATGACACTGCGCACGAGCAACCAACTGTTCGACGCCTACTTCACCGCTGACAGCATGGCCGAGGTGTTCTGTGACCAGGGGCGCCTGCAGGGCATGCTGGATTTCGAGGCCGCGCTGGCCCGGGCCGAGGCTCAGGTCGGGTTGATCCCGCAGGCCGCCGTGGCGCCGATTGCCCAGGCCTGCCTGGCATCGCTGTATGACGTGGATGCGCTCAGTGTGGCGATTGCCACCGCGGGCAACTCGGCGATTCCAGTGGTCAAGGCGCTGGGCAAGTTGATTGCCGCTGAAGACGCCGGGGCCGAGCGCTATGTGCACCTGGGGGCAACCAGTCAGGATGTGATGGACACCGGCCTGGTGGTGCAATTGCGCCGCGCGCTGGAGCTGATCGAAGCGGACCTGGCGCGCCTGGGCGATGTATTGGCGGCCCAGGCGCAGCGGCATGCACCGACCCCCCTGGTCGGGCGCACCTGGCTGCAACACGCTACGCCCGTCACCCTGGGCATGAAGATCGCCGGCTGGCTGGGCGCGGTGACGCGCAGTCGCCAGCGCCTGGTGGAATTGAAACCGCGTTTGCTGGTGCTGCAGTTTGGCGGTGCGTCGGGCACCCTGGCGGCGCTGGGCGAGCAGGCCATGCCGGTGGCGCAGGCCTTGGCCGCCGAGCTGCAACTGAGCCTGCCCGAGCAGCCGTGGCACACCCAACGTGATCGTCTGGTGGAGTTTGCCAGCGTGCTTGGCCTGATCGCCGGCAGCCTTGGCAAGCTCGGCCGCGACATCAGCCTGTTGATGCAAACCGAAGCGGCGGAAGTGTTCGAGCCCTCGGCGCCGGGCAAGGGCGGCTCTTCGACCATGCCGCACAAGCGCAACCCGGTCGGCGCCGCCGTGCTGATCAGCGCCGCGACCCGAGTGCCCGGCCTGGTGGCGACGATGTTCAGTGCCATGCCCCAGGAGCACGAACGTAGCCTGGGACTGTGGCACGCCGAATGGGAAACCTTGCCGCAGATCTGCCGATTGGTCTCGGGAGCACTGGAACAGGCGCTGCTGGTCAGCGAAGGGCTGGAGGTGGATGCCGAGCGCATGGCCCGCAATCTCGAGCTGACCCAGGGCCTGGTGCTGGCCGAAGCCGTCAGCAGCGTGCTTGCCCAGCGCCTGGGCCGTGAAACCGCGCACCACTTGCTGGAGCAGTGCTGCAAACGCGCGGTCGCCGAGCAGCGGCATTTGCGTGCCGTGCTGGCGGACCAGCCGCAGGTCACCGCCCAGTTGTCGTCGGCCGAACTGGACCGTCTGCTCGACCCGGCCAACTATCTGGGGCAGGCCCATACCTGGGTCAGCCGCGCCGTGACCGAACACTTTGCATTGACTGCGTAAGGAGAACGCTGTGGCTTTCGTACAACTCGCCGAGGGCGACCTGCATTACCAACTCGATGGGCCCGCCGATGCACCGGTACTGGTGCTGTCCAACTCCCTGGGTACTGACCTGCATATGTGGGACATCCAGGTGCCGGCGTTCACCCGGCATTTTCGCCTGCTGCGTTTCGATACCCGCGGCCATGGCAAATCCCTGGTCACCGAGGGGCCCTACAGCATCGAACAGTTGGGCCAGGATGTGCTGGCGCTGTTGGATACGCTGGGCATCCAGCGTGCCCATTTCTGTGGGCTGTCCATGGGCGGGTTGATCGGCCAATGGCTGGGCATCAACGCCGGCACGCGGCTCGATCGCCTGGTGGTCTGCAACACCGCTGCCAGGATCGGCACGCCCGAGGTGTGGAACCCGCGTATCGAAACGGTGTTGCGCGATGGCGCGGCGGCGATGGTTGCACTGCGTGATGCCTCGATTGCACGCTGGTTCACCGCCGATTTTGCCGCGGCCAACCCCCACCAGGCCGAGCAGATCACCAACATGCTCGCGGCCACCTCGCCCCAAGGCTATGCCGCCAACTGCGCGGCGGTGCGCGATGCGGATTTCCGTCATCAGTTGGCGTCGATCAAAGTGCCCACCCTGGTGATTGCCGGCACGGAAGACGCGGTGACACCACCCGCCGGCGGTCACTTTATCCAGAACCATGTGAAGGGCGCCGAATACGCCGAGTTCTATGCGGCGCATCTGTCCAATGTACAAGCCGGCGCTGCGTTCAGCGACCGCGTGATTGAATTTCTGCTGGGTCGTTGAGGAGCTTTTCGTGGACGAGAAACAACGTTATGCCGAGGGGCTGCAAGTGCGCCGTGAAGTGCTGGGCGACGCCCATGTGGAGCGCAGCCTCAATGCCCTGACCGACTTCAACAGCGAGTTTCAGGAGATGATCACTCGCCATGCGTGGGGCGATATCTGGACCCGCCCGGGTTTGCCACGGCACACCCGCAGCCTGATCACCATCGCGATGCTGATCGGCATGAACCGCACCGAAGAGTTGAAGCTGCATTTACGTGCCGCCGCCAGCAACGGCGTGACCCGCGCCGAGATCAAGGAAGTGCTGATGCAAAGCGCGATTTATTGCGGGATACCGGCGGCGAATGCGACGTTTCATCTGGCCGAGTCGGTGTGGGATGAGTTGGGTGTGGAGTCGCGCCAACCCTGAGTTGAAATGCGCTCAAAATTTGGGAGGGAGCTTGCCCTGATGCCGTCTGTAGGAGCGAGCTTGCTCGCGAAAAACTCACAGGCACCGCGTTCATTCAGAAAGTACGCGTTATCGTTGACGTTTTTCGCGAGCAAGCTCGCTCCTACAGGGGATATTCATTGACTGTAGAAGTCAGTTGGCATCGGCATCCCACAGCCAATTCCACACCCCCGGCAGATGCACCGGCTCGTTCACCTCCTTGACCGTGCGGACCAGCGCCGCGCGTTGCAGGGTGGCGGTGTCGGTGTAGAAGGGCTCGGCGGCGGTCTTCAGGCCGTTGATGCGGGCGCTGTCCATCAGGATCTGCAGGTACTCCTGCATATGCCGTGCGGTGTAGCGGTTGATGTCATGGAAGGTCACCACCACCGGTATCACGCCGTCCACCGTCGGCAACTCACCCAATGCGATGCGCTCACGCACCACTGACAGCTGGCGGTACAGGTTGGCGCGTCGGCGTGGGCTGCCATTGAAGCCCCAGATCTTGCCGTCGTTGGCACTCAGGTCGGTCAACAGCACCTGCATGCCGTGGCGTCGGTAGGCGGCGAACGTGCGGTGGTCGTAGTTCCAGAACGGTGGCCGCACCAGCAGGGGCGGCGTGCCGGTGATGGCGGCGATGTCCGCCGCGCCCTGGGTCAGGGTGCGTTCCAGCTCGGCGTCACTGAGCCAGCGATGATTGGTATGAAACGCCGTCGCCGTGTGGAAGGCCAGCACATGGCCGGCGGCAGACTCACGCACCATGGTCTTGCGGCCCCGCGCGCTGCCGCCTGAACGGGCGGCTTGGGTCTGTAGAAAGAACACCGCCTTGATCCCTGGCGACACCGGGTTATCGGCCAGATCGGCCACCACCGAACGGCTCGGGTTGTTGTAGCCCGAGGCGCTGGGGCCGTCATCGAAGGTCAGCAGGAAACGGATTGGCGCCCGGGCCTGCAGGCGTTGCTCGGTCTGCGGCGTCAGGGCGATGGGCGAGCCGATGCAGCCGCCCAGGCTCAGGGCCAGGGCGAACAGTGCGATAGCGGAGGCGAAGGTTTTCATGCTGTGCGCGGGCTCGAATGAGAGGCCGCTGCTGGGGCGATCAGCAGCGGCAGGCGCGCACCATACAGTAACTGCGGCGCCGGTTTACAGCAGACTTATCGGGTAGCTGACGATCAACCGGTTTTCATCGAACTCATTGTTGCTGTAGTCACGCCGCATGCTGGAGTTGCGCCAGCGCAGGGTCAGGTTTTTCAGGCTGCCGCTTTGTACGGTGTAGCCCAATTCGCTTTCGCGCCCCCATTCCTTGCCGTCGGTCACCGTGCCGGTGTGCACGTTGCTGCCGCTGATATAGCGGTTCATCAGGGTAAGGCCCGGTACGCCAAGGGCGGCAAAGTTGTAGTCGTGGCGAACCTGCCAGGATTTTTCCTCGGCGTTGTCGTAGCTCGAGTTATAGCTGTCGTTGGCCAGGGTGCCGCCGCTGGTGCCGTTGACACGCATCCAGGCGCTGTTGCCGGTGAGTTTTTGCAGGCCGACATAGAAGGTGTTGCCGCCGTAACGGGCGGAGAACAGGCCTGACCAGGTCTTGTTGTCCAGCTCAGCTGCCCGGGCGCTGCCGTCGTCCTTGCCGTAGAAGAACCCCAGGTTGGCGCCCAGGGTCCAGTCGCCCACGGGCTGGCTGTGGATCAGATTGACGAACTGCTGGCGGTAGATGTCCTTGAGCTGGGCATTCCACACGCCGACTTGTGTGCGTTTGTCGTTGAAGGCGTATTCGGCGCCCTGGAAGTTGAAGCGATCGGACGTGAACGCGGTTTTGCCGGTCATCGACATGTCGCGCATGCTGCTGTCGTCCCGCGGGCTGTTGGCACGGAACTGACCGCCATACAGGGTCAGGCCATCGATTTCCTTTGACGTGATCTGCCCGCCGCGCAGGGTCTGCGGCAATGAGCGACCATCGTCCGAGCGCAAAATCGGCAGCACCGGCATCCATTCGCCGACTTTCACTTCAGTCCGGGAAACCCGCGCCTTGAAGGCCACACCCAGGCGACCGAACGCATCGGCTGGGCGGCCGTCGTGGTCCAGCGGCAATAACTGCGTGCCGCCGGTGCCGCGCCCGCCATCAAGCTTGAGCGAGTACAAGCCCAGCACGTCGACACCGAAACCGACCGTGCCTTGAGTGAACCCGGACTTGGCGTCGAGGATGAAACTTTGCGTCCACTCCTGCGCGCCGCCCTGGGTTTTGGTCGGGTTGGTGTAATTGCGGTTGAAGAAAAAATTGCGCAGGTTGAGGTTGGCGCTGGCGTCTTCGAGAAAACCGTGTTCTTCGGCGACGACGGGCAGGGCAAGGCTGGCGACAGCGGTTGCCAGCAATAGCTGGCGCGGGCGGAACGTGCTCATGGTGTTGGACCTGTTGTTATTGGGGTTATGCAGGTGCGGGCCATGGTGCGGGGCGGTACGGGGGCGATGAAAGTGGGGGAGAGCGGGTTGTGTGCGATGATCGAACGCAAGTTGCGGGCCTGCTCAATACGCTCAGGCCCGAGCGTCTCGTTACTGTTTGGGCAGGTCGATATGGGACCATGGCACCGCTGGCAGGTAATGCTGCGCGGCGATGATCACCGCCACCATCACCACCAGGAATACCACTTGCAGCGGACTCCAGAAGGCCCAATGCAGGCCGTTGAGCCACGGAAATTTCAGGCTTTTCTCACCCATGTGGCCGATGCGTTTGCTGTGCAGCAGGTTGATCAGCAGCATCCCGGCATACGTAATCGCTCCCAGAATGCCCAGTGCCAGCCCGCACACCGCGAGCATGGCCAATTGCGGGATGCCGTGGCGTAACACCAGCCAATACTGGTTGGGGTTGACGCGTTTAGGGATCAAATACTGGCTCAGCCACACGTCCGCAACTACAAAGGACGCACTCATCCCGGCCCACATCTGCGTGATCCGAAAGAAGACCGCGGCCGGCAAGATCGCCAATACCACCAAGATGAGTACGACCCCGAAGTCCAGCTTTTCGGTTTCAACGTGAACGAGGTTCAGGACAGCGGCCAAGGCAAAGATCGCCCAGAGCCGGATAAGCACATGGACGTAAATCGGTCGTGGGACGAATTTGCGCCAGAAGAACAGGTCGCTTTGGGGCAGGCGTTCGATCAACTGCGGATAACGCCAGGTCAGGGTTTCGCCCAGATGCTGGCAAGCGTTCCATTCGTTTTGGCCAAACCTGCCGATGATGCGCATCTGTTGGGTTGCGGTCATGGGCGTGAGCAACAAGCGCGCGGCCAGGGCATCGGCGCAGGTGCGCCGGGTGTCCTGGGCTTTGTCTTGGAGGCTGATATAAAAGCTTTCCTGCTCGCAACGCGACACCAGGCTGCGCCACATCCACGCGGGTTCTGCAAACACGCCTTTCTGGTCGTCCCAGCCAAAGGCCTGGCATACGCGTTCAAACAGCGGCACGCTCCATTGGGTGTCGTGCAGCAGTTGCAGAATAATGTGTTGCCACTGTTGCTGCTGATCGAACACCCGCAGCCAGGCTTGCTCGTTGTAGTGCGTCAGTTGGGTGATGAACTCGCGCTCGGCCTTTTGCTCCAGCAGTTCCTGCAAGTTGAGGCGATATTCCTGCAACAGCTCACTGGTCAGTGCATCGTGCTGCCATGGCGTCATGGCCACCCGTTGCCAGGGTGTCAGCCATTCCAGATGTTGCATCGCCCAACGGGTAATTGCACTGCGCTCGCCGGGGGCTTCAAAGCAGTGGCGCAGCAGGCCGGCCTGGAAGGCGTCGCTGCAGTCCTGTTGCCGGGCCTGGGCCCAGCGCTCATCGAGGTTGTCGGCGTTGAGGCCGATGAGCAACCCGTGGACCGGGTCAGGTTTTGGCGCTTCAAAGGGCGCGGGGCTGAGCGTGCTGACGTCCATCAACTCGGCCAAATCCTTGAGGTGGCTGTCGGTCTGTTCGACAACGGCAGTTGCGCGCTCTTGCTCTTCGTTGTCTGCACGCCAGCGTGCGTACCCCAATGCAGCCTCATAGGCTTCGCGCAGACGCTGGAACCCTTCGGGATCATCGTCCGGGCGGCAGCTTTTCAGCAGTCGCGCGTAGGTTCGCTTGATGGTCCGTTCGTCGGCATCGTCCGCCAATTGCAACACTGTCCAACAGTCCATGTGGATTTCCTTCAGCGCCAGAACCCGTTATCGAGTTGCTCAAGTTGTCGGGTCAGTTCGCTGCGGGCCTCACGGATGCGGCGCTCGTCCTGGGTGTCGAGCACTTGCTGAAACTGCGCGGCCCAGTGTCCGAGTTGCTCGCGCAGCTCGCCCAGGCTTTCCTGGTAGAGCCGTTCGAGGCGGGCGGTCAGCACGGTGTTGACCTGCTGGTCGCGCGGGTGAATTTTCAACAATGCCAACGCTTGCAGGCGTTGCTGGATCTCTTGCGGGCTGAGCACGCCAGGATTGTTTTCGATCACCAGCGAGTGCTGCTCGCCGGTCAGCGGAATGTTCACCTGGGCTTCGAGCAAACCGTTGTTGTCGTAGGTGAAGCGCACGTCCAGTGAGACTTCGCCAGCCTTGCGCTTGGGCACGGGGATTTCCAACTGGCCCAGTTCGATGTTGTCTTTCACCAGACGGCTTTCGCCTTGGTAGATTTTCAGCAGCACCCGGGGCTGGTCGTCGTAGAGCGTGACCACGCTTTTGACCCGGCTCACCGGCACGCTGCTGTTGCGTTCGATCAGCGGCAGGTAATGCCCGCTTTCGATATGGCCGCCGTACTGGTTCGAGGTTTCGATACCCAGGGTGTAGGGGCAGACGTCGGTCAGCACGATTTCTTCCAGTGCCGCCGAGCGGGCCTTGAGCGCTGCCTGGATCGCCGCGCCGTGGGCAACCACCTGGTCCGGGTCGAGGCTGATGGAGGGGAAACGCCCGAACAAACCAGCGGCCAGTTTACGCACCAGCGGCATGCGCGTGGTGCCGCCTACCAGCAGGATTTCGTCCAGGTCACCGACCCGAATGCGTGCGTCCCGCAGGGCGCGTTCAATCGGTGCGCGCAGGCGTTCCAACAAGGGCGTGTAGAGCTTGGCGAGTTCGGCCTGGGTGATGGTTGTGACCCACTGTTGGCCATCGATACGCAGGGCGAACTCGGCGCTGTCGTCCTGGCCCAAGGCTTTGCGCACGCGCTCGGCTTCGCGACGCAGGGCTTGCAACACACTGCGGGTGGGCGGGAAACCCTGGGCATTGCGCTGGCTGTCGACGAAGTGTTCCAGCAACAACGTGTCGAAGTCTTCGCCGCCCAGGAAGTTGTCGCCGGCGCTGGCACGTACTTCCATTACACCGTCGAACAGCTCGATGATCGACACGTCAAAGGTGCCGCCGCCGAGATCGAAAACCAGGAACGAGGTTTCCTTGTCACGCTGGTGCAAGCCATAAGCCAAGGCGGCGGCGGTGGGTTCGTTGATCAGTTTTTCAACATTGAGCCCCGCCAGTTCACCGGCAATGCGCGTGGCTTTGCGCTGGCCGTCGCTAAAGTACGCGGGCACGCTGATCACCGCTTCGGTGACGGTTTGGCCATAGGTGCGCTCGATGTCTTCCTTGAGGCTTTTGAGGACCAGCGCCGACAGCTCTTCGGGGCGGAACGAGCGGTCGCCCAGGCGCACTTCGGTGGCACTGCCCATGTAGCGCTTGAACAGCGACGTGGTCAGGTGCGGGTGAGTATGCAGGCGTTCCTTGGCGGCTTGGCCCACCAGGATACGGCCTTGATCATCCAGGCCTACCACGCTTGGGGTCAGCAACTGGCCAAGGGCATTGGGTACCATTTCGGCGGCATCGCCGCGCCACACGGCGGCCAGGCTATTGGTCGTGCCCAGGTCAATGCCTACGATCATTACGACAAGCTCCCTCTGTGGTCTGTAAGAATCTGTTACCAATCTTACCCTGAAAGGTTGAAGGGAAGGCAAGCCAGCGCCCACCTTTGATTCGCAGGGGTTAGTGACATGGCAAAAAAAAACCGCTTCCGGTCAGGGAAGCGGCTTGATTACACAGGCGCTATCAGAACAATTTCAATGGCGGCGCTTGTTCGTTCACCGGCTCATTTTTCGCCGTCTGCTCGTTCCAGCCACCGCCGAGGGCCTTGTACAGGTTGACCTCGCTGGTCAGCTGCGCCAGGCGGTCGGTGATCAGCAATTGCTGGGCACTGAACAGTTGGCGCTGGGCGTCGAGGAAGGTCAGGTTGCTGTCGACACCAATGCGGTAGCGACGCTCGGCCAGGCGGTAGTAATCCTGGTTGGCGGCGACGAAGCCACGTTGGGCGTCCAGTTGCTGCTTGTAGGTCTCACGCGCGGCGAGGCCGTTGGAGACTTCCTGGAAGCCGGTCTGGATCGCCTTCTCGTAGTTGGCCACGTTGATCTCTTTCTGGATCTTCGAGTAGTCCAGGCTTGCGCGCAGGCTACCGGCGTTGAAGATCGGGATATTGATCTGCGGTGCGAACGACCAGGTGCCCGAGCCGCCCTTGAACAGGCCGCCCAGGTTCGGGCTGGCGGTACCGGCGCTGGCGGTCAGGCTGATGCTCGGGAAGAACGCCGCGCGGGCCGCACCGATATTGGCGTTGGCGGCCTTGAGGTTGTACTCGGCCTGAACGATGTCGGGACGCCGTTGCAGCAGGTCCGACGGCAGGCCGGCGGGGACTTCGCTGAGCAGGTCATCGGACAGTGGCTTGCTGGCGATATTCGCCGGCAGGCCGGTGCCCAGCAGCAGGGTCAGGCTGTTTTCATCCTGGGCCACCTGGCGCGTATAGCGGGCAAGCTGCACCCGGGCGTTTTCCACCGAGGTGCGCGCCTGGCTGAGGTCGAGGGCCGAAGCCACGCCGACTTCGTTGCTGCGCGAGGTCAGCTTGAAGCTCTGCTCGAACGCGCCGAGCGTGTCCTGGGTCAGCTTGAGCAGTTCCTTGTCGGCCTGCCAGGTCAGGTAGGCATTGGCCACACTGGCCACCAGGCTGATCTGGGTGCTGCGCCGTGCTTCTTCGGTGGCGAAGTACTTCTGCAATGCTTCTTCGCTCAGGCTGCGCACGCGACCAAACAGGTCCAGCTCATAAGCACTGATCCCCAGGCCCGCCGAGTACTGGCTGGAGATGCTCGATTCGCCGGTCTGCGACAGCCGCGCCGGAGTACGCGAGCGGCTGCCGCTGCCGGTGGCCGAGACGGCCGGGAACAGGTCGGCACGCTGGATCTGGTACTGCGCCGCATAAGCGTCGATGTTCAGGGCCGCGACGCGCAGGTCACGGTTGTTCACCAGCGCGGTCTGGATCAGTTGCTGCAGGGCAGGGTCATGGAAAAACTGCTTCCAGCCCTGCTCGGCGGCAGCCTGGCCCGGCGCCTGGGCCGACGAGTACGCCGGCCCCTGCGGGAACTGTGCCGCTACCGGCGCTTCGGGGCGCTGGTAGTCAGGGATAAGCGAGCAGCCACTGAGCACGAAGGCGGTGACGGCTAGGGAAAGTAGCGACTTGCTCATTGGCCAGCCTCTTTAGGAGTTTCAGTGGTGTGTTTCTTTTTGCGTTCGCCGGCCGAAGACACGGTTGCGTAGAACAGCGGCACCCAGAAGATCGCCAGAACCGTTGCGGTGATCATACCGCCGATCACACCGGTACCGATTGCATGCTGGCTGCCCGAGCCTGCGCCGCTGGAAATCGCCAGCGGCAGTACGCCGAGCACGAACGCCATGGACGTCATGATGATCGGGCGCAGACGCATGCGGGACGCCTCGATGGCCGCCTCGACAATGCCCTTGCCTTGCTCGTGCAACTCCTTGGCGAACTCCACGATCAGGATCGCGTTTTTCGCCGCCAGGCCCACCGTGACCAGCAAGCCCACCTGGAAGAACACGTCGTTGGACAAGCCGCGCATGCTGGTGGCGATCAGTGCACCGATCACACCCAGCGGTACCACCAGGATCACCGCAATCGGGATCGACCAGCTTTCATACAGTGCCGCGAGACACAGGAACACCACCAGCAGCGACAAGGCATACAACGCAGGCGCCTGGGAGCCGGACAGACGTTCTTCGTACGACAGGCCCGTCCAGGCATAGCCGACGCCGGCCGGCAGTTCCTTGGCAATGCGCTCGACTTCCGCCATCGCGTCACCGGTACTGTAGCCAGGCGCCGGGGTGCCGAGGATTTCCATGGCCGCTACACCGTTATAACGCGAGAGCTTGGGCGAGCCGTAGATCCACTTGCCCGACGAGATGGCCGACAGCGGCACCATCTTCCCGGAGTCGGCGCGCACGAACCATTTGTCCAGGTCTTCCGGCGACATACGGCTGGCCGCATCACCCTGCACATACACCTTCTTCACCCGACCACGGTCGATGAAGTCGTTGATGTAGCTGCCGCCCAGCGCGATGGCCAGGGTCTGCTGGATGTCCGACAGGCTGATGCCCTGGGCGCTGGCTTTCTCGTCATCGACGGTCAGTTCGTACTGCGGCTCATCGTTCACGCCGTTGGGGCGCACGCCTGCCAGTATCTTGCTTTGGGCCGCCGCACCGAGGAACTGGTTGCGCGCTGCCATCAGCTTGTCGTGGCCGACACCACCCTGGTCTTGCAGGAACACGTCGAAGCCGGTGGCGTTACCCAGTTCCAGAACCGAAGGCGGCACGATGGCAAATACCATGGCGTCCTTGAAGGCCCCGAAGAAGTAGCCCTGGGCCCGCTTGGCCACTTCGAATACCGACTGCGACGAATCACGCTCGTCCCACGGCTTGAGCATCACGAATGCAAGGCCCGAGCTCTGGCCGCGACCGGCGAAGTTGAAGCCGTTCACGGTAAATACCGACTTCACGGCCTTGCCTTCGCCTGGCTCGCCTTCCTTGTCATGCAGCAGGAAGGCGCGCATGTCGTCGATGACTTTTTGCGTACGCTCGGCCGAGGCGCCCACCGGGGTCTGTACCTGGGCAAAGATCACGCCCTGGTCTTCTTCAGGCAGGAACGCGCTCGGGATACGAGTGAACATCCAGATCATGCCGGCCAGGATCAGCGCATACACGATGAAAGCCGGGATCTTGTGCTTGATCATCCCGCCCACGCCGCGCTCGTACTTGAGTACGCCGCTGTCGAAGGTGCGGTTGAACCAGCCGAAGAAGCCGCGCTTGGGTTGGCCGTGCTTTTCCGGATCGATCGCCTTGAGCATGGTGGCGCACAGGGCCGGGGTGAAGATCAGGGCAACCAGTACCGACAACGCCATCGCCGACACGATGGTGATGGAGAACTGACGGTAGATCACGCCGGTGGAGCCGCCGAAGAAGGCCATCGGCAGCAATACCGCCGAGAGAACCAGGGCAATACCCACCAGGGCGCCCTGGATCTGGCCCATGGACTTGATGGTCGCTTCCTTGGGCGACAGGTGCTCCTCGGCCATCACCCGTTCGACGTTTTCCACCACCACGATGGCATCGTCCACCAGCAGGCCGATGGCCAGGATCATGCCGAACATGGTCAGGGTGTTGATGGTGAAACCGAACGCCGCCAGGATCCCGAAGGTACCCAGCAATACCACCGGTACGGTCATGGTGGTGATGATGGTGGCGCGGAAGTTCTGCAGGAACAGGAACATCACCAGGAACACCAGCACGATCGCTTCGACCAGGGTGTGAACCACACCCGAGATCGACTCGGTCACTACCGGGGTGGTGTCGTACGGCACCACGGCTTTCATGCCAGGCGGGAAGAACGGTTCCAGGGACGCCACGGTGGCGCGGATCGCTTTACCGGTGTCCAGGGCGTTCGCCCCGGCGGCCAGCTTGATCGCCATACCGGACGCCGGCTTGCCGTTGAATTGCGCGCTGATGCTGTAGTTCTGGCCGCCCAGTTCAATACGCGAAACGTCGCCCAGGCGCACTTGCGAGCCGTCGGGATTCACTTTCATCAGGATCTTGGCGAATTCTTCGGCGCTTTGCAGACGCGTCTTGCCGATGATGGTGGCGTTCAATTGAGTGCCGGGCAGGGCAGGCAGACCGCCCAGTTGGCCGGTGGCCACCTGCACGTTCTGGGCCTTGATGGCATTGCTGACATCCACCGGGGTGAGCTGGAAGTTGTTCAGCTTGGCCGGGTCGAGCCAGATACGCATGGCGTACTGCGAACCGAAGACCTGGAAGTCACCCACACCCGAGGTACGGGAAATCGGGTCCTGGATGTTGGACACGATGTAGTTGGAGAGGTCGTCCTTGGTCATGCTGCCGTCTTCCGACACCAGACCGATCACCATCAGGAAGTTCTTCACCGACTTGGTCACGCGGATACCCTGCTGCTGCACTTCCTGCGGCAGCAGTGGGGTCGCCAGGTTCAGCTTGTTCTGCACTTGAACCTGGGCGATGTCCGGGTTGGTACCCTGGTTGAACGTCGCGGTAATGGTCATGCTGCCGTCGGAGTTACTGTCCGAGGCCACATAGCGCAGGTTGTCGATACCATTGAGTTGTTGCTCGATCACCTGGACCACGGTGTCCTGCACGGTTTGTGCGGACGCGCCTGGGTAGGTCACCTGGATATCAATGGCGGTTGGCGCAATGGCCGGGTATTGGTTGATGGGCAGCTTCAGGATCGACAGTGCCCCGACCAGCATGATCACCAGGGCAATTACCCAGGCGAAAATGGGACGGTCGATAAAAAATTTCGACATGGATTACTCCCCTTTGCCGGCAGCGGCAGCAGGAGCGGCAGAACCGGCGGGCTTGGCGTTGCCGGCTTCGGTGACTTTCACCTCGGCGCCCGGCTTGACGTACTGCAAGCCTTCGGTGATGACGCGATCGCCCGCGTTGAGGCCTTTCTCCACCAGCCAATAGGCGCCGGCGGTGCGGTTGGCCACCAGTTCACGCTGCTCGACCTTGTTGTCGGCATTGACGATCAGGGCCGTCGGAGTGCCCTTGAGGTCACGGGTCACGCCCTGTTGCGGCGCCAGAATGGCCTTGCTGTTCACACCGGCTTGCAGTTGGGCGTGCACGAACATACCCGGCAGCAGCACATGGTTGGGGTTGGGGAACACGGCGCGCAGGGTCACGGAACCGGTGGTCTGGTCGACCGACACTTCAGAAAACTCCAGTTTGCCTTGCTGGCCGTAGTCGCTGCCGTCTTCCAGGGTCAGCTTGACCATGGCGGCGTTGTCGCCGGATTTTTGCAGTTGGCCGCTTTCCAGGTCACGACGCAGTTTCAGCATTTCGGCCGAGGACTGGGTGACGTCAACGTAGATCGGGTCCAACTGCTGGATCACCGCCATGGCATCGGCCTGGCCGTTGCTGACCAGTGCGCCTTCGGTCACTGCAGAACGGCCGATACGCCCGGAAATCGGCGCGAACACTTTGGTGTAGCGCACATTGATCTGCGCACTCTGCAGGTCGGCCTCGGCGGTCATGCGGTCGGCGACTGCGGTGTCGTACTCCTGACGGCTGACGGCTTGCTCATCGACCAGTTGCTTGTAGCGATCGGTGATCGATTTGGTCTGCGTCAGCTTGGCCTGGGCGCTCTTGAGCGTGGCTTCATACACCGATGGATCGATCTGGTAGAGCTGCTGCCCTTCCTTCACGTCGGCGCCTTCCTTGAACAGGCGCTTGAGAATGATGCCGTTCACCTGCGGGCGCACTTCGGCAATGCGGAAGGCCGTGGTGCGGCCCGGCAGCTCGGTGGTCAGGGTAAAGGCTTGCGGTTGAATGGTGACCACGCCGACCTGAGGGGTTTGAGCGGGCGGAGCCGCTTCTTCCTTTTTACATCCGCTGAGCAGCGATGCCAGGGCGACGGCAGTGACCAGAGCGGTAACAGCTGGCTTAAGTTGCATGAAGATCCTCGGGTCAGGCGCGCAGAGTGCGCACAAGAAGTGTGGAAGGGTAAAAAACAAGCCGTGAGTAGATAAGTAGCTTGCTACGCAATATACTTACGTTCATGGTTGTTTGTAAACTCTTGACAGGCAGGGCGGAATGTTGACAAAGCAGCGCCCAAAGCCTCGATTTTAGTACGTTCGGCGCCCATGACGGTGTCGTCCCACAATTATTCAGATGATCGTTCACGTCTATTAACGTTGCGTTAACGATAGTCCCCAGTGTTCTGATTGAGGTTTTACTGCCATGGTTCGTCGCACCAAAGAGGAAGCTCAGGAAACGCGCAGCCAGATCCTCCAAGCCGCCGAGCAAGCCTTCTATGAACGTGGCGTTGCACGGACCACGCTGGCGGACATCGCCGCCCTGGCCGGCGTGACGCGCGGTGCCATCTACTGGCATTTCAGTAACAAGTCCGATTTGCTGCAGGCCCTGCTCGACACGCTGCACGAACCCCTGGACGAATTGGCCCGGGCGAGTGAAAGCGAGGATGAAGTCGATCCGTTGGGGTGCATGCGCAAACTGCTGATTCATCTCTATCATCAAGTGGCCCTGGACCCGAAAACCCGGCGCATCAACGAGATCCTGTTTCATAAGTGCGAGTTCACCGATGAAATGTGTGACATGCGCCGCCAGCGCCAGGCCCATAGCCTGGAGTGCAACCTGCGTATCGGCCTGACGTTGCGTAACGCGGTGCATCGCGGGCAATTACCGGAAAGCCTTGATACCAACCGTGCTGCGGTGTGCATTCATGCCTACATCCACGGCCTTATCGGCCAGTGGCTGCTGGTGCCTGAAAGCTTTCAACTGCATCAGGACGCCGAGCGCTGGGTGGACGCGGGGCTGGACATGCTGCGCCTGAGTCCGAGCCTGCGCAATTGAGACAAAATGCGTAATTGCGACCAGTTGTGTCAACAGTAAAGCCCAAGGACGGTCAATCGTCCTTCTGCCTGAATTGTGGGGTGACTTTATATACGGGCTGGCGGGCGGTTGATAGGTAGCCGCCTAAGTATTTTGTAGCGATATTGTTGCAAGGCTGTGAAGGAATGTTACCTGCGCCCCATAAAAGCCCTGGCTCCCGAAGGCCGGGGCTTTTTTATTTCAATTGGATCTCATGGCGGGATCGGCAGCACGAGGCAGCGCTGGGGAAGTGAAGGCGGCCAGGCGTGTAGGCGCGGCCTGTTAGCATAAAGTTTTTCCGATAACAACTGCTCGAGTAGACAGGTGTGTGGTTTTCCGTGGCTCGTTAGTGTCTGCATCCAGAGCGGACAGCCGCAGTGGCGAAAAACCTACGTCGATGAGGGAGCAGGTTATGGGGGCGGTAAAGGTGTTTGATGAGTTCACCGTAAAGTATGACGATATTCACCGAGCGTATTGGACCAATACGTTAAGTGAAGGCGATTTGAAGCAATGGCATGAAGCCCAGCTTAGAACAGTCTTGCGCCACGTCAAAAACAAGTCCGCTTTCTATGCGGGGCATTTGAAGGACATCGATGTCGACAGTGTCACGCTGGCGAATCTTTCCTCGCTGCCTTTTACCACCAAGGACGATTTGCGCGAGTCCATGCTGGACATTCTTTCAGGCACATTGGAAGACAGTATCTATTACTACGAAACCACGGGTACCACCGGCCCGGCTACGCCTTGCCCGAGGGATAGGAAGGAAAGTTATGCCAGCAACAAACAACTGGCCATGTCTTATCAAGCGGTGTTGGAAAAGCATTTCCCTACAGTGAAAACGGTTGTAGGGGTCATGGGACCGACCGAGGTGCACTCCTTCGGCGATACCTTGGGCGACGTCTGTCACCAACTTGGGGTCTGTAACGCCAAAATCTGGCCACATTCCCCGGTTATCGGTTACCCCAAGACGCTCCAGTTGATGAAAGATTTGCGTATTGGCGTCGTCGCGTCGGCACCCGGGTTGCTGCTGGCGCTGGCCAAGGAAGCCGAGCGGCTTGGCTTCAACCCTCGTCAGGACTTTCACTTGCGGGCGTTCATGATGAGTGGCGAATTGTGCACGCCAGCGCTGAAGAACAACTTGTACAGCCTCTGGGGCTGTGAAGCGTACAACAGCCTGTACGGCTCCCAGGAAGCAATGATCATTGCCGCGGCCAACGCCAGCGATCAACTGATGCCTCACCGACTCAACTACATCATTGAGGTGCTGAATCCGCAAACGGGTGAAAGCCTGGGTGACAGTGGCGAAGGAGAGCTGTGCGTCACGATGTTGATCGATGGAGTGAAGCCGCTGATTCGCTACCGTACAGGCGACCTGGTTTGCATTCAAAAAAACCCGAAGAACCCGATCGCCCATGCGCACGTCATGAAAGTGGTCGGGCGCGTCAAGGATGCGATGACGCTCAACGGCAAAGCTTTCACCGCCGGCCATATTGAGCAAGCGCTGCTTGAAGGTGTGGAGCAATGCCTGGGTTATCAGATCGTCATTAACTGCGTGAACGGCAGAGATACGGTGATCGCCAAGATGGAAATGTCCAAATTCTACGAAGGAGACCGCAGCCAATTGACACTACTGATTCGTGAACGTGTGCGCGAACGCCTGGGCGTCGAGGCAACGATCATGGTTGTCGATGACCTGGATGACCACGTGAACCTGGGCAGTTGGTTCAGTTGGAAAGAAGCGCGAATTGTCGATCAGCGCAATCGATAGGCGGGGGGCTGTGCATGAGCATGTCCGTGCAAATCGTTTCGGCGAAAAGTGAACTGTTCCAGAAAGTCTGCGCATTAAGATCTCGCTATATCGGTGATAACCCGGCCAACGAGGAAAGTTTTTCCGACGCTGAGGCATTACGCGATACCTGTTCGTACCACATGGCTTATTTCGATGGCGACGAGATAGTCGGTGCTATGCGGATAACGCCATTGGGGCATGGCATGAGCTTCGTCGAACGCGTGGTTGACGTGGGGCATTATTTTGCTCATCCCATGGATTCATTTGATGCCAATCGGTTGGTATTGGATGAGAAGTACCGAGGGGGGATGCACTTGAGGTCATTCCTTTTGCAAACCGCTATCTGGTTGAAGGCCAATACGCAGTTTCGGTACATATCGGCTTTATGCCGTGGGCGTTTGGTTGCCCTGTATGTCGATATCGGCGGCCATGTTCTCGCTGACGATATTACCTGGACGAACTACCAGTCATCACGGGATTACAGTTTGGTTTATCTGGAACTGGAAACCGTCTTTAACTCCATCAAAGGAAGAATAGCTCATGGATAATTTTTTCAAGGAGTTGGACGCGATTGTTGACAGCGGCTGGGCCAAAATCAAGAAAGGTCGCTATTGGAATCACAGCCTTGAGCAGACGATGACGGTCGAGCTTTATCAGCAGGTGATGCTGCAGGTTTATCACTACACCCGTTTCAACTCGATTAATCAGGCGGCATGTGCGTTCAGTGCGGACCCGAGCCAGACCACGTTGCTGCGCTTCGTCTACAAGCATGCGCTTGAAGAGTTGGGGCACGAAAAAATGGTGATACGCGACTTGGAGTCCATCGGCGCCTTGCCTGCGACGCTACCTGCTCCGCTACCGCCTACTCAGGCGCTGATCGCTTATCTGAATGACGTCGCTATTCGTCTCGGGCCGGTTGCCCGCTTAGGTTACAGCTATTGGGCAGAGGAGGTGTATGAGCATATCCAGCCGATCCTGAACAAGTTTCGCGCCGACCTGGGGCTCAAGGACGAGCAGATGACATTCTTTGTCGCCCATTCGACCATCGACGAAAAGCACTCCGAAGAAGTTCGCCTTGCAATGCAACGCTCGGTGACGACGGATGAAGAGCGGGCGCTGATCAAGGAAGTGGCCAGGGTAACCCTGTACCTCACCGGTCAGTTGCTGGAGGAATCGTTGCTTGAATACGAGCGTATCGCCGACGTACCGCTGGCCAAGGCGTCCTGAGCTGATGAAGCTGATCGTCATTGTCGGGTCAAACCGCTTGCACGGGGTCAGCAGCCAGGTGGTGTCGTTGATTCGACGCCACTTGGAGGGACGCGCATCGGTCCAGGACCTCTGGCTGCGCGATTATCGTATCGACTACTGCGACGCTGATAACGCGTGCTCACACAGCGATTGTTTGCTGCAGGACGATGTCAGCGCGATTGTCGATGAAATGGCCAAGGCCGACGCCATCCTGTATCTGCCCGTGATGCATGCCTATGGCACCAACAGTCGATTCCAGGCGTTCCTGGAGCGGGTGGGTTATGGCTTTTTGCGACCCAGGGAGCGCCCGTTGCGGGACAAGCTTGCCGCAGTGGCCGTGGTGGGGCGCCGGTACGGACATACGGCCGTGTTCAGTCAGGTGGTGATGAACGTTCTGTTGAACAAAATGGTGCTTGTTGGCTCCGGCTTTCCAGCCACATTCAACACGCAACTGGTTCAGGACACTGAGGCGGAACAGGCTCTGCGGGAGACGCTGGATCGCCTCCTTGAACACTTTCACAAATTGAATGAACACCCGCGCCAAGGCGTCGAGCGCCTGCGCCTGCTCAAGCAAGTCCAATTTCAAACGGGATGATGGATTAATGCCTATTCGAGATTCGTTGATAGCTGTACTGGTAGCTTTTTTATGGGGCGCCCAAGTGACGGCAGTTAAAATTGGGGGACAGGAACTCCCGCCAATTCTGATGGTTGCCATGCGCTTTGCCTTGATGGCGATTGTATTGGTGCCGTTTTGCGGCGTCCCTAAACGCCGCGAACTACTCCCCGTATTCTGGATCGCGTCAATGGTGGGGACGCTGCATTTCGGGCTTTTGTACTGTGGCATCTCGCGGGTGGACGCCTCCACCTCTGCTGTCGCATACCAACTGGCCACCCCCTTTACTTTGCTGTTGGCTTTCGCCGTCTTGAAAGAGCGAATTGGCCTGCAGGTGGTAGTCGGGATTGTCATCGCATTGATTGGGGTGCTGACGGTGTTGGGGGGTGTTGGCAATGGCGGTGCGTTATCGGGTGTGTTGCTGGTGATTGCCGCGGCGTTTGTTTTCGCGGTGGGAACAGTGCTTACCAAGCGCTGGGGGCCTTTCAATCCTGTAGCGATCAGCGCGTGGACGGCATTGATTGCCGCGCCGGAGTTACTGATGATTTCCGCCGCTGTTGAGGCGCCTGCATGGGGTTCGGTACTGACTGCCAGCCCGAGAGCCTGGGCTGCCGTGCTGTATACCGCTGTCAGTGGTGGGCTGATCGGGTTTGGCCTGTGGTATTGGCTGTTGGGGCGGCACCCGGTCCAGCGCCTGACGCCGTTCCTGTTATTGGTACCGGTTTTTGCAGTGGCGGTCAGTCAGGTACTTCTGCAGGAAGGTGTTTCGCTGAGCCTGGTCGTCGGTGGCATGGCGGTTTTNCAGGGGTTGCATTGTGCCAGGTCCGTCTACCGCCACGGCAGGTCCGTGCCGTAAACACTCCCGCCGATTGATTGACGAACCCTTTGAGAGGTGATGTTTAATGAACTGGCCAGGTCGGTGGGCATTGCTCGCCATGCGTGAGCAAAACCGGTTTCGCTACAGGCTTAAGGTTCGTCGGTGGAAGGGGCCAGATTATGAGATCGCCTACTTGCAATCGAGCGGGATCAAGGCCGGCCCTATCTTGGTGTTCCTTCATGGCCTGGGAGCCAGCAAGGATCAGTGGGGCCCCAAGCTTTACTCGTTGATTGAGACCTGCAACTGCGTTTTCCTCGACCTCCCTGGGGAGGGTGAGTCGTCGTTCGACGGCTTGCAAAGCTATGACCCTATGGCTCAGGTTGACCGATTGAGGGCGTTTTTTGACGCGCACGCCTTTCAGGAGCTCGTGTTGATAGGCAGTTCTATAGGTGGCTGTATTGCCTGTCTTTATGCGGCCACTTATCCGGTAGGCGTTTCCCGCGTGATCGCGATGGCCCCTGCGGGGTTACATGCGGCACGGCTCAGTCCGGCGATGAGTCAGTTTCTGGAGTCGGGTAAACACCCTTTTGGCTACCGCTGCGTTGGCGAAATGCAGGCCCTGTGGGAGATGGTGTTCACCCGCCCGCCCCAGGTTCCAGCTTTTCTGACGAGGGCGCTGGCCAATAAGGGGGCACAACGCTATGGGAAAATCGAAAAAATACTCGGGGACTTCAAGGACGCCGGGCTGTACCCGCTTCAACCGCGATTGGCGGACGTTCAAGCCAAGCTATTGGTGGTGTGGGGAAGCAATGATCAGATCTTTGATGTTTCGTGCCTGTACGAGGTCCGCCGACTTCTGCCACAGGCCAGCATTTGCATCATCGAGGATGCGGGGCACGTACCCTATCTGGAGTGTGCCGAGCAAACCATGCAGGCTATCCAGCAGTTTCTTGCAGGGACTCAAGCGGTGGCCGGCCCTGTATGAGAGCACCTGTAAACCGTAGGTAATTGAGGTTGACCCCTATTGAACCTATGAGTAGTATCCAACGGGTATTCAGGAATCACTCCTGCAATGCCCTCAAGACACAGGAAGTCTTAAATGTACTACCGACTATCAGTGCTGAAGAACTCCCTCGGATCTTCCTCCGAGTCCAACACTGCCCATCTTTCGGTTTTCAAAAGCAATATCTGGCGTAGCTAATCCAGCAACCGCCGGTGTCTTGCTGCCTGTTTCAGTCAAACACCCCTAATTGGTAATTCATTAATAGCCGAGCGCTGTTATTCGATATTTCGTGGCTGTTCTCATGAAAATCGTAATACGCGAATGGTACGCTGAAGTTCTGTCTCTTTTTTGAGTATGTGCTTTCGCGGACCCGAGTGGGCGCGTGGCTGATGAATTCTTCACTTCAATACTTAGCTGGTTGAATCGCCAGACAGCTTGAGGCGTTGCTCTGCGCGCTTGATGCTCTGCTGTGTGAGACGGTTATTAATAAAAAGGAGATATGTCATGCGTGGGATAACCACACCCGTGAGCATCCAACTACATACCGAACGTTTGAAATGCGACCCGCTTGTTGTGTATGAAGCGGCGACAAAAGTACTCGGTGCCGATAAAACCTTTATTCTCGAATCATTGTCGGGCCCTAGCCGGGATCGTAAGGCGACAATTATCGGAATGGAACCTTTGTTGGCGGTAAAAATTTATGAGGGGTATGCAACACTTGAAGCTGATGAGCAACTGCTCAGTTATTTAAGAAGGGCATTGTCGGCACAGGAAATAGTTCTGGATGACAAAGGGCGTATAGGCATCCGTTCGAACGATGCGGTATGGGATTTGCTGCGTGCGTTACAAACGCCATTTGAGGTTCCGCGTCAGACCAACCCCAGCCTCGCTTTTTTTGGCTACCTCTCCTATGACTGCGTTCGGTTTGTCGAGAATATTCCCGACCTGACCGAGCGAACCAATGATTATCCGATCATTGCCTTGACCGTGTTTCAGACGCTGGTGTACTTCCACGCTAATGGGACAGTGGATGTCATGGTCAACAACAGTTCGCTCTGGAAGTCCCGTAGTACCGATGACTACGTGGCGCTGCTGGCGGACGCTGCGGATATCCCGGCTGTTGACTCGCCGATTATTTACCCATCGCTTACGGTGGTGCGCGATACGGTGCAAAAAGAGCAATTTCTTGGCTGGGTCGACAAAGCGCTGGACCACATTCGCCAAGGTGATATTTATCAGATCCAATTGGGTCATGAAGTGCAGGTGGATACGCGGGTCAAACCCTTTGATGTATATCGAGCGTTGCGCAAGAACAACCCGTCTCCCTATATGTATTTGGCCAACCTGGGTGGCGTTGACCTGATCGGCGCAAGCCCCGAGCTATTTGTTCGCATCAAGGACGATCTGATCGAGATGAGGCCCATCGCCGGAACCGTTGGCAAAACCCCTGGCATACCTTCCAGCGAGCTGATCCTGAGCATGACGCGCTCTGAAAAAGAGCGAGCTGAACACTTGATGCTGGTGGATTTATGCAGGAACGATATCGGTCGTGTCTGCCAGCCAGGTTCACTTGAAGTCGATGAATTGATGTTGGTCGAGGAGTACTCTCACCTGTATCACATGGTCTCCAACGTGCGTGGTTTGTTGCGAAAAGGCTTCGATGCCTTTGACGTGATCAAGGCTTCTTTCCCTGCGGGAACCATGACCGGTGCGCCAAAAATACGTGCGATGCAGATTATCGAAAGCATGGAAAACAACCGTCGTGGGATATATGCCGGAGCAGTCGGCCTGATTGGATTCGACGGCAGCATCAATACGGCTTTATGCATTCGCTCAGCGGTTCATAAAGACGGTACTTATTACTTGCGTGCGTCGGCAGGCGTGGTGGCCGACTCGGTTCCGGATAAAGAGTGGACTGAAACTTTCTACAAAATGGGCTCTGTCTATCGTGCGGTTACCGGAAAGGAGATTCTGCAATGAAAGTTTTCCTGATTGATGCCTATGACAGTTTTGTATTCATTATCAGCCAATATCTTGAACAACTTGGACTGGAGACCCAGGTGGAGCGCAATGATGTTCCAGATTTAATCGAACGTATCGAAGCGTATATGCCAGACTTTTGCGTCTTGGGCCCCGGACCTGGACATCCACAGGATGCGGGGTACATTGAGGTTATCCAGCATTTTAAAGGCCGTCTGCCGATATTGGGCGTCTGTTTGGGGCATCAAGCCATTGGCTTGGCGTTTGGCGGATCGGTCATTCGAGCCAACCATGTCATGCACGGCAAGATCAGTACCATCGATAATGATGGGCGAGGTGTCTACACTCATACCGAGGGGCGTTCAATCAAGGCGACTCGCTACCACTCACTGATTATTGATAATCAGGGGCTGCCCGGTGAACTGGCAGTGACGTCCACCTCGACGGATGATGGATACATCATGGGCGTGCGGCATGCTGACTACCCTATAGAGGGAGTCCAGTTCCATCCCGAAAGTATTTTGACGGAGGACGGTCTTGGAATATTCAAAAGCTTTATAGAACAACACTGTCGCCAAGCAGGGTTGTAAGTGGCGCATAGCGGGTCGCTTGTTCAGCGGCCCGTTTTTTAATTAAGTCGTTTCAAAAAGCTTCTATGTATGGCAGGGATTCATCGTGGATGACTTGTTTAGGTATAAAGAAGACCTATTCCTGAGGATTAATTTCAAAGAGGTATTGGACGACTTCTCCGTACTGGCGACCGACTTGCACCGGCGAGATTGGGAAAGCCATCTGCGCAAGGTGCTGCGTCGTATTGGCTATGAACGCTATTTGCTGAGCCTTGGCCCTTCAACCACCAGTGATCCCTTTAACAGGATCATGACGACTTATCCTTCTGATTGGCTCAGGCGATACAAGGATGAAAATTTCATTCAGGTAGACCCGATAATCAGGCATTGCCGCCATCACTTTGCGCCCCTTTTCTGGGGCCTGGCGCGCAGACAGGCGCGAGGCCGGTCCAATCAGTTCTGGACGGAGCGCGAGGGGTATGGACTTTTACAGGGTGTCAGCATTCCCCTGCGCTTCAACGAAATGGCCGGATCGCTCAACGTCGCTCAATGCGTGAACTCTGCCGACGATTTTCGCGATGACCTGAATGGTCCGCTGGGCAAGCTATTCATGCTGATTCCCTTTCTTCTGGAGGGCTCACAAAAACATTTGAAAGCCGTGGGTGAACAACCCTGCAGCCTGACGTTAAGGGAGTCTGAGGTGCTGAAATGGTCCGGCGTAGGAAAAACGACCTGGGAAATGAGCTGCATCCTGGGATGTTCAGAGAGAACCATTAATTTTCACATTGCGAATGCGAGTCGAAAGTTGGGCTCGTTCAGCCGGCGGCAAGCCGTGGGGGTGGCGTTGGCGCAGGGATTGATCTCGCTGTAGAAAATGATTCAAGAGGAGGCCGGTCATTTCAGATCATGCCAGGTGCTTACCGCCGCCCATAAAAAAGCCCCGGCTCTCGCAAGCCGGGGCTTCTTCGTTTCAGTAGATCAGAGTGCCAGCGTCGGATAATCGATATAACCCACCGGGCCTTTGCCATAGAAGGTTTCCGGGTGCGGCTCGTTCAGCGGCGCATCGGCCTTCAGGCGTGCCGGCAGGTCCGGGTTGGCAATGAACGGTATGCCGAAGGCTACCGCATCGGCCTTGCCGGCGGCCAGCCAGGCGTTGGCACTGTCTTTGGTGAAGCGTTCGTTGGCGATGTACATGCCGCCGAAGGCTTTTTTCAGTTGCGGGCCGAGGCTGTCGGCGCCTTCTTTTTCACGGGAACAGATGAAGGCGATGCCACGTTTGCCCAGTTCGCTGGCGACGTAGGTGAAGGTTTCCGCCAGGTTGTCATCGCCCATGTCGTGGGCGTCGGCACGCGGTGCCAGGTGCACGCCCACGCGGCCGGCGCCCCAGACTTCGATGGCAGCGTCGGTCACTTCCAGCAACAGGCGCGCACGGTTTTCCAGGGAGCCGCCGTACTGGTCGGTGCGCTGGTTGGTGCTGCTTTGGAGGAACTGGTCGAGCAGGTAGCCGTTGGCACCGTGGATTTCCACGCCGTCGAAACCGGCCGCCTTGGCGTTTTCGGCGCCGGTGCGGTAAGCGTCGACGATGTCGGCGATTTCAGCGGTTTCCAGGGCGCGCGGGGTGGGGTAGTCGGCCAGCGGGCGCACCAGGCTGACGTGGCCTTTGGCCTGGACCGCGCTCGGCGCCACCGGGGCCTCGCCATTGAGGTACGACTCATGGGAGATGCGGCCGACGTGCCACAGTTGCAGGAAGATCTTGCCGCCTGCGCCGTGCACGGCCTTGGTGATGTTGGCCCAGCCGCGCACCTGATCGTTGGACCAGATGCCCGGCGTGTCCGGGTAACCCACGCCCATGGGCGTCACGGAGGTGGCTTCGCTGAGGATCAGCCCGGCGGATGCGCGTTGCACGTAATACTCGGCCATCAGCGCATTGGGCACGCGGCCGGCGTCGGCACGGCAGCGGGTCAGCGGCGCCATGATGATGCGGTTCGACAGTTCCAGGTCGCCCAGTTTTATCGGATCAAAAATAGTCGTCATGGGAAAGTACCTTCTCTTCAAGTTGATCAGTTGGTCGCGGGGGCCAGGTCGGCATTGCCGTTCTGGCGGAAAGTAATCAGGGGCACCAGCAGCGCGAGAATCATCAGCAATGAGAGCGGCATTTGCGGCTCATTATTGCGGCGCAGGGGCGCTGAGTTCGGTAATGAGCGCTGCGAGGAAGGCTTGGATCGTTTCTTCGTTGCGTCTGAAAAAGTGCCACTGTCCGGCTTTCTGGCTGGTGATCAGACCCGCCCGTTGCAAGGTCGCCAGGTGGGCCGACACGGTCGACTGGGACAAGCCGCAGCGCTGGTCGATCTGCCCGGCGCAGATGCCGTATTCGTGGTTGTGCAGTTGTTCGGGAAACTGCACTTTCGGGTCTTTCAGCCAGGTAAGGATGTCTCGTCGTACTGGGTGGGCCAGGGCTTTTATTATTTCGTCGAGGTCGATGGACATGGCAGGGGCTCGGTGTCGTAAAACGTTATATCGCGATGAGGCGAACTTTAAATCGTCATATCCCGATATACAAATATGATTTTGATCTGATATCTGCACGAATCTGTATATCGGGTTATAACGATATGTTGGTCGCAGTGGTAGACTGCGCGCCATGAATTATCTCGCACATCTGCACCTGGGCGGCCAACTGCCTGCGCAATTGCTGGGCAGCCTGTATGGCGATTTCGTCAAGGGCCGCCTGCAGGGCCAGTTCAACCCGCAAATCGAAGCGGCGATCCAGTTGCATCGCTCCATTGACCGGTTCACCGACAGCCACCCGTTGGTAGGGGCGGCGTTGTCGCGCTTCAGCCTGACCCGCAGGCGCTATGCCGGGATCGTGCTCGACGTGTTTTTCGACCATTGCCTGGCGCGGGATTGGGCGCTGTATGCCGACCAGCCCCTGGAGCGCTTCACCGCGCAGGTGTACCGCGTGCTCGCCGCAGAACCTGCGTTGCCGGGGCGGCTGGCGCAGATTGCGCCGTATATGGCGGCGGATGACTGGTTGGGGTCTTATCGTGAGTTTGCGGTGGTGGAGCCGGTGTTGCGCGGGATTTCGCGGCGGCTGACGGACCCGGAGGCGCTGGGATTTGCGATGCAGGAGTTGCGCGAACTCTATGAGCCTTTGAGTGAAGATTTCCGGGTTTTCTACCCCGAATTACAGAGCTTTGCACGTATCCAGCTGACCACTGAGGTCTAAATGTGGGAGGGGGCTTGCCCCCGATGGCGGTGTGCCAGTCACTGTATGTAGTGACTGAATCACTGCTATCGGGGGCGAGCCCCCTCCCACATTTGTAGTGTGTTCACAGCATTCAGGCAGCGAACGCTGGTCGCACATGCGCCTGCTCACTCTCCGGCAACGGCCCGAACAAGGCCTTCTGCACCGCCTGCTGCGCCTGATACGCCAGCGCCGCGCGCTCCTGCCCGGCGCAGGCAATCGGCTTGAGCAGATGAATCTCCACATCGCCCTGGTCATTGGCGAACAGCCGCATCAGGTGCGACAGCAAGTCATCATCGCCGATGAACGGCGCCAGTGAGTCCACCTGACCGTCGCGCAGATACCGTATCGCCACCGGTTGCAGCGACACATCCGCATCGATCGCACTGGCCAGCAAGCGCCCGTGAAACGTGCGCAGGCTGCGTCCGTCGGTGGTGGTGCCTTCCGGAAACATCAGCAGCGGGTGACGTTGTTCCAGATGACGGGTCATCTGCTTGCGGATTAACTGGCTGTCACCTGAACCGCGACGAATGAACAGGCTGCCGGCCTTGGCCGCCAGCCAGCCGGCCACCGGCCAGGTGCGCACTTCGGCTTTGGACAGAAACGACAGTGGGGTGACCATGCCCAGCAGCGGAATATCCGTCCAGGACACATGATTGCTCACCCACAGCATCGGCGTTTGCGGCAGCTCGCCGTGCACCGTCACGCGAAAGGGCAGGGCATTGGTCAGCCGGGCCATGAAGAACCGCGACCATCGCTGGCGCCGCACCATTGAGTTGGCCACCCCCAGGCGCTCGAACAGGCCAAACACACTGGCCATGCTCAGGCCCAGCGCCACCACCAGCAGGACGCGGGCGATGCGCCCGTACACGCGCAGGCGGTCCATCACATCGCCGCCTTGAAGTGGCGCGCGTAGCGCGGGCACAGCTGATCGCGCTTGAGCAGGATGAACACGTCGGCCACCTGGAAATCTTCGTCCCAGCACGGTTCGCCGCAGATCTTCGCCCCCAGTCGCATATAGGCCTTGAGCAGCGGCGGCATTTCGGCGATGACGTTGGAGGGCAGGTCCAGGGCCGGCAGGGGTTTCTTCGGTTCGGCGCGCAGGTGCTCGTTGCACAGGTAGCGCTCGCGCAGACGCTGCATGATCGCGTGGGCCTGGATGCCGCCATCGTGCATCGGGATACTCGCGCAGCCCATCAGGTAGCTGTAGCCACCCTGGTTGAGCACCTCGGCCAACTCCCCCCACAACACCGCGATGGTGCCGCCGTTGCGGTAGGCCGGGTCGACGCAGGTGCGGCCGATTTCCAGGATCGGGCCCTGCAAGTGCAGCAAGCCATGCAGGCTGAACTCTTCCTCGCTGTAGAACCGGCCCAGGGTGCTGGCGGCCTGGTGGTCGAGCAAACGCGTGGTAGCGACGAGCCGACCGCTGTTCAAATCCCGCACGCCGATGTGGCTGCAGTGAACATCATAGTCATCCATGTCCAGACCCAGTTCCGCGCCTTTCAGCTTGGCGTTGAACTCGCCGCTGAACACGTTGAACCGCAGGGCCTGGGCTTCCTGCAAGGCCTGTGCGCCTACCAGGCGTTCGGCTTGCAGGCGGCGTTCATTGCCTTTGTCGCTGATGCGGGCGATCTGAGTCATAGCGAGTCTCCGAGTGCCGGCCAGGTTGCGGCCAGTCGACTTTGTTGTCCAAAGTCAGGCTATGTAGCCTCGGTGTCATCTCCATGAAGTTACGGTGACGGTTGGGTGACAAGCCTCATGTCGCAAATCTGTCATGGGCCTGCGCTAGGCTCGCGGGCTTGAATGCCCCCCTTGAGTTTGTGCCCATGGTCCGAGGCCTGTTGTGTGTTGTTGTTGTGCTGTTCGTCACCGTTACTGCCCGCGCCGAAGTCTGGCCCGAAAAGGAGTGGGCCCTGGGCACACCCCTGGCAGGTCCCGCCTTCGATGCGCTGAACGCCTACGCTTTCCCGCCCCGTGACGACACCACCCGCCAAGGCATTCGCACCGACGCGCTGCTGGTTATTCGTGACGGCGTGATCATCTATGAACGCTACGCCGCACCCACCACCGTCAGCACCCCGCACCTGACCTGGTCGGTGAGCAAAAGTCTGATGGCCACGGTGCTCGGCGTGGCCTACGGTGAAGGGCGCTTCAAGCTCACCGACCCCGTCGCGCGCTTCTATTCGCCGATGAAACAGCACCCCAAGGTCAGCATGGCCGACTTGCTGCATTGGGCTTCGGGGTTGGATTGGCAGGAGGACTATGAATACGCCCCGTTGAAGTCTTCTGTCGTGGCGATGCTTTACACCCGCGGGCATGGCGATATGGCGCAATTTGCCGCCGATACCGAGGCCGCCGCCGAACCCGGCCAGGCGTTTCGCTATTCCAGCGGCGACAGCAACATTCTGTCCGCTGCGCTTAAAGGGATGCTCGGCCACAAGGCGTACATGAGCTATCCGTGGGATGCGCTGTTCAAGCCATTGGGCATTCGCAACGCGACGTGGGAAACCGATGCCGACGAAACCTTCGTCGCCTCGTCCTATGCCTACCTCACCGCTCGCGACCTGGCGCGGGTCGGCTTGCTGATGGCCCGGGACGGACGCTGGGGCGAGCAACAGTTGCTGCCCAAAGCGTGGGTGGCCTTCAATCGGCAGCCATTCGACAAATACAAAGCGGGCCAGGATGACGCTGTGCCCGGCGGCCAATGGTGGCTCAACAAGGGCGCGCCCCAGCCCTGGCCCGACGCGCCGGCCGACACCTTCGCTGCACTGGGGCATTGGGGCCAGGCACTGTTTGTGCTGCCCGACGAACACCTGGTGATCGTGCGCTACGGCGATGACCGCGACGGCAGCTACCGGCATAACGAACTGCTCAAGCGCGTGCTGGCGGCGGTGCGGTCATGATCCGCCGTCATCCGGTTGTCAGTGTTTTGCTGGTGCTCCTGCTCGCAGTGTTGGGCTGGATCTGGCACGAGCGCGTCAACCTGCAAGCCTTCCCCGACATCATCGCGGCGTACACGGCCAAGGAGTATTGCTCGTGCCGGTATGTGCAGAACAACCCGGCGCAGTATTGCCTGGGGTATGTGAAGCAGTACGTGCCGACCAGTGCGTTTGTCGACACGCCGGAGCGTAGTGAAGTGACGGCGAGTGGGTTGGGGCGTACGCATACGGCGCGGTGGTTAGGTGATCGCCAAGGCTGCCGCCTCAACCCCTGACACACCAAAGATTCTCTGTGGGAGGGGGCTTGCCCCCGATGGCAGAGTGTCAGTCACTGGATGTGTTGCTGATCCACCGTCATCGGGGGCAAGCTCCCTCCCACATTGGATTTGCGCCGTTCGTGATATTGCGCTTAAGGTTCGCCCAGGTTTTTTGCCCCATGAGTCTTTATGTTCAATGTCAAACCGCTGGCCTTCGCGTTGCTGACCTGTGCCACCGTGCCTGCTCACGCCGACTGGTACCTGGATAACGAATCCTCACGCCTGTCCTTTGTTACCACCAAAAACACCGAGATTGCCGAAGTGCACCGCTTCCTGGTGCTGCACGGCAAGGTCGACGGCCAGGGCGCGGCCCAGGTGCAGGTGGAGCTGGAGTCGATCAACAGTGGTATCCCGCTGCGTGACGAGCGCATGCGTAAGGAGCTGTTTCAGATCAAGCAGTTTCCCGAAGCGTTGATCAGCACGCAGATCAACCTGCAACCGATCAATGACTTGGCGTCCGGCGCGCAATTGGAATTGCGCCTGCCGCTGAGCATTACCTTGCATGGCAAGACCCATACCTACAACGCCGAGCTGTTGGCCACGCGCCTGGATGACCGGCGCTTTCAGGTCGTGACCCTGGAGCCGGTGGTGGTGCGCGCCGAAGATTTCGAGCTGCAACCCGGTGTGGCCGCGTTGCGCAAGGCGGCGGGGTTGAAGTCGATCAGTTTGTCGGTGCCGGTGGGTGCGGTGCTGATCTTCACGGCGCGCTGACGTGGGCGGCGCGGTGTTCCCGTGGCGCAGCGCCAACCGTTTCGAGCTGTTGATCGACGGACCGAATTTTTTCCCGCAGATGCTGGTGGGCATCGCCCGCGCCGAGCGGCAGGTGGATCTGGAACTGTACCTTGTAGAAGCCGGGGCCTGTGCCGAAGCGATGGTGCAGGCGCTGGTGCTCGCGGCCGAGCGTGGGGTGCAGGTGCGCTGCCTGTTCGATGATTACGGCAGCCTGGCGTTTACCCTCGGGCTGCGCAAGCGCTTGACCGACGCGGGGGTGCAGCTGCGTTTCTACAATCGCCTGAGCTGGCGACGCTGGATGCGCAACCTGTACCGCGACCACCGCAAGCTGTTGCTGATCGACCAGGACGTCGCGGTGATCGGCGGGACCGGCGTTACCGATGAATTCTGGACGCCGGGGCAAGACACGGCCGACTGGCATGAAGTAATGGTGCAGATCAGCGGCCCGCTGGTGCTGGACTGGCAGGCCCTGTTCGACCGCCAGTGGCACGCCAACGCGGCACGTCGGGAGTGGAAACCGGCCACCCATTTCGGTTTGCCGCGCTTGCCCAAGGTGCCTGCCACCGGGCCGGGGCTTGGCCGCGTGGCGTATGCCGACGCCCGTCAGCACCGCGATATCCTGCAGTCCTTGATTCGCGCCTTGAACAGCAGCAAAGGGCGTATCTGGCTGGCGACGCCCTACTTTCTGCCCACCTGGAGCGTGCGCCGCGCCTTGCGCCGTGCGGCCGGGCGCGGTGTGGATGTGCGTTTGCTGCTCACCGGCCCGCGTACCGATCACCCGTCGGTGCGCTACGCCGGGCACCGCTATTACCCGCGTCTGCTGCGTTCAGGCGTGCAGATATTTGAATACCAGCCGTGCTTTTTGCACCTGAAGATGGTGCTGGTGGATGACTGGGTCAGTATTGGCTCGTGCAATTTCGACCACTGGAATCTGCGCTTCAATCTGGAAGCCAACCTGGAAGCGTTGGACCCTGAATTGACGCAGGCGGTGGCGGGCAGTTTCGAGCGTGATTTTGCGCAAAGCCAGGCGGTGAGCCTGGAGGCGTGGAAGGCGCGGCCATTGTGGCGGCGGGTGAAGCAGCGGGTGTGGGGCTGGATTGATCGGTTGGTGGTCAATCTGCTGGATCGGCGCGGCTAGTCGAATCACCTCAATCAAATGTAGGAGCGAGCTTGCTCGCGAAAAACGTCAATGATAACGCGGGCTTTCTGAATGAACGCGGCGTTTGTGAGTTTTTCGCGAGCAAGCTCGCTCCTACATACAGCTTTAGATCAAAGTAGCTCGAAGCTCTGCTGCTGCACATCCTGGGAATCCAGCCCGATCTGTACATTGAACTCCCCCGGCTCTGCGGCGAACTTGAGCTGGGCGTTGTAGAACTTCAAGTCTTCCTCGGTAATGGTGAAGTGCAAGGTGCGTTCTTCACCCGCCTTGAGCATGACTTTCTGGAAGTTCTTCAGCTCTTTCACCGGGCGGATCATCGAGCCGGCCACGTCCTGGATATACAGCTGCACCACGGTTTCGCCATCGACCTTGCCGGTATTCTTCACCGTGACGCTGGCGTCGAGCTTGCCGGTCTTGTTCAGGGTAGTGGACGACAGCGCCATGTCCGACAGGCCGAATGTGCTGTAGCTCAGGCCATAGCCAAACGGGAACAGGGGACCTGTGGTGTCATCGAAGTACTGCGAGGTGTAGTTGCCCGGCTTGCCCGGCGTGAACGGCCGGCCGATGCTCAGGTGGTTGTAGTAGGTGGGAATCTGCCCCACGGAGCGTGGGAAGGTGATCGGCAGCTTGCCCGACGGGTTGTAGTCACCGAACAGCACGTCGGCGATGGCGTTGCCGCCTTCGGTCCCGGAGAACCAGGTTTCCAGGATCGCGTCAGCCTGTTGGTTCTCTTCGAGAATCGACAGCGGCCGGCCGTTCATCAGCACCAGCACCAACGGCTTGCCGGTGGCCTTGAGGGCCTTGATCAGGTCGCGCTGGCTTTGCGGGATGTTCAGGTCGGTGCGGCTCGACGACTCGTGGGACATGCCACGGGACTCGCCCACGGCCGCGACAATCACGTCAGCATTCTTTGCAGCCTTTACCGCTTCATCAATCAACACTTGGGCAGGGCGCGGGTCATCCACCACTTCCGGGGCATCAAAGTTGAGGAAGTTGAGGTAGTCGAGCACCGCCTTGTCGCCGGTGATGTTAGCGCCGCGAGCATAGATCACTTTGCCCTTTTCGCCGATCACGGCGTTCATGCCGTCAAGCAGGGTCACCGACTGTTCCGGCTTACCGGCTGCGGCCCAACTGCCCATCATGTCGATCGGGGCCTTGGCCAGCGGGCCCACCAGCGCGATGGTCGCGGATTTTTTCAGGGGCAGGGTCTGGTTGTGGTTTTTCAGCAACACCAGGCTGCGGCGCGCAATGTCGCGGGCATCGGCACGGTGCAGGCGGCTGTCGGCATAGGTGTCGGCCGGGTCGTCCTCGGCCTTGCCGATGCGCAGGTACGGGTCCTTGAACAGGCCCATGTCGTACTTGGCGCCGAGCACTTCGCGCACGGCGTTGTCGATGTCGCTCTGTTCGATCTCGCCGGACTTGAGCAGCCCCGGCAGTTCCTTGCCGTACAACGTGTCGTTCATGCTCATGTCGATGCCGGCCTTGATCGCCAGCCTGGCGGCTTCACGCCCGTCCCTGGCCACGCCGTGCTTGATCAGTTCGAAGATCGCGCCGTGGTCGCTCACGGCCAGGCCCTTGAAGCCCCAGTCCTTGCGCAACAGGTCGTTCATCAGCCAGGTGTTGGCGGTGGCGGGTACGCCGTTGATCGAGTTGAGCGCCACCATCACGCCACCTGAGCCGGCCTTGATCGCCGCGTGGTAGGGCGGCAGGTAGTCCTGGTACATCTTGACCGGGCTCATGTCGACCACGTTGTAGTCGCGGCCGCCTTCCACCGCGCCGTACAGGGCGAAGTGCTTGACGCTGGCCATGATGCTGTCGGCATTTGCGGCGCTGGCGCCCTGGAAGGCCTTGACCATCACTTCGGCAATGCGCGAGACCAGGTAGGTGTCTTCGCCGAAGCCTTCGGAGGTGCGGCCCCAGCGCGGGTCACGGGAAATGTCGACCATCGGCGCGAAAGTGATGTCGAGGCTGTCGGCGGCGGCTTCCTGGGCGGCGATGCGCCCGGAGCGGCCGATGGCGTCCATGTCCCAGCTGGAGGCCAGGGCCAGGCTGATCGGGAAAATCGTACGATGGCCGTGGATCACGTCGTAGGCGAAGAACATCGGGATCTTCAAGCGGCTGCGCATGGCCGCGTCCTGCATCGGACGGTTTTCCGGGCGGGTGATGGAGTTGAAGGTGCCGCCGATGCGGCCGGCGGCGATTTCCTTGCGGATCAGCTCGCGGGGCATTTCCGGGCCGATGCTGATCAGGCGCAGCTGGCCGATCTTTTCATCGAGGGTCATCTGCCTGAGCAGGTCGCTGACGAAGGCGTCCTTGTCTTTAAGCGCAGCAGGCTTTGTTTCTGCCCATACGGGGTGGCTGGCCAGAGTGGCGACAAGGCCGAGCAAACACAGCTTCTTCATGAATATCCTTTTTCGGCTCACTGCACAGCGGTCAGGCTGATCGGCCAAAATGACGGGAGCGTCTATTGTTGTTCGGGTGTTGTTCAGATAAATGCAGCACACTCTGAACTCTTTTTCGCGCTGGGCATCTTTGTAGCTGATTGGCTCGAAGCATTCCAGTGGTGGCGGATTATGCCCCAAGCGTGTGGTTTATAGGGTTAGTCATCACATTCCATCCAGATTGGGCAGGAGAAACACCATGCAAGCAGCACAAGGTTACCGCTGGGGCTTGAAAGCCGCGGCGCTGTTATTGATCAGCAGCGTGCTGAGCGGTTGCGGCATCAACAACATCCCGACCCTGGACGAACAGGCCAAGGCTGCCTGGGGCCAGGTGCAGAACCAGTACCAACGCCGTGCCGACCTGATTCCCAACCTGGTGGAAGTGGTCAAGGGCTACGCCGCCCACGAGCAGGACACCCTCACCGCCGTGATTGAAGCGCGGGCCAAGGCCACCTCGATCCAGGTGGATGCGAGCACCCTCGACAACCCGGAAAAACTCAAGCAGTTCCAGCAGGCCCAGGACGGCCTGAGCGGCGCACTCAGCCGTTTGATGGTGGTGTCCGAGCGCTATCCGGACCTGAAGGCCAACCAGAACTTCCTGGCCCTGCAATCGCAACTTGAGGGCACGGAAAACCGTATCGCCGTGGCCCGTCGCGACTTTATCCAGGCCGTGCAGACCTACAACACCGAGATCCGCACGTTCCCGGGCCGCCTGTGGCACAGCGTGATGTACAGCGACTTGCCGATCCGCGCCACGTTTGAAGCCACCAGTGCCGATGCCGATAAGGCACCGCAGGTGAAGTTCAAATAACGCTGCCTTGAGGTGTCGATGCGTTTATTACGGATAGGCCTGGCGCTGTGGCTGCTGGGCTGCGTGGGCCTGGCCCAGGCGGCCCTGACCTTCCCGGCATTGACCGGGCGGGTGGTGGACAACGCCCAGATGATCGACCCGGCGGTGCGCGAGCAACTGACCCAGCAATTGCAGGCGCTGGAGCAGACCTCCGGTGACCAGATCGTGGTGGTCACCGTGCCCGACCTGCAGGGCGTGCCGATTGAAGACTACGGTTATCAATTGGGCCGCGCGTGGGGCATCGGCCAGAAGGGCAAGGACAACGGCGCACTGTTGCTGGTTGCCCGCGACGAGCGAAAGTTGCGCATCGAAGTCGGCTACGGCCTGGAAGGTGTGCTGACGGATGCGCAGTCCTGGGTGATCATCAATCAGGTGATCGCGCCCAAGTTCAAGGCCGGCAATTTCAGCCAGGGCATCAGCGACGGTGTCGCGGCGATGATCCAGGTGGTGGGCGGTGAACCGCTGGCTGTACCGGCCCACGTGGCGGATACGAATTTCGCCAAGGACAATCCCGGCTTTTCCATCGGTTTGTTCGTCCTGCTGATCGGCGTGTTGTGGCTGTGCAATCGCATGGGCCTGCCGGTGGGCGCGATCCTGCTGGCGATCCTCAGCAGCAGCGGACGCGGCGGTGGCGGTGGCGGTGGCGGTGGTTTTCGCGGCGGCGGTGGTGGTTTCGGCGGTGGCGGGGCGTCGGGCGGCTGGTAATGACAATAACGAAAATAGAGCATCTACAACCATGGCATTACTGACTGAACACGAGCAGCGCCAAGTGGCCGAGGCGATCGCCCGGGTCGAGCAACAGACTGACGCCGAACTGGTCACCGTGCTGGCGGCGCGTGCCGATGACTACGCCTACATCCCGTTGCTGTGGGCCAGCCTGATCGCGTTGGTGGTGCCTGGCGTGGTGCATTACTTGTCGGGCTACCTGACCATGTACACCTTGTTGCTGGCGCAGTGGGCGACTTTCATTGTGCTGTGCCTGGTGTTTCGGTTGCCCAAGGTCACCACCCGTTTGATCCCCCGCTCGGTACGCCATTGGCGCGCCTCGAACCTGGCGCGCCGTCAGTTCCTTGAGCAGAACCTGCACCACACGCTGGGCAGCACCGGGGTGCTGATTTTTGTCAGCGAGGCGGAGCGCTATGTGGAAATCCTGGTGGATGACGGCATCTCCAAGCGGTTGGACGACAGCAACTGGGACGGCATCGTCAAGGCGTTTACCCAGCAGGTGAAGCAGGGGCAAACGCTGGCCGGGTTCATTGCGTGCATCGAGGCGTGTGGTGAATTGCTCAAGGTGCATGTGCCGGTGACGCAGACGCGCAATGAACTGCCCAATCGCCTGGTCGTACTCGAATAACCAGGGCAACACCGTTCTAAATGTGGGAGGGGGCTTGCCCCCGATTGCAGTCTGTCAGTTACAAATATACTGACTGATCCACTGCTATCGGGGGCAAGCCCCCTCCCACATTTGGATCTACCTTCTGTTGGAACTGACCACTGGTCAAATAACTCCGTGCCGTTGCGGGTTATCCCCCCTAAAATGCTCGGCATTCTTTGCCCGAGGCGTTTTTGTTCATGTCCGTCACCGCTCAACCCGCCAGCCCTGCGCCGGATCATCATGCCCAGTTCATCGACCTGTTGAACGCAAGCCTGGCGCATAACGCCTTTATCAAGCTGGTGCTGGCCAAGTACGTCGGTGATGAAGCCGAACTGCAGCGGCTGATCATCAAACCGGTCACCGTCAAGGAACAGCCCTGCCTGTCCTTCGTCTACCGCTACAAGACCCGCGACATCACCAAGAACCTGGCGCTGGCCGACGGTGTGGCGGCGATTGCCGAGCTGCTGCCGGCCGCGTTCAAGAACGCGCACCTGCTGTCGCTGACTGACGAAGCCCAGCTGGAATACAGCAAGAAGAACAAAAGCTCGTTGTTCAAAAGCAAGCCGCAGCAATTGCGTGAGGCGCCATCGGCCGAGCATAACCGCGAGAAAAATCGCTTCCTCGACCTGAGCCGGCCGTTCCTCGCCGACCTGGGCGTGACCGACGCCAGGCAGGCGCTGATCCCGTCGATGTCGCGCAAGTGGAAGCAGATCAACAAGTTCATCGAAGTGTTCAGTCATGCGCTGACGTCGTCGCCGTTGCAGCTCGACCAACCCGTACGCGTTGCCGATTTCGGCTCGGGCAAGGGCTACCTCACGTTTGCGATCCACGACTACCTGCGCAACACGCTCAAGGCCGAAGGCGAAGTGACCGGTGTCGAGTTGCGCCAGGACATGGTCACCCTGTGCAACGAAGCGGCCGCGCGCCTGGAACACCCGGGGTTGGTGTTCAAGTGCGGCGACGTGCGCAGCGTTGCGCCGAGCCGGCTGGACGTGATGATCGCCCTGCACGCCTGCGATATCGCCACCGATTATGCGATTCACACCGGTATCCGTTCCGGTGCGTCGATCATCATGTGTTCGCCGTGCTGCCACAAACAGATTCGCCTGCAGATCCAGAGCCCGGCGCTGCTCAAGCCGATGCTGCAATACGGCCTGCACCTGGGCCAACAGGCGGAAATGGTCACCGACAGCCTGCGCGCCTTGTTTCTCGAAGCCTGCGGCTATGAGACCAAAGTGTTCGAGTTCATCTCGTTGGAACACACCAACAAGAACAAGATGATCCTGGCGGTCAAGCGTGCCGAGCCTTTGGACAACGCGCAGCTATTGGTGAAAATCCAGGAACTCAAGGCGTTCTACCACATCACCGAACACTGCCTGGAAACCCTGCTGCGCGCCGATGGTTTCTTGACCTGAACACAGGACCCATGTGGGAGGGGGCTTGCCCTAATGCCGGTCTGTAGGAGCGAGCTTGCTCGCGAAAATCGTCAACGATAACGCGTGCTTCCTGAATGAGCGCGGCGCCTGTGAGTTTTTCGCGAGCAAGCTCGCTCCTACCGGTGTCGCAATCAGAAGAATCGCGTCACGCTGATCTTCGCATCGCGCCCCTTGGTATAGGCGCGGTCGCCGCTTAACGCCGGGCGGAAGTTTTCGTTGAACAGGTTGTCCACGGTGAAGTTCACCTCGGTGCCCTTGAGGTACGCCTGTTGCGGTGTCCATTTGGCGAACAGGCCCTGGGTGTTGTAGCGCTTGTTGTCGTACTGGTCGTAGAACAGATCGCCGACCGCTGAGCCCGGGCCGCCGGAATAGTTGTCGCTGGGCAGGCGGTGGGTGGCGCCGATGAACTGGCCCATCCAGCCTACCTGGGCATCCCAGGCCGGAATGTGGGTACCCAGCACCAGCACCCATTTGGTCGGCGGGATATCCCGCGCTGCCACGTCCGGGCCCCAGGGGTTGGTATAGGCGCCTTCGTGCTGTCCTTTGGCATAGGCGAATGACACCGAGCCGAACACGTAGGTGGAGTTATAGATCGACTCGACTTCGATGCCCTTGATCGTCAGGCCGCCGATATTGCGGTAGTTGGACATCGCCCCCGCTGGGCAGGCGGAGCCAATCGTGCCGCCGTTGACGGCCTGGTTCCGGCACCCCACGCCGGTGGCCTTGAAGATTTCGTCTTCGACCTTGTTGTGGAACAAGGTGGTGCGCAATTGCAGGTTGTCATCCTGGGCGACGAGATTGTCGAAGTGGGTGATGTTGCCCAGGGTAATCGAGGTGATGCGCTCCGGGTCCAGGTCCACGCTGGTGGCGGTGCGGCTGCCCAGGCCCTGCACTTCGTATTGCTCGTCGATCACCGGCGCACGCCAGGTCTGGCTCCAGTTGGCGAACAGGCCGACGTTGGGCGTGACGGTCCAGAACAGCGCCAGGCGCGGCGACCAGCCGGTGTAGGTGCGGTCGCTGTAGTCGTGGCCGATCGCAGGGTCAGGGTTGTTGTAGTACGGCGCATCATTGCCTTCGCCCCGGTTGCGCACATGGTCGTAGCGCAGCGACGGGGTGATGGTCAGGTCGCCCAGGGTCACTGCGTCCTGGATGAAGAAGCTGTTGGTGTCGACCTTGCCGTGGGGCATGAAGCCCGGCTGGAAATGGCCGTAGTTATAGCGCGGCGTATTGTAGGTGCTGCCGGGCATCCACATTTCGGTGTCGCGCACGTGCTTGCGCACCTGCCCGCCGACGGTCAGCGCATGCTGCAGGGGGCCGGTGTCGAACAGGCTGACGTTGCGGATATCCAGATGCTTGTCGGTGTAGGCGGTGTCCATCTTGCGCCCGCCGGTGGCCAACTGAAAAAACGCGGTGGCGTCACGCTCGTCGCTCTGTTCGGTGTTGGACTGGGAGTACTTGACGGTCATGTCCACCAGCGGGTTGTCCAGCGGCTGGTAGTGGTACTTGCCCGACCAGGTGGTGTCGACGGTATCGCGGTGCGCCAGAAAGCGCTTGAGTGCACCTTCGTAACCGTAGCGGTCGATGTTGAGCTGGGTCGGCGGTGTCGGGTAGCTGGCGGCGGAGAAGGGCGTCCAGCGGTTGCTGTGGGAGCGCGAGTAGGACAGGCCGACACTGTGCTCCTCGGTGAAGTACGCGTTGACCTTGAACAGCTTGCCGTCCACATCCTGGGCGCTGTTGGGCAGGCGCTGAGGATTGATCGGGTACTGGTTGTTCTCGTTGGGCAACTTGGCGGCAACCTTCATGTCGCCGCCGTCGCGTTGGGTCAGATAGGCCAGCGCATCGAAACGGCCGTCGTCGGTGCGGCCGTACACGGCACTGCTGTAGACCTGTTCATGGTCGTTGCTCGAGTAGCCGTATTTGAGCATTGCGCCGCTGTTGCGACCGTCCTTGAGCAGGTCCGGGGCATCCTTGGTGGTCATGTTGACCGTGCCGCCAAAGCCGCCGTTGCCGGTGAACGGTGAGTTCGGGCCTTTCTCTACCTCAATGCTCTTGATCAGCTCGGGCTCGATAAAGACAGTGCCCTGCTGGTAGCGCTCAAAACCACTCTTGGTCGCGCCATCCACGGTCATCGGCACGTCTTCGGCATCGCCGAAGCCACGGATGTTGATGGTTTGGCCGCCGGGCTTGAGCGAGCCGCCCTGGCTCACGCCGGGCAGGGTCTGCAACAGGCTGGGGATGTTATTGGACTGGTAGCGGTCGATGTCGGCCTGGGTCAGGGTGGAGCGGTTGACGGTACTGGAGTCCACTTCGTTGCCGGTGCCGATCACGCTCGAGGTATCGAGCTGGATTGCGCGGCCTTGCGTGGTCCTGGCCGCATCGGCGCGCACCACATAGGTCGTGCCAACCTTGATCAGGGTGAAGTCGGCGCCTTTGAGCAGGATACGAATCGCCTCTTCTGCGCTGTACTCTCCTTTGAGGGCTGGCGCCTGCATGTGCTTGAGCAACGCCTCATCGAACAGCAGCTGGATCTTCGCCTGCCGGGCCACCTGGCTCAGGGAGGTCGCCAACGGCTGGGCCGGCAGTTGCAGCGTGAATGACTCGGCCTGGGCGCTGACGCTGAACGCCAGGCAGGTGGCAAGCAGGGTCGGCCGTAGAAACAGGTGCGAAGCAGGGCAAGGCGCGCGAAACATGAGATCCCCCGGTGCGGCTAAATAGCCAAAAAGGTGTGCGTATCAAACGCAGACGGGAGGAAGACGGGGCACGCAAAAAAATCCACACATGCGAATGCAAAATATTCTCATGTGTGGCTTATTTGCTTGATTCGATTCGCACAATGCCGTCGGCGGACGTCACGGTTTTCACCGGTAACAGGGCGGGCAGGGCGTTGAGCAGTGCGTCCGGGTCATTCACATCCAGGTTGCCCGACACCTTGAGTTGCGCCACGGCCTTGCTGACCTGTAAAGGCGCCTGGGGACGGTACAGGCTCAATTCGTCGATCAGGCTGGCCAGCTCGCGATTACGAAACGCCAAGTGCCCGCTGCGCCAATCGGCGACGTCTTCGGCGTTGAGGGTTTGCTGCAGCAGCGTGCCATTGGCGTACTGGTAACTGGCGCGTTGCCTGGCCTGGAGCAACGCGGCGGGGTGTTTTCGATCCGGCTCGAAGGCCACTTGGCCATGGGCCACGCTGACCACCAGTTGCTGTTCGCTGCGGCGCACATCGAAACCGGTGCCCACCACCCGCACATTCGCCTCGCCGGCTTGTACGTACAGCGGGCGTTCCTGATCGGCGGCCACTTCGAGGTACAACTGGCCTTTGTCCAGGTGAAGGATGCGCTGGTGCGCGGTGAAATCCACGCGAATGCGGGTGTTGGCGTTCACATACAAGGTGCTGCCATCGGGCAGGTGCAGGGTGCGCATGCCCTTGGCATGACCGGCAACCTGGGCGTGATACAGCTCGCGTGGCGCACCGAGATGAGGGGCAAGAACGGCGCAGAGCAAGGCGGCCGCGATTGCCAGCGCGGGGCGCCATACCGGTTTGCGCCGGGGCAGCGCCAAGGGTTTGTTCAATGGCTGCAACTGGGCGAGGTCGGTCCACAATTGCTCGAATTCGGCATAGGCGCGCGCATGGGCCGGGTTGGCCCGCCAGGCGGCGAAGGCCTTGCGGTCGACACGGTCCGCGTCGCTGCGGTTGCGTGCAAACCAGCTGGCGGCTTGGGCATCGATGGCATCGCTCGCTTCGATGTCCAACGCGTCGAGGTCGCTCTGGCGGCTCATTGGGACTGCTCCGTGCCGGGGTCAGGTTGAAGACGTCGCTTGCAATGCAGCAGGGCAAAGGCGATGTGCTTTTCCACCATGCTCGTCGAAATGCCCATGCGCGCGGCGATCTGTGCCTGGCTCAAGCCTTCGAAGCGATGCAGCATAAGGGCTTCGCGCCGGCGCGGCGAGAGTTCGGCGAGGACTTCTTTCAAGTGTTCCAGGCGCTGGATGCGCAGCGCGGCGGCCATGGGCTCGTTTTGCTCGTCGGTGACGGCTTCGGTGGGGGCGTCGGCCGAATCGGCGTGGACACTGCGGCGTACCTGCTGTTTACGCCAGTGATCGCGCAGCAGGTTGCGCGCCATCTGAAACAGAAACGCCCGTGGCTGCTCGACCTTGGCCCGGTCGCGGTAGTCCAGCCATTGGGTAAACACATCCTGGGTCATATCCGCCGCGTCACTGGCGTTGTCCGTGCGTTTGCGCAGGAAATGCAGGATATCTGCATAGAACCCGCGACAGGCATCGGCCGACAATGGGTCGGGCTTGGGACGAGACATGGATATCCTTCTTGACGCAGCACGGCTTGGAAAGGTCGCGAATGATATCGAGAATTATTGTCATTTGTCTCTTTTTAAAATCTGTACTCCATTCAAAATGTGGGAGGGGGCTTGCCCCCGATGACGGTGTGTCAGTCACCGAATGTGTTGACTGATGCGCCGCTATCGGGGCATAGGCATCTACACAACTCTGTAGCGCCCAACCGTAACCACCACGATGCGAAGCGAGCCGCTCTTGATCTTGATCTGCTTTTGATCTTGATCTCAGGCGCCCCGTTAAACCACGCTGGCCGAACGCAGGCTTG